>SKRI01000233.1 GCA_007118565.1 Gemmatimonadota bacterium | reverse complement strand
GTGCTCCGTCCCCTGATCACCGAGAAGGCAATCCGATTCTCCGTATGGTGGGAAACCACCGACGAAGGAATCGCCGTCTGGGCCGACGCGGAGAAGCTGACGCAGATCGTCGTCTGCCTGGTGGGTGATGCCGTCCGCTCGAGCGCGCAGCGCGGACGCATCTCCCTCACCGTTCAGACCGCAGGAGAGATGGCGGAGATCCAGATCTCCGATTCCGGCCTCGGCGTCGAGCCGGAGGAGCTCGAGGCGATCAGCGGGCGGCCCCTGGGAGCCCGCCTTCCGATGAAAGCGGCGCGGACGTGGGCTCGACGGATGAACGGCGACCTCCTGGTCATGCGACGTCCCGGCCGCGGATCCACGTTCCGTCTGACCCTTCCCGCCGCCCGGGCAGACGCGACCCGACGCCTCCGGGCGCTGGAGCTTCGGTAGCGCCTCGCCGTCCCCGCGAAATTGCAGAGATCGAGCAGGAGACTCGCGCTCCGGCAACCGAAGCTCTGTGAGTCCTAGCTCGATGCGCCGGGGCTCGCAGGGCTCCTGGCCGCGTAATTTTGTGTTGCAAATCTGCGCATCGACGACGGGCATGGGCCTTGCCTTTCGGACGGCGCCGCATCCTCTTGCTTTGCAAAGGTTTGCGTAGCTCATGAGCCGTGAGAACGACCTCCTCGCCGACGTCTGCCGCGCCGCCCTCCGCTTCGACGCCCCGCAGCCGGCCCTGCAGAGTGCCGCGGAGATCATCCGCAGCTTCTTCGACGCCACCGCCGTGGGTTTCGTGTTCCCCCGCTCCCGCCGGAACGCGTCCCGGCTCGAAGCGTTCGCCACCGAAGGCGCGCACGACCGGCTGAGCCTCCAGGAGTTCGAGCTCGCGTCGTTGATGGGTCTCCTACCGGACCCGGATGCCCTCCGGCGCAACCAGATCGTCACCCTCCGGGCGGACACCGCCGATCTGCCGCTACAGGCACGCGAGGCGCTGGCGATTATCAGCGCCGGGACCGTGTACGCCGTGCGTATGGCGCCGGACGGCCACTCGCTCGGGGTGGCGCTGCTGGCCATGGCGCGTGGTGCGGATCCGCTACCAGCCGCCGACCAGCGGATCCTGATCAACGTGCTCGATGAGGTCGGCAGGCTCTTCCGGCACCTCCGGCTCCGCCAGCGCGACTACAGTCGGGCGCGGCGGCTTCGCGATCTCGAGGTGGCCATGGAACGAATGCCCGATCCGTTCAAGATCTTTTCCCCCGAATGGCGGATTCGCTACGTCAATCCCGCCGCGGAGTCGCTCCTCGGCTACTCTGCGGGCCAGCTCGTGGGGAAGCCAGCCACCTTCGAGCTCGTTTCGGACGACCGGGCAGGTCAGGCCGGAATCGAGCGCGTGGTGCGGGAGGAGGGGGTTTGGCGGGGGGAGTGCGTGGCGGAATCGGCGGACGGCGCGCGCGTCCCGGTGCGGCGAACGGCCGTGGCCGTACGCGATGACGAGGGACAACTCTCGGCGGTCCTGGTCATCGACCGGGACCTGAGGGAGGAGAAGGAAGCCCAGGAGCAACTGCTCCAGGCCCAGAGGCTAGCCTCCATGGGGCAGCTCGCTGCCGCCGTCTCCCACGAGGTGAGCAACCCGCTCGCGATCATCTCCGGTCTTGCGCAGCTCCTCCTCATGGATGACCTCGCCGAGGACCTGGCCGAGGATCTGGCAGCGATCCGGGATGCGACCGATCGCGCCGCCGCAATCCTCCACGACCTTCTCATGCTCTCCGCGGTGGTCGAGCCGGACATGCGCTCGCTTGACTTCGGGGAGGCCGTCGAGGGAGCGGTCCGGCTCCGTCGGCACGCCCTGGAGGCGGAGGGCATCCGCGTGGATCTCACGATCGACCCCCGCACCCCGCCGGTGATGGCCGACCCGGTGCAGATCACGCACCTGCTTCACCACCTCCTTACCAATGCCCGACAGGCGATCGAGCTCGGCTCCGACTCCGGGACCGTGCGGATCCTGGTGCGGCGCTCCGGTAGTCGGGCCGAGCTCGTGGTCGAGGACACCGGGCCGGGGATCCAGGAGGACATGCTGAAATCGATCTTCGCCCCCTTCGTATCCACCAAGGGGTGGGTCGGGAGCGGGCTCGGCCTCTCGGTGTGCCGCGAGGTCGTCCAGATGCACGGTGGGGAGATCACCGCAGAGAACTGGGGCGAGCCTCCGGTGGCGGGCGCGAAGCCCGGGGCGGGAGGCGCCCGGTTCGTGGTCGGGCTTCCGAGCACCGCCCGGACGGTGGAGGAGGATGCGGGGGGCGAGGCGGCCACTGCGCCGCAGCCGGAGCGGGCGCTCATAGTCGATCACGAGCCGGAGATTGCCCAGGTGATGCAGCGCGGGCTCGAGCGGATAAGTTGCCAGGCGGAGGTCGTGCCGAGCGCCGAGGAAGCCCTGCGAAAGCTCGATGCCGGAGAGGAGTTCGACGTGATCCTCTGCGACATCGCCGCCGAGTCCATGGGCGGACCCGAGTTCTACGAGCGGCTTAAAGACCGCCGGTCCCGATTGGCGGACCGTCTCGTTTTCCACTCCAGCCGGGTGCTGGGAGCGGGTGAGCGGCGATTCCTGGAAAAAACGCAGCGCCCCCTGCTGACCCGGCCGTTCAGTCTCGACGCGCTCGGAGATGCGGTGACGCGAGCGATGTCGGATTGAAGGCCCCCGATTTGTCCCTCTCGTGCCGCTAACCGGCGAAGCGGACGATCTTCGGCTCGGCTTCAGTCTCGAGGGGACTCCTCCGTGGCGACCGGTACTCCTCTATCCGATCCTGCGGACCGAGGATATGAAATTCGATCTCCACGAAATCGCCGCTGCCGACATAGCTCTTCAGCAATCGGAGCTGAACCGCGTCCTCGAAGCCCCCCTCGACGATCCTTCGCGCCGCTTCACGGGGTACATAGCCGATGTGGTATCGCTTCATACGGAAGCGAGCCCTGAAGCAGCCCATCACGCGGCAGGCGTTGAAGTCGGTCTCATTGTCCGGCTCGCACTCCAGCTCGAGCCAGCGGAGCTTCGCGTTCGCGAAGGCGATTGCCTCGCGCTTTCGAGGGCCGACACCTGAGACATACAACCGGTCCTCGTATATCTGGAATCCCTGCGGTAGATCCTGCTCGGTAAAGCTGTGGCGTCGCACGCGCATGGCATCATCCTGAAGGGGCCGACATCACGCCTGCCGTAAATTTGACCGAACGCCCATTCCGCCTCAAGCCCACAAACATCTGAAGAGGAAGGAGTGAATTGATCATCCGCCGTTTCTCGACGGGAAAAGGCGAGCCGCCTCTCACGCCGCGGCCTGTCGAGCCGCTGACCGGATGAGAATAGCCGATTCCCTCTGGCCGACATCCCCACATCGTACGGCAATTCCGGGACCCAACGGGACATGGAAATACCGGATGAGGCATCCACCGGTTGCGCTGAATTATTTTATCGCTCGGCGGTCAGGTGGGGAACGCTTCGTGCTCCTCGGGCCTGCTCGCCGCGCCGGCGAGGAGAAAGCCGTCGCACGACCTGAACGGTGCTGCGCCCCGGGCGCGAGGGAGGTTCCATGAGCTCGTTGATCCATACATTCTCGGGGACGGTCGAGGGTCCGGCCGGTCGGAAGTTCAACGTCGGGGTGCACGGCCACGAGCGCCGGAACGGCACCTGGGCGGGCTGGCTGACGTTCTGGCCGGCCGCGGGGGAAGGGCCGGTGCTGTCGACGGGACGGGAAACGACTCAGCCCAACCGCGACGATCTCGAATACTGGGCCACCGGCCTGGACGCCACCTACTATGAGGGAGCGCTCCAACGCGCTCTCGACGCCATCGAGGGGGTCGACAGGGAGCATTTCACGGCGCAGCCGCGGGAGCGTGAACGGGCGCACGCCGTGTTGAACCCCTTCGCGGTATACCTGCAGGCGCCGCACCTCCTCGATGATGAGCTGGACGCCCTGCACCCGGACCACCTCCGCACCATCATCAGGGCCTACGACCTCACCGACAGCAGTCAGGAGTCACTCGAAGAGCTAGACCGTGTCGCGCTCAAGGCGATCATCCAGGCGACCGTGAAGGATCGGCTGGGCGAGTGAGCCGAATGTCCATGCCCGGCTGATCTTTCCAGGCCGATGAACGAGGGGGAGGGAGCGAATCGCTCCCTCCCCCTTTTTCATCCTCCGCGTCTGGTAACCTGTAACGGCGACGACCAAGACGGGGTCCGATCGACATCGCCTGCTATCATCGGTCGAGTCAGCAGAGGAGTCCTTCCAGCAGGGCGCCCAGCAACCCACCTTCCGGATCCGCCGTGATCTCAAGGATGAGATCGAGCTCGACGACCAAGCCCAGGATATCGAGGAAGAGTCCTTCGACCTCGAAAAACAGGATTGGACAAATCCCTTGTTCTGTTTCGCCGGCCAACAGATCCTCCACGAGCCCGAAAGGCACGGGCGGGCATCACGTCCGACGCTTCCGCAGCCGCTCTACGCGCCCTGCCGGAGCCGGATCGAGCCGTTGCTGGTCCGCACCTCGAGCGGACGACCGCCGGCGCCGATCGTCCCCGTCATGCGATTTCGCTGCATGGTCCCCGAGACGGTGACCGGGAAGTCGCTCTGGATCCGGCCGTTCGAGGTGCGCGCGTCCAGCGAAACGTTCGCCCCCGCCGGCAGCGTTAGGTTGATGGGGCCGTTGCTCGTGGTGAAGCGGAGCGGAGTGTCGCCCTCCAGGCGTCCGACGTGGGCGGTAATCGCCCCGTTGCTCGTCGAGGCCGTCGCCTCGCCGTTCGTCCGCAATGTGATGGGGCCGTTGCTGGTCCGGACATCAGCGTAGCGAGCGCCGTCGACCCGGATGGGACCGTTGCTCGTTCGAGCATTCACGTCGCCGGCAACCCCCTCGGCCGTGATCGCACCGTTCGAGGTATGGGCGCTCAGGTGCACGCCGGCGGGAACCTCGACCGTGAACACGACCTGCATGTGGTTGTTCGGGATCGACTGCCGCACCTCGCGCCCGGGCTGGCACT
This sequence comes from Gemmatimonadota bacterium, assembly GCA_007118565.1. Lineage (GTDB taxonomy): Bacteria > Gemmatimonadota > Gemmatimonadetes > Longimicrobiales > Longimicrobiaceae > SKRI01. The sequence continues at coordinate 7,162 of SKRI01000233.1, read as the reverse complement.
CGGCGCGACGAGCGCTCGGGTGGATGGCGCAGAGGGTCACGCCGCCCGCGTGCTCGACCACCCGGATCTCCACCTCGGAGGGGTCACCCCTCCGCGCGCTACGCCTCGCCTCCACCCGCGCCTGCGAGCCGGTAGCCGCGACCGCCCGGATCTGGCCGTTGAATCCCTGCACCTCCAGGGTGGTGCCGGGCGCCATCTGCCCCTCCCAGCGGACGGGCTCAGCACTCTGGGTCCCCTGCGCCTGGAGCCGGTCGAACGGGGTGCACGCGCCGGCGAGGATGAGGAGGGTTGTAAGGCCGAGGGTGGGGGTCGTCGTACGCTTCTTCAGGGTCATGGTGCTCGCGCGGGTCAGGGGTTCGGACGGGTCATATCGATCTACGGGAGAGCGCACGCAGAAGTTTCTGGTGCATCGGAGCAATGTCCCTTTGGCGACCCGATCAACCGCCGTCCGCAATAGCCTACACCTCGTGCAGCCGCCTCCGCACCTCGCTGTCTACACTGCGACACCCTTGACAGATTATATCGTCTCTCGATATGATAGAGGCACAGGCATAGAGACTCGATACATTCCGCTACCCGCGGATTTCGGCCTCCCCCACACACTTCCCATGGACACCCAGAGCCTGGCGCGCAGCCTGAACGAGCTACTCCTCCTCTCCACGCTGGCCCGCTCCCGAATGCACGGGTATCAGATGGCCCTCGACGTGGAGGAGCGAAGCCGTGGTTTCTTCACCTTCAACCATGGCACGCTTTACCCCATCCTTCACCGTCTGGAGAAGGAGGGGCTGATCGAGGGGGCGTGGTCCGAGCCGGGCGAGGGGCGGGCCAGGAAGGAGTACGGTATTACGCCGGCCGGCAGACAGTACCTGCGGGAGCTCCGGAGCGAGTGGGCGGACCTCTACCGTAACCTCAGCAGACTCATCGATGACGACGCCCAGCAGGTTCGCACCAGCGCTGCGTGAAACGGTCCGGGGCCTCGACCTCCCGCGGCCCGTCCGGACCCGTCTACTCCTGGAGATGGCGGCCGATCTCGAAGACGTCTTCGAATACTACCGGGCCGCGGGGATGGGGGACGACGAGGCGGCGCGCCGCGCCGAGGAGAAGGTGATCGGGTCGGGTGGAATGCTCCATCGCCTTGCGGAGATGCATCGAGCGCCCTTCGTCGATTGGCCGCGGTCGGGCGCCGGTCGGCTCGGCAGCCGCGGCGACATCGCGCTCCTCTGCCTCGGCGTTGCTCCAGTGCTGGTGGGAGCCGCCCTGATCGCCCTCCCGCAGATCCTGGGGAATGCGGCAAGCCCCTTCTTCTGGCTGGTCGCCGCCAGCGGTGCCGGAATCCTGGGGATCGCGGCCGTCCGCATCCGCAAGCTCTTCTTCGAGCCGGACGCGTCGTGGAAGGACCTCCGGAAGGGGCTGGCACCGCTCCTCCTCCTGGCGGCCGTGGCACCCGCCGCCGGGCTCTTGGCGCTGGCGAAAAGTCTCCACGCGCTGAGCATCCTGCACGTATCCGGCACGTCCGACGCGGCCCTGCACCTCACCATGTGGGATTCCCTCGCCCGCGACGGAGCGCTCCTCGCCATGGGACTCCTCCTCGGCGTCGCCGGAGCGCTGGTCTGGTTCGTCCTGGCCAACCGAGCGGCCACCCTCGAGGAGGTCGAGGTCGCGGAGCTGCTCGGTGAGGCCGCACCCCGCAGGCGTGTCCAGGGCGCGGCAGAAGTCATCCACCTCGGCAAGCGGAGGAAGTCATGATCGAAACCTTCCTGAGCGGCGGCGTCATGATGTGGCCGCTCCTCGTAATCGGTGCGGGCGTCATCGTACTCTCGATCCGGGCGGCGGTACGGATCGCTCAAGCACGCGGCGGCGTACCCGACATCACCCTGTCCCTCCAGGCCATCCTCTTCTGGGGAGTGACGAGCGTGGTGCTGGGTTTCCTCGGCATGGTCGTCGGCATCGTGATCATGGCGCAGGCGGTGGTCATGGCGGGGGCGGTCGAGACTCCGCTCGTCTGGGGCGGCTTCGGTATCTCTCTGGTGACCCTCGTCTTCGGACTCTTCATCTTCCTCTTCTCCTCGGTCGCCTGGTTCACGCTGCGGCACTGGCACCTCCGCACCGCGGGGCGTACGCGATGAGCGCAGGATCCATCAGGCGCTGGGCACGATGGGGAGGTTACCTTGTTTCGCAGGGGGTCACCGAACCGCGCGGCGTCCGATGGGGCCACCGCGCCGTCGGTAATTCCTGATCGACCTGCATTGATTGGCGAGCTGTTCTACAAGGAGAAGGGAGCCCGCGAGCCCATCTCTACCGGCGTTCGCCGCGGAGTGGGCCCCGCTCGTCTCACGCGAGCTGTTTCTAGGAGACGGCACGCAGAGCCGAGAAGACATCGCGGTGCAAGAAGCGTCGGAACTACCCGCGCCCGGTCACCGGCTGCTCTCCCTCTCGATGGCGGATAGAGCGAGCGAGATCTCCTCCCGGACCCAAGAATCCTCCTCTGACTCAGCGCGCCCCAGCAGTACCTGCGTAGATCCTTCTGTGCCGATGCGTCCCAGCGCCCAGGCTGCATGCCCGCGCACAAGCGGCTCCTCGTCGGACAGCGCCTCCGTCAGTACCGGCACCGCCTCCGGCGAGCCCCAGTTGCCCAGTCCCACCGCCACGTTGCGGAGCAGCCCCCGCCGCTTGGCCCGCTTGACCGGCGACTTCCGGAACCGCTTTCGGAAGCCCTCGGGGGTCAGCTTCATCAGCTCGATCAGCTCCGCTCCGTGCACCCCCTCACGCGGCCGGAAGGCCGGCTCGTCCGTGATCTGGACGAACTTCTCGGAGTTCCAGGGGCATACCTCCTGGCAGATGTCGCAGCCGTAGATCCGGTTGCCGATCAGCGGGCGAAGATCGCGGGGGATCGGCCCCTTGAGCTCGATAGTCAGATAGGAGATGCAGCGGCGAGCGTCCATGACCGGGGCGCCGGAGGCATCGCGACCCATGAGCGCGTCGGTGGGGCAGGCGTCCACGCAGCGGGTGCAGGAGCCGCAGTGCTCGCCGTCAAAGCCATCATCGTACGCCAGCTCCACGTCGAGGAGGACCGTCCCCAGGAAGACGTACGACCCCAGCCCGGGACGGATGAGCATGGTGTTGCGCCCGGCCCAGCCCAGTCCCGCGCGGGCCGCGAGCTCCCGCTCCAGCACCGGACCGGTGTCCATGTAGGCGCGGCCGCCCACTGGCATCAGCGTATCGTTGATCCACTCCTGGAGGGCAACGAGCCGAGGGGTCAGGACGTCGTGGTAGTCGCGGTCGCGGGCATAGCGGGCGAAGATCGCACGCGAGGGATCCTCAACCTCGCCGTCCTCGTCGGGAACGTAGTAGTTCTTGGCCACGACCACGGCCGTGCGGGCGCCGTCCACCAGGACCGACGGATCGGCGCGTCTGGCGACCGCGTCCTCGCGCGCCAGATACTCCATCTCCCCCGCCCTTCCCTCCTCCACCCAGCGGCGGTACGCGGGGGCATGGTCGCTCGCGCGGACGGGGGCGATGCCCACCGCCTCGAAGCCCAGCTCCAGCGCCCGGGTGCGGATGGCGCCAGACCAGCGCTGCTTTCGGTGACTGCTCGGACCGCTCATGGCTCCCTCTTACACACGGACGTGCCACCCGTGCCCGCTTGACGCCATCTCCCCGCGGAGGGCAAGTTGAGCGCTCGCATCCTCTTGCAGCCCCTCACGTGCCCGCGACCGACATGACCCCCACCCCCCCGTCCGGGGAGCGCCCGCTCGAATCCTGGCGCGACGAGTTCCCGATCCTGCGCCACACCACCTATCTCAACTCCTGCTCGCTGGGGGCGCTCTCCCGCCGCTCCCTGGGATACGTTGGTGAGTTCCACGCGCTCTGGAATGCCATGGGCGCGGCCGCCTGGTACGAAGAGTGGTGGGGGAGATTGGACGCGCTGCGCAGCGGCGTGGCCACCTTCTGGAACGCAGAGCCCGGCGAGATCGCGCTCTCCTCGAGCGTGTCGGCGGCCATCGGCTCGGTGGCTTCGGGCATCGATTATGGAAGGCGGAACCGGGTGGTGGTCGCGGAGATGGACTTCCCGACCCTCGCCTACCAGTGGATGGGGCGATCGGAAGTCGAGGTCGTGCGCGTGCCGAGCGACGACGGGATCGGCGTCACCACAGAGCGGTGGCTCGAGGCGATCGACGATCGCACCGCTGTGGTGGCGACCAGCCACGTCTTCTTCTCCACCGGATTCGTGCAGGATCTTCCCCCGATCGCCGAGGCGGCGCACCGGGCCGGGGCCCTCTTCATCGTGGACGGCTACCAGGCGGCGGGGCAGCTGGACGTCGATGCGCGGGCGCTCGGGGCGGACGTCTACGCGTCCGGACCGCTCAAGTGGATGCTCGGGGGGCCGGGGCTGGCATACCTCTGGGTCCGCCGCGAGCGCATCGAGGAGCTGGCGCCCGCCGCCCCCTCCTGGTTCGGGGTGGAGGACCAGTTCGGATTCGACATCGAGAAGCTGCACCTCAGGGATGACGCCCGCCGATTCGAGCCCGGAACCCCCGCCCTCTCCACCGTTCATTCGGCGCTGGGCGGCCTCGAGATCCTGCTGGAGGCGGGGATGCCGCGCGTCGCCGAGCGGATCCGAACGCTGACCGACGACCTCCTGGAGCGGTTGGCCGGTGCAGGGCTCGAGGCGCGCTATGCGAGCGATCCGGCCCGCCGGTCGGGAATCGTCACGGTCGAGGTCCCGGCCGGCCGGGACGCCAAGGTCTTGGCCGACCGGCTCCGGAAGCGCAGCGTGGTCGTCGACGCGCGGGACCGCTTCATCCGCATCTCCCCGCACTTCTATAACACCGTCGAGGAGAACGAGGTGCTGGTCGACGAGCTCGGCAGGGTCTTCGAGAGCGGCTGAGACGCCGGCTGCTGGGGCTGCACCTCCCGCCGGAGCGAAAATCGGCTCAGGACGGCAGGCGCTCCCAGCGATCCGCGTCGCGGACCTCGTACTTCTCCATCGTCCGGGCGATCGCGTCCTCGAGATCGACGTCGAGCTGGTTGGCGAGGACCAGCAGGACGAAGAGGACGTCACCCAGCTCGAGGGCCAGCTCGGAGGGGTCCTGGTCCGCCCGCTTCTTCTTCGGGCCCTCGCGGTGGTTGATTTCCCGCGCCAGCTCGCCCACCTCCTCGGTGAGCCGCGCCAGGTTCACGAGCGGCGGGAAATACCCTTCCCTGAACTGGCCGATATAGGCATCGACGCGGCGCTGGAGCTCCTCGAGCGTCATGGGGTCCGATTCCGGTGAGGGGCGATGGTCCTGCCGGACGGGGAAGCTAGGCGGGAGGTGGATCCGACCGCAACGGAAGCTCCCGACAGCCGCCCCAGTGGAGGGCGAGCCTCACAGCGGTTGGCAGCGGTCCGACCGGTGACCTACATTGCCGCATCGAGCTCGAGAACCGTCCCCGAACCACGAATTTCATGGAGGAGCCGCCCCTCGTCGGCGTGATCATGGGCAGCAGCTCGGACTGGCCCACCATGCAGGAGACCGTCTCCGTGCTGCGGGAGCTGGACGTCCCCTGCGAGTTCGAGATCGTCTCCGCCCACCGCACCCCGGACCGGATGTTCGCTTACGCGGAAGCCGCGGCGGAGCGGGGGTTGAAGGTGCTGATCGCGGGGGCGGGCGGCGCGGCGCACCTCCCCGGGATGACGGCCGCCAAGACTTCGCTCCCCGTGATCGGCGTCCCCATCCGCTCCTCCAGCCTCAGCGGGATGGACTCCCTCCTCTCCATCGTGCAGATGCCGCGGGGCGTTCCGGTAGCCACGGTGGCCATCGGCGAGGCAGGGGCCGTAAACGCGGGGCTGCTGGCGGCACGAATCCTCGCCACTTCGGACGCCGCCCTGCGTGATCGTCTGGACGACTACCGGGAGCGCATGGCCACCCGGGCGCTCGACCAGCCGCTCGAGGAGGGGGACGCCGGATGACGGGTGGGGTGATCCATCCGGGGTCCACGATCGGGATCGTCGGCGGCGGCCAGCTGGGGCGGATGCTCGTGCTCGAGGCGCGGCGCATGGGCTACCGCACCGCGGTACTGGACCCCGGGGCGGGGGCGCCCGCGGCGCAGGTGGCCGACCTCCACGTGCCGAGCGCGCTCGACGATCCGGAGGGGTTGCGCCGGCTGGCGGACGCAGCCGACGTCCTCACCCTCGAGTGGGAGAACGCCGACCCCGACGCTCTCGCCTCCCTGGGGAGGGGCACGCCGGTGCACCCCGGACCGGAGGTGCTGCGCGTCTCGCGCAACCGTGTCAGGGAAAAAGACCGCGCCACCGCGCTCGGTCTGGAGACGGCCCCGTACCGGCCGGTGCGGAGCGCGGCGGATCTGTCCCGGGCGCTCCGGGAGGTCGGTACACCGGCCATCCTCAAGACGGCGGAGGGCGGATACGACGGGCGCGGCCAGGCCCGGATCGCCGCGCCGGAGGAGGCGGACCGCGCCTTCCACGCCGTGGGAGGAGGCCGCCGTCCGCTCATCCTCGAGGGTATGGTCTCGTTCCAGGCGGAGCTGTCGGTCGTCTTCGCCCGCTCCGCCGCCGGAGAGGATGCGGCCTTTCCCGTCGTCCGCAACGTCCACCAGAACGGGATCCTCGATACGACCGTGGCCCCCAGCGGTGCCCCGTCCGCGGTCGAGGCGGAGGCGGTGGACATCGCCCGCACGATCGCGCGGGGCCTTTCCATCGTGGGTGTCTTCGCGGTGGAGCTCTTCTGGATGCACGACGACCGCCTCCTGGTCAACGAGATGGCCCCGCGCCCCCACAACTCCGGTCATCTCACCTGGGAAGCCTGTCCCGTTTCCCAGTTCGAGCAGCAGCTCCGCGCGGTCTGCGGACTTCCGCTCGGCGACACGACCTTGCATCGGCCGACCGCAATGGCCAATCTCCTGGGGCGGCACTTCACGGAAGGCGCCGCCCGCGGCTGGCCCCGCACCGCGTACCCGACGCCAGCCGTGTCCCTTCACCTCTACGGGAAGTCCGAGCTACGGCCCGACCGGAAGATGGGCCACCTCACTGCCTTCGGCCGCGATGCGGACGACGCGCTTCGGACGGTGATGCAGGCGCGCGACAGTCTGCGGTCGGGGTGACGCTCCTCTCCCGGCAACTGTCCGCTTTGGAGGACGCGGAACTGTCCCGTGGAGTGCACCG
>SKRI01000118.1 GCA_007118565.1 Gemmatimonadota bacterium | reverse complement strand
TGGTCGAGCGCGAGAGCCCGTTCGTGATGCGAGACGAGGATGTGCTGATGGAAGGGATCATCGACCGGCTGGTGCTAATCCGCGACGGCGACCGGGTGGGGTCCGTGGAGATCCTCGATTTCAAGACCGACCGGGTGGCGGACGATCCGAGTAAGCTGGCCGAACGCGCGGCGCACTACACCCCACAGATGGCCGCCTACCGCCGGGCCGCAGCCCGAATGCACCGGATCGACGAATCGGCGGTGATCGCGAAGCTCCTCTTCGTGGAGGCCGGTGTGGTGCACGAGGTTGCGCGGTGAGGGGCTCCGGCGCCAAATTCGATCACATCTGGTACTGGAGGAAGTGGCTGGGCAGGCGGCGGGGACATCGCTGCCGCATCCTGGCTCATGGACGAGGGCCCGGGCCGCGGAACGTGCTCGTCGAGTTCACCGACGGGGAGCGGGTGGTGGGCCTCCGCTTTGCAGTGCGGCGGGCATGACCGAGCTGATCCTGGTCGGCACCGTGCTCGCCGCGGTTTGGCTCATTTCCGGCTTCCTGCTGTCCGTTTGGGAGCGGAGCCGGCTGCGACGGAGGATGTCCGTACGGGTGCGCAGGACGTGGAGGAGGGCGGAGCGGATCGTGCGCGAGGACGACTCCCCAACGTCCGATCGCGAGGCGCGCGATGAGGGGGACGAACCCGACGCACCCCCGCGTGTATGATGTCCGGATGGGAATCTCGGATCGTTTCGGATTTGCGGCATTCACCAGCGGAAGGACGATGATGCACGGAATCTTGGCAGCGGTTCTCTCGATGGCCTTCCTGGCCGCGCCGGCCGTGGAAACGGAGGCCGCTCCGGTCTTCGAGGACGGGTCGTCCCTCCACATCGACATCAACATTCCCGCGCTGCGGCTCAGCGTATACCTGGACGGTGAGAAGATCCGCAGCTATCCCGTTGCGGTCGGCCTACCCCAGGCGTACACCCCGACGGGCCGGTTCACGGTGGACCATGCCGAGTGGAATCCCTGGTGGCGTCCGCCCCCCAACCGCGAGTGGACACAGGGACGGGTGGACACCCCCCCGGGGCCGAACAACCCGATGGGGCGGGTGAAGCTCTTCTTCTCCCCGCTCTACTTCATCCACGGCACGCCCGAGTCCGAGAGCATCGGTACGCCCGCCTCGCAGGGGTGCGTCCGCATGCGGAACGAGGACGTGATCGAGCTCGCCCGGCTCGTCCACGAGTGGAGCGACGCCACCATGGCCGAATCGGAGATCGACGGGATTCTGCGCAGCTGGCGGCCCACCCGGCACGCCCGCTTCCGGGAGCCGCCCACCCTGGAGATTCGCTACGACCCTGTGGTGGTGGAGGGCAACGAGCTGGTGGTCTATCCGGATTTCTACAATCGCGGACGGACCCATTCCGAGGCCGTCATCCAGGCGCTCATGGGCGCGGGGATCGATCCCAACGGGCTCGACCGCGTGCAGGTCCGAAATGTGCTCGACGAGGCGCGGTCCGACGAATCCGTCTTCCGCGTCGAGATCCGTACCCTCATGGGTGAGTAGCAGCGTGCGCTCCGTCCGGGAGCGCGCAGCAGTCCGAGACGACAGATGAGACTCTTCCAGCCGGAAACCAGGCAGAACCGGGCGCTCGGGGCAACGTTCTTCATTGCCTTCGCCATCAGCGTGCTGCTCATGGCGTTCTACTCCGTCCAGGTCCTGGGTGGGGAGCAGTACGAGGTCCGGTCGGAGGAGAACCGGCTGCGCCCCATCCCCATCCCGGCGCCGCGCGGCACCATCTACGACCGGAATGGGGAGATCGTGGCCACGAGCATCCCCGGCTTCACGGTGAGCGCGCTGCCGGCCGCCGAGGAGACGATGCAGCGGACCCTCGAGGATCTGGTGCCGTTCCTGGGGCTCTCCGATCAGGATGTCGCGCGGCTCATGCAGCAGCGCAACCGGCGGCCGAACGACATCCTGGAGATCGCGCCGGACGCCACCTTCTCGCAGGTCTCGGCCCTCGAGGAGCGGCGTTCCGCCTTTCCCAACCTGATCATCCTGGAGCGGCCGAAACGGTACTATCCGGCGGGTCCCGCCCTCGGGCACCTGATCGGGTACGTCAGCGAGATCACCCGGGAGCAGCTCGCGCTGCCGCGCTACCAGGAGGCCGGCTACCGCCAGGGGCGCTGGATCGGGCAGGCCGGCATCGAGCAGCAGTACGAGCTCCAGCTGGGAGGGGAGGACGGGGCGAGCTTCGTGGAGGTGGACGCCATGGGGCGGGTGGTGAATCCGAACCCGGGCGTCCGCGCCCTCGATCCCCGACCGGGTCAGGACCTCCACCTGACCATGGATCTCGAGCTGCAGAAGTACATGCACGAGATCTTCCCCGACACCATGAAGGGCGCGCTCGTGGCGATGGCTCCCTCGACGGGTGAGGTCCTCGGCATGGTCAGCAACCCGGGGTACGATCCCAACGATTTCGTTGGCGGGATCTCGGCGCGCCTCTGGCGCGTCCTTTCCGCGGACGATCGGAACCCGATGCTGCACCGGGCCATCGCGGGCGCGTACCCGCCGGCCTCGACCTGGAAGCTGGCGACCGCCGCCGCGGGGCTCGAGGCGGGCATCATCGATCGCAACTCTCGGATGCCGATCTCCTGCGTGGGCGGGATGAGCTATCAGGGCCGGTACGCCCGCTGCTGGCTGGCGCGCGGCCACGGATCGACGAACCTGATCCAGGCTATCGGCGTCTCCTGCAACGTCTACTTCTACCAGGTGGGGATCCGGCTGGGGCTCAACAACCTGGCCGAGGCGGGCACCCGCATGGGGATGAACACCCTTTCCGGCATCGACATTCCCGGGGAGCGGGCCGGCACCTTCCCCACGGGGGTGGGCTGGTACCAGCAGCGGTGGGGATACGTGCCGCCGAACAACGAGGTGATGTCCCTCTCCATCGGCCAGGGGCCGAACTCTCAGACGCCTCTTCGGACAGCACACTACTACTCGGCCATCGCCGGCAACGGGTCGGCGCCGGCGCCGCACCTGGTCCGGCGGGAAGGCGCGGGTGAGGGGGAAGGGGCCATCAGCCTCGACCTCTCCGAGGAGGATCTCCGGGCGCTCTGGGACGGCCTCGAGGACGTGGTCCTGAACGGGACCGCGCGTCTCGCCGCGCTGGAGCGATGGGCGCTCTACGGGAAGACCGGTACCGCGCAGAATCCGCCGCACGAAGCGCACGGCTGGTTCGCCGGCTTTGCCGGCCCCCGCGGTGAGCCGCCCGAGATCGTGGTGGTGGCCATCGTCGAGCACGGTCTGGGAGGAAGCAACACCTACCTGCTCCCGGCGAAGACGGCCAACTTCTACCTGGACCGGAAGTATGGCCACCCGTTCGATCCGCGGCCCGGGCTGATCGAGGCGTGGGACGCCGGTCGGCTTCCCTGGGGTGTGGAATGGCCGTGGATGCGCGAGCGCCGGCGCGGCTGAGCCGCATCCGGTTCTCTCCTTGACGACACGGGACGCCGCCGGCACCTTGTCCGGCGGCGTCCTCTCTTTTCCCGGTCCCGTTCCTCGACGACCGCATGGCATCCCGACCCCGGGCCGCACCCGCCTCGATCCCGCACGACCTGAGCCGGGACGACCTCCTCGAGATCTACCGGCACCTCCGCCGCACCCGCACCCTCGAGGAGAAGCTGGCCAACCTCTTCCGGCAGTCCAAGATCGTCGGAGGGCTCTTCCGCTCCCTGGGGCAGGAGGGGGAGTCGGTGGCCACGGCGTACGCTCTCGACCGCCGCACCGACGGGACCGGGGACATGCTCTCGCCGCTGATCCGCAACTTGGGATCGATGCTGGTGATGGGAGCTACGCCGACCGAGGTCCTCCGCCAGTACATGGCCAAGGGGGACAGCCCGACGAAGGGGAAGGAGCTCAACATCCACTTCGCGTGCTATCAGCGCGGCTTCATCGGGCAGATCTCCCCGCTCGGTGATCTGGTGCCGGTCATGGCCGGCGTGACCCTGACCTTCAAGCAGCGCGGCGAGCGGCGGGTGGGCATGGTCTACCTTGGCGACGGCGCCACCTCGACCGGTGCCTTCCACGAGGGGATCAACTTCGCCGCTGTGCAGCGATGCCCGCTCGTGGTGATCATCGAGAACAACCACTACGCCTACTCCACCCCTACCTCCAAGCAGACGGCTGCCGCGAACTTCGTGGACAAGGCCGACGGTTACGGGGTGCATGGCGAGCAGGTGGACGGCAACGACGTGCTCGCCGTGTACGGCGCGGCGCGGCGCGCCGTGGATCGGGCGCGGACGGGGGAGGGCACCTCGCTGATCGAGGTGCTCACCTATCGCCGGAAGGGCCACGCGGAGCACGACGCGCAGCCGTATCAGTCGAAGGAGGAGATCGCCCGCTGGGAGAGCACGAACGACCCGCTCGACCGCTACGTGGCAACCCTCTTTGCCAACGAGTGGGCCACGGACGAGGAGCTCACCGCGATCGCGGAGGAGGTGGACGAGGAGCTCGACCGGGCGGTCGAGGAGGCGGAGGGCGCTCCGATGCCGGAGCCTCTCGAGGCGCTCGACGACGTCTACGCGGACGCGCGGGTCACGGCCCCCTGGACGCGGCGGGAGCCGCCCGATCCGCGGGGGTAGATGGCGGGCAATGGCGACTCGGCCGCGGAATTTCTCCCGGACCGCCTCTCGCTTGCCGGATTACGAAGGGCGGCGGCCGACTGCCGCGGCTGTCCGCTCTATCGGAACGCCACGCAGACGGTTTTCGGAGAGGGGCTGAAGCGCTCACGGCTCATGCTGGTGGGTGAGATCCCGGGAGATCGCGAGGATCGGGCAGGAAAGCCGTTCGTGGGTCCGGCCGGCCGCCTGCTCGACGAATCGCTGGTGGAGGCGGGGGTCGACCGGGACGAGGCATATGTGACCAATGCGGTCAAGCACTTCAAGTGGGAGGCGCGCGGCTGGCGGCGCCTGCACTCGAAGCCGAGCGCGCGGGAGATCAAAGCCTGCCGCCCCTGGCTGGACGCCGAGATCGAGGTCGTCGAGCCGGAGGTGATCGTAGCCCTCGGCGCCACCGCGGCGAAGGCGTTGATCGGCTCCGACTTCCGGGTCACCCGGCAGAGGGGGGAGCTGATCGAGTCCGAGCTGGCGCCGCATCTCACCGCCACGGTGCACCCGTCGTCGATCCTGCGGAATCCGGACGCGGACGCGCGCCGCGCCGCCCGCGAGGAGTTCGTGGAGGATCTGCGGGTCGTGGCCGCGGTGCTGAACGATGGCTCGTGATGCGAAAGCGATCGTGACCCGCAGGGCGGAGACGCCGCAGGCGGCTCCGTGCACACCGACATGGTCGTATCGTGTCGGATGTGCATAGAGCGCGGTGCCGGGCGCAGCCCGGCATTCGCCCGAAAGACCCATTGCTGTTCCTGACCCATCCCCGATCTCGAAACGACCTTGACCACCGCCGCCGAAGCCCCCACCCGCCCCGACCACGTTCGCCAGAGCGAGCGCGGCGAGCCCGTCACCTTCCTCGAGGCCATCCGCGAGGGGATCTGGGAGGAGATGGAGCGCGACGAATCCGTCTTCATCCTGGGCGAGGACATTGGCGCTTACGGGGGCGCCTTCAAGGTCACCGAGGGGATGCTCGACCGCTTCGGGGAGATGCGCGTGATCGACACGCCGATCTCTGAGATCGGCTTCACCGGCGCGGCGGCCGGCGCGGCGCACATGGGGCAGCGGCCCATCGTGGAGATGCAGTTCATCGACTTCATCTCCTGCGCCTACGACATGATCACCAACTACGTGGCCACCTCGCGCTACCGGCAGGCGGGCGGGCTCCCCATGGTGATCCGCGGCCCGAGCGGCGGCGGCGTGCGCGGAGGGCCGTTCCACTCGCAGAACCCGGAGGCGGCCTTCTTCCACACGCCCGGGCTCAAGATCGTCTACCCCTCCACGGCGCGGGACGCCAAGGGACTCATCAAGTCCGCCATCCGCGACGACGACCCGGTCCTCTTCTTCGAGCACAAGTGGCTCTACCGGCGCCCGCAGCTGCGCGAGGTCCTGCCGAGCGAGGACTACACTGTGCCCATCGGCAAGGCGCGCACCCACCGCGAGGGCAAGGATCTGACGATCGTCACCTACGCGGCCATGGTCCACAAGTGCCAGGAGGCGGCCGACCTGCTCGAGAAGGAGGACGGTCTGGACGTGGAGATCATCGACCTGCGCACCATCCTTCCGCTCGACGAGCAGGCGATCCTCGAGAGCGTGAAGAAGACCAACCGGCTGCTCGTGGTGCACGAGGACACGCGGACCGGCGGCATCGCGGGCGAGATCATGGCGCGCATCAACGAGAAGGCCTTCGAGTACCTGGACGCGCCGCCGCTGCGGGTGACGGCCATCGACGCCCCCGTGCCGTACTCCCCGCCGCTCGAGGACTACTTCCTGCCTCAGGCGGACGACGTGGTGAAGGCGGCGCGCTACCTGGCGGGGTACTGAGGAGGTTGGGGCGCATCCGGCCTCCGGCCGGACCGCGCTCTATCCGCACCGGCACGAAACTGCCGTACCGGTGCGGACGGAGCCTCCTCGGTGCTCTCGCACCTGCGGGGTCTCCGCCCTTCGGGTCACGATCGCTTGCGCGGGCGCCGAACGGTGCGCCAACGGCCGAGAGTCGCTAGAATACCCGGCTGACGACACGGGAATCCCTCATCAGATCGAACGACACACGATGGCCAAAGTCGAAGTTCCCATGCCCCAGATGGGCGAGTCCATCGCCGAAGGAACCGTCTCCACCTGGCTGAAGAAGGTCGGCGACGAGGTCGAGCGCGACGAGCCGATCATGGAGATCTCGACGGACAAGGTGGATGCCGAGATCCCCTCTCCGGCAGCCGGGCGCCTGGCCGAGATCGTGGTGAACGAGGGGGACACGGTGGAGGTCGGGACCATCGTGGCCTACATCGAGACCGAGGCTGGCGCGGACATCGCGCCGGGTGATACCGAGCCTTCACCGGGCTCAGTGGAGGCGGCGCCGGAGCCGGCTGCCGGCACGCCGGAGGAGGAGCCCGCCACGCCGGTGGGACCCGAGGCGGAGGACAAGGCCCAGCGCGACGCCGGGACCGCCGTCTCCGCCTCCGGAGGCAACGGCGCCGAGTCGCTCGAGGAGCGGCTCCGCCGCCGCTCGAGCCCGCTCGTGCGGCGTATCGCCGCCGAGCACGGGGTCGACATCGAGGCGGTCTCGGGGAGCGGCCGGCACGGCCGTGTCACCAAGGAGGACATCCTCGGCTTCATCGAGGAGGGCGGCGCGGAACGGGCGGCCGCGGAGCGGAAGCCGGCGGCTGCGCCCGCGCCGGGCGAGCTTCCCGCGGAGGGAGGCCACTTCTCCTGGGACCAGTTCTACACCGAGGTCGAGCACCCCGAGGTGAAGGTCGGACCCAGCGACCGGGTCGAGAAGATGAGCCGGATGACCTCGCTCATCGCCCGGGGCATGGTGCTCAGCAAGCGTATCTCCCCGCACGTCCACTCGTACTTCGAGGTGGACTACTCCCGGATCGACCAGGTTCGGGCCAAGAACAAGCCGGCGTGGGCGCAGCAGGGGGTGAAGGTCACCTACACCGCCTTCATCGCCAAGGCCGTGGCCACGGCGCTCCGGGAGCATCCGGTAGTCAACGCCGCCATCAGCGGGGACCAGGTCGTCTACCGGGGTGAGGTGAACATCGGCATCGCCGTGGCGCTGGACTGGGGGCTGATCGTTCCGGTGGTGGCGAACGCGGACGAGCTATCCCTCGTCGGGCTTGCCCGCAGGATCACCGATCTGGCCGAGCGGGCCCGCGGGAAGAAGCTCAGGCCGGAGGAGGTGGAGAACGGGACCTTCACCATCACCAACCCGGGCGTCTTCGGCACGCGGATCGGGTTCCCCATCGTGAACCAGCCCCAGGTGGCCATCCTCGGTGTGGGCGGCGTGGAGAAGCGGCCGGTGGTGGTGACGGACGAGTACGGCGCGGATGCGATCGTCGCCCGGAAGCGCGGCTTCCTGTCGCTGGGCTACGACCACCGGCTGGTCAACGGCGCCGATGCGGACCAGTTCCTGGCGCGCGTCAAGGAGATCATGGAGACCTTTCCGGAGTCGGGCGCCTAGACGCTTCGGCGGGAGAGCTCGTTCGAGAACGGCCCGCGCATCCGCGCGGGCCGTTTTGCGTTCGGCCGGATCGTCCTATCTTTCGGCATGCCAATTCCCACCGGCCCGGTCACCGATTCGCGCACCAAGGTCGCGCCCCTTGTCGTGCGGCATCTCGGCACGGTCCCCTACGGTGAGGCGGTCACGCTGCAGGGGGAGCTCGTCCGCCAGCGCCGCACCGGGGAGGTCCCGGACACGCTCCTCCTCCTCGAGCACCCGCACGTCATCACCCTCGGGTCGGGATCGCACACCGAGCACGTCCTGGTCGATGAGCGGGGGCGTACGGAGAGGGGAATCGAGCTGTACGAGAGCGGGAGGGGCGGGGACGTCACCTACCATGGTCCGGGACAGCTCGTCGGCTACCCGATCCTCGACCTCAAGCCGGACCGCCAGGACCTGCACCGATACCTGCGCGATCTGGAGGAGGTGCTGATCCGGCTGCTGGGGAGCTACGGGATCGAGGCGGGAAGGAGCGAAGGACTGACCGGGGCCTGGGTGGGTGGTGAGAAGGTGGCGGCCATCGGGATCCGCGTCTCGTCGGGGTGGATCACCAGCCATGGGTTCGCCCTCAACGTCGGCACCGACCTCTCCTACTTCGGTACCATCGTGCCGTGCGGAATCCGCGACCACGGCGTCACCTCCATCGAGCGGCTCCTCGGCCGACCCGTGGAGATGGCGGAGGTGGAGGAGCGGGTGGTTCGGGAGCTGTGCGCGGTCTTCGACCGCCGCGTGGCCGTAGACGGCTGATCGCAGGGCCCGCAACATTCCGGGAGCCCATCGATTCATCTCCCGTTGGATCCGCTCGTCGGAACCGCGGTTCAGCAGACGGCCCGCGAGTCATCGCATGCGCGTGCGCCCACGAAATCTCCCTTCTCGAGGAGCAGGTTCCTGAGGAGGTTCCGTGACCGGGCCACGCTCGGGTGAGCATCGCCCAGGAATTCGTGCCGCAGCGAGAGCGCTTCGCGGAAGCGCGCCTCGGCTTCGTCGAGCTTCCCGGCTTGCTGCAGCACGCTCCCCAGTGAGCTGAGGCTCACCGCCACTTCGTCGTTCTCCTCTCCCAGCAGCTCCCGCCGCAGCGAGAGGGACCTCGCAAGGTGGTGCTGGGACGCCTCCAGCTGCTCCTGGTGCTGCAGTGCGAGGCCCAGGTTGTAATGGGCCGCCGCCACCGAGGGATGCTCCTCCCCGTGGGCCGCCTCCCAGATGGCGAGCGTCTCCCGAAGATCCCTCACGGATTCGTCGAACCTTCCCTGGTGCCTCCGGATGATGCCGAGGTTGTAAAGGCTCTGGGCTACGCTGGTGTGCTCCGGACCGAGCAGCTTCCGTCGTATCTCCAGCGCCTGCTCGTGAGTCGCGGCGGCCCCCTCGAGGTCTCTCTTGCGTTGTAAAACGATTCCGAGGGCGTTGAGGCCGTGTGCCACGCTCGGATGCTCGTCGCCAAGAAGTCGTCGCCAGATCTCCAGCGCCTGCCGGTGGAAGACCTCGGCCGTGTCGAAGTCCCCCGCATCGGTCGTCGCCAGGCCGAGGTAGTTGAGGCTCGCGGCCACGTCGGGGTGCTCGTTGCCGAAGGCCTTGCGCCGGATGGCCAGCGCATTCTCGTGATGCACAACGGCCCCCCGGAAATCCCGCTGGCGACGCAGCGCCTCCCCGAGATCGCTGAGGCTGGTCGCCACGTCCGGGTGCTCGGGGTCCAGCAGGGCGCGCCGCATCTCCAGCGCTTCGCGGTGAAGCGCAACCGCCCCCGCGAAGTCCCCCTTTTGCCGGCGAACCTCTCCGAGCGAGTTCAGCGTGGTCGCCACGCTGGCGTGCTCGGTGCCCAGCAGTCGGTGCTGCAGCGCGAGCGCTTCCCGATGGGCGGCCTCGGCGCCCGCCAAGTCACCGGTGCGGCGCCGAACCTCTCCCAGCCGGGTGAGGCTCTCCGCCACGCTCTCGTGCTCGTTGCCGAAGAGAAACCTGCGCGTCTCGAGTGACCGGAGCGCCAGGTTGAGCGCCTCCGGATAGAACCCGAGCGATTCGTGGACGCCGGTCAGGACCTCGAACAGCTCCGTCTGCGTCAGAGGGTCGTCCTCGAGCGCTTCGGCTTCGATGATGCCCCGGCTCAGCAGGTCCCGGGCGGAGGGCTCCGCCAGCCCCGACTCCGCAGGGTCGAGGGCCTCGAAGAGGCCGACCAGGAACCCGGACACCCTCTGCGCTCTCGCGGTTTGCTCGAGCTCGCGGCTGAGCGCTCCTTCCGCACGACCCCACTCCGTCTGTGCCCGTGCGCGCTCGGCTTCGGCGATCATCTGTGCGGCCGCGGCGCGCCGCTGTTCTGCCTCGGCCCGGGTGAGGCTGCCTTCCGCCCGATCCCGCTCCATCTCGGCTCGCGCGCGCTCGGCCTCGGCGATCTGCTGCGCGGATTCCGCCCGGAGGTGCTCGACCTGCGCGATGTTTCGCTCGCTCGCCAGGCGGTCCGCGTATGCCTGCAGCGTCGCGATGTAGCCGGTTGCAGCGATCGCCAGAGCGATACCCGCCGCGACCGCACCCGGATGGCGACGCACGAACTTCTGCGTGCGGTACCGCCAGGTATCCGCGTGTGCGGTGATCGGCCGGCCCTGCAGGTGGCGCTCGACATCGTCGGCCAACTCGGCAGCGGTGGCGTACCGGCGCTCCGGCTCGATCCTCAGGGCAGCACATGCAATGACATCCAGCTCCCCCCGGAGCCTTGAGCGCAGTCGGCGCGGGTCGGTGCCCCGAGACCGGGCAATCTCGGAGGAGTCCGCGGAGGAATCCGGATCGGTGTCAGCCGTGGCCCGCTCGAGCGCGACGCTCGGGGGAGCCGGCTCCCTGAGCGTCGGGGGCGCTGCTCCGCGGCTACGCCCTGCCGAAAAATCGGTCGGCAAGCGACCGCAGATCAGCCGGTAGAGGAGAACCCCGAGCTGATAGACGTCCGATGCGGTGGTGACGGTCTCGCCCCGCAGCTGCTCCGGGCTCGCATACTCGGGGGTGAACAGGCGGGATCCGGTCTGCGTATGCGGCGCATCCGCGGTGGATTCGTCCAGCAGCTTGGCGATTCCGAAGTCGAGGAGCTTCACCTCCCCGTCGTTCGCCACCATGATGTTTCCGGGCTTGATGTCCCGGTGAACGATCAGGTTGCGGTGCGCGTACTGGATGGCGCGCGCCACCGTGACGAAGAGCTGCAGCCGCTGGTCGACCGTTAGCCTTCGGCTGTCGGCGAAAGCCGTGATGGGCTCCCCCTCGACCAGCTCCATCACCAGGTAGGGACGACCGTCGGAGGTCGCGCCTCCCCCGATGAGCCGGGCGATGTTGGGATGGTTGAGCGTGGCCAGGATCTGCCGTTCCGCGCGGAAGCGGGAGAGAACGTCCTCGGTGTCGATTCCGCGACGCAGGAGCTTGAGCGCCACGCGCTGCTCGAACTGGCCGTCGGCGCGCTCGGCCAGGTAGACCGTGCCCATCCCCCCCCGCCCAATCCGCCGCACGAGCCGCCAGCGTCCGATCTGCTCTTCTGGCGGCGTCTCCTCGGACTCGTCGACGATGAGAGGGATGGCTCCTTCGGAGTAGGCGTCGATCAGCGACCGCCGCGTTTCGTCGAGAAACGCCCCCGACGCATCTTCCCGCTCCAGAATGCCGTTGACGAGACTGCGCAGCTCGGCGTCATCCCCGCAGCGCTCCTCGACGAAGCGCTGGCGCTCTTCGGGAGGGAGGTCGAGGGCGGCCGTCACGATCCGGTCGACCTCGTCCCAGCGATCCAGCAGAGATCCGTCCGCCATGATCAGGCCCGCTCGTGGAGCGAAGGTCTCGCACTCAGCGCGCGGCCGAGCAAATTGTTTCGGAGCTCGGCGGTGCCATGTCGGATTCGTTGAGCAGGGCGATCAGCGGGAGGCGCCGCGTGGTCCGGCGACGGCAGAGGGCCTGGGGAAGGATGGCCGAGAAAAGCTTTCATGGGCGGCGTGGATAAGGGAGGGAACCGCCTGATACCTCACATAGAAGGATAAAATGAGAAGTTACCGAGAGCAAGGCATCAAGGGAGA
>SKRI01000205.1 GCA_007118565.1 Gemmatimonadota bacterium | reverse complement strand
CTGAGAAACCCGCTGGGATTAACGCCGGTTACAAGGAGGTCGCGACCGCCATAAAAAAATCGCAAACCCTTGGATTATCGATCTGTGTCAATGGCCGCTGGAAATCTGACGGTTTCGACCATGAAGAATCTTGGATCATGGCAGGATGCCCGGGGGGCGTCCGAGGGGCGTACTGACAGGTCGGAACGGGACATGCCAGAGATGCCGGCTGGTGTTCTCAACCGGGGGGCACCGAACGACCCTTCACGTGAGGTGCGAAATGGACGACGCCGGAGACATTCGCCACGCCAAGATCGGTGGAGTCCTAATGGGCATCGGTATGGGCGGTTTCTTGGACGGGATCCTGCTCCATCAGATCCTACAATGGCACAACATGCTCTCGACGATCATGCCGCCGACCACAATGGAGGCGATGGAGACCAACATGTTGTGGGACGGACTCTTCCACGCCTTCGTGTGGGTGGCAACGCTCGCCGGGATCTTCCTTCTTTGGAGCGGCGCGCGGCGCGCGACGACGCTGCCGACCGCCGTGTGGGTGATCGGCCTGATGCTGATCGGGTGGGGACTCTTCAACTTCACGGAGGGGCTCATCAACCACCACATACTCGGCATTCACCACGTGCGGGAATGGGGCCCTAATCCGCTATGGGACTTTGGGTTCCTGCTCAGCGGTCCGGTCCTGGTCGGAGCCGGATGGCTGATGACTCGGTCGGATGCTGCCCATGATCGCCGGTCACCGAACCGTGCCTGAATCGACCATTCCGCTCAGGATCCCTCGGCAAGAGCTGGCGTGACGAGGCTCAGCCCCTCGGTGTCTCCCGGGTCTTCCGTCCACCTCTCGGCGGGGTTGAGGTCGAAGGCGACTCGCGATGGAGCTGCTGCCACAGCTCAGTGTGATGGCGCATCCGGTAGCTGTTGCCGCGGATCGAGAGGATGTGGCAGTGGTGGAGGAGCCGGTCGATGAGCGCAGCGGCCATGACCTCGTCACCCAGGATCTCGCCCCACTCCTCGAAGGGCTTGTTCGAGGTGAGCACGGTCGAGGCTCGCTCGTAGCGGCGCGCGATCATCTGGAAGAAGAGCGTCGCGCCGGTGCGGGTGACGGGCAGATAGCCGATCTCATCGACCACCAGGAGTGCCGGGTGCGTGAGCACCTTCATTCGCTGGAGGAGCTTTCCGGCGGCCTGGGCTTCTTCGAGCCCGGTGATCAGGTCGGCCAGGGTGCCGTAGTAGACCCTGCGGCCGCTCTGGGCGGCGGCGATCGCCAGGCTGATGGCGATATGCGTCTTCCCCACTCCAGGAGGCCCGAGGAGGATCACGTTCTCCTTCCGCTCCAGAAAGCCCAGCTCGTGGAGGCTCTCGACCTGCTCTCTGCGGATGCTGGGCTGGAAGGAGAAGTCGAAGTCGGCGAGCGTCTTGACCGCCGGGAGGCGACTGGAGCGCATCGCCGCCTGCAGACGTCGGTTGTTGCGCAGCTGGATCTGGGCATTGAGCAGCGTCTCCACCGCCTCGGCTGCGGTCAGGGCACCGCTGTCGACGCCGTGCAGGATGTCGTCGAGCGCCTCCAGCGCACCGGGCATCTTGAGGTCGGCCAGCATCGCGCGCAGCCGGTCGCGGCGTGAGGGAGCGGCTTTCATACCCCACCTCCCACCAGCGCCGAGTACGCCGAGAGCGGTCGCCGCTCGACCGGCACACGGGGCAGCGCCGAGCGAGCCGGCTCCAGCTGCCGGCCGGGCAGTAGGACGAGCGAGCGGTAGGGACGCTCCGCCATGGGTCGCAGGAGGTGCCGCTCCTCCGCCTCGAAGCGCACCCGCGGCACCTCCTTCGTGGTGCCGTGGATGCGGCCATTGGCCTTCTCGACCCATCGGCCCCGCTGCTCGTCGAGGTCGGCGTCGTTCAGGAAGGTGCGGGCGTAGATGAAGTTGTCGCGCACGTAGCGGATCGGCCGCTCCACCTTCCCCTTGGTCTGGGCCCGGTAGGGACGGCAGGCGCGGGGGACGAAGTCCCAGTGGGCCGCGAAGCGGAGGAACTCCTCGTTGACGACGAGCTGACCGCCGTGGAGCCGCAGGTCCCTCGTGATCACCGCCTTCATCTGGTCGAAGAGAAGCTCCCTCGTCGTGCCGCCGAAGTAGGCGAAGGCCTCCTCCAGACCACCGAAGAGGGTGCGCATGTCCTGCCGCGGATAGAAACGCAGCCAGAGGAGCCGCGAATAGCCGAGCACCACGAGGAGGGCGAAGCGCTTGCCCCAGGGAAAA
This sequence comes from Gemmatimonadota bacterium, assembly GCA_007118565.1. Classification (GTDB taxonomy): domain Bacteria; phylum Gemmatimonadota; class Gemmatimonadetes; order Longimicrobiales; family Longimicrobiaceae; genus SKRI01. Next base: position 1,087 of record SKRI01000205.1, on the reverse strand, counting down.
CGAAACTCCGCGAAGTCGACCTGGGTCTGATGCCCCGGATCGGTCTCGAAGCGGATCACCGGCTCGGGAAGGGGGCGCGGGCGTACCTCACGCACGAAGACCTTCACCCGGTTGTAGCTGCCGGGATACCCCGCCGCCTGCACCTCCTCGAAGAGTCGAACGGCCGAGAGCTTCGGGTACGCCTCCAGTCGCGCGAGGATGAGCGGCTTGTACGGATCCAGCTTGCTAGGCACCGGGGGCCGCGGGCGTGGCCGGATGTCCTGGTCCACGTCCCTGTCCAGCTCGCCGTTGCGGATCCAGCGGTGGATCGTGTCCCGGCTGATCCCGAGTTGCCGGGCAAGGGCGCTCTTGCTGACGCCCTGCGCGAGGTAGTGCCTGAGCAGCATCCGAGTCTCTCTTCCGATCAAGGGCGCCTCCGCCGAAAGGGGAGACGCCAAGGTGGAGGACAAGATCACCCGCCGCAGCGGCTGATGCGGATCGGCTGCCATCTGTCAGATTCCCGGCGGCCGCTTCTGTAAGATTTACAGTGGCCGGCTACAATCTGCGTCACTACCTCCAGACCGCCGTGTTCCATGCCGGCCCCGACGTCAGCATCCGGCCCCTGACGCATCTTCAGGGCGATGCAATAGGTTGGATCGGTCTGTGCACGATAGGGCCGCTAATTGGTGGGTGGCGCTCGCTGATGACGATCGGATAGAGCATCGAGCGAGGGGGCGACTGCGGTTCGAATGCAAGCTTTTAGCAGGGAAACGTCTTGCTGCCTCCGCCGGGTGGCATGAAGCAGCTTAAGTCGTTGCATCGGCCGCGAGAGCGCGAGGTACAGCAGAATGCAATCAACCTGGCGTTTCGCGGGAAAGTCGGCCAGATGGAGATCGATCGAACGTTCTGCGGAACCCCCGATCTCATGCCACGGAAAAGGAGGCGCTTCGGCTCCGCGAACGCCGATTCCTTAGAGAAAGATTTTGAGATTGGATGGGCTGAAGGGCGATGGGACTATCCACTGGACCTCGCCAGATCTAAAGACGCATGTTTATCCGCGGTATTTATATCTTAAGGTCGCGGCCTGTGGTGGATTAGCTGCTTAAGG
>SKRI01000126.1 GCA_007118565.1 Gemmatimonadota bacterium | reverse complement strand
TGGCCGATGAGGGGGATGACCACGGCGTACACCGGCCGCACCCCGATGGCGATGAGGAGGGGCGCCACCACCGCGATCGGCGCCCCGAAGCCGATGATCCCCTGCAGGAAGGAGGCGAAGACCCAGCCGAGCGCCAGCACCAGGAAGAGCTGGTTCTCGGAGTAGCGCTCGATCCCCTCGCGGATAGCCACGAAGGCGCCGGCTCGGTCCGCCATCCGGTAGAGGATGAGCGCGGGCCAGACCACGTAGAGGATGAAGATGGCATCCCAGACCCCCTTGCCGCTGGCCACGGCGAGCGTCTCCCACGGCGTCCGGAAGAGGAGGAGGGCGATGGCCGCCGCCAGGAAGAGCCCGACCGGCCCGGCTTCCGGCGCCTTCCACCGCAGTCCCACCAGCAGGACCAGGAGGACCACCAGGGGAAGGAGTGCGGCCCCCCAGTGCAGGAGATCGATGGGCGGGGTCGCCTCGGGCATCACCCGATGTTCGGCCTGGGGTCACCCGTGCGCTCCGCCACCAACTAGTAGCCGAGCGCCGCGCCGTCGCCGCGCGGGTCGGCCCCGCCCTCGAGGAAGCCCTCTGGGTCGAGGCGAATGGCCTGCGCGTGGCCCATGTTGTCGTCCCAGTCTGGGAGCGGCTTCACCGGCTGCCCACGACGCTCCAGCTCGACCATGACCGGGTCCGGGATACGCCCCTCCAGGGAGAGGTCCTGCGACTCCACCCCCCAGGTGCGCCCCATGAGCCAGCGCGGCGCCTCGATGGCCTGCTGCACGTCGTAGCCGAAGTCCACCAGCCGCGTGACCAGCGCCGCGTGGGTCTGCGGCTGCCCCTCGCCCCCCATCGTACCGTAGACCAGGTGCGGCTTCCCGTCCTTCAGGAGCATGGCCGGGATCAGCGTGTGGAAGGTCCGCTTCCCGGGCTCGAGACGGTTCGGGTGCTCGTCGTCCAGGGAGAAGAAGGCCCCCCGGTTCTGCAGGATGACTCCCGTGTCCCCGCCGATCTCCGCCGTGCCGAAGTCGTGGTAGATGGACTGGATCACCGAGACGCAGAGGCCGTCGTCGTCCACCACCGAGAAGTAGCAGGTGTCCCCGCCGGGCGAGCGGCGGTCGGAGCTTCCGCCGAAGGGGATCCCCGGCTCCACCGCCTCCATCACCATCGCCCGCTCCGGGTCGATCATGCCGCGCCGCTCGTCCGCGTACGCCTTCGACGTCAGCCGATCGACGGGGATGTCCACGAACGCCGGGTCGGTGAGCCAGGCGTCCCGGTCCGCGAAGGCGAGCTTCACCGCCTCGGCCATGTGGTGGTAGTAGTCGGCCGTGCCATCTCCCCACCCCTCGACGTCGAAGCCCTCGATCAGGTTGAGGATCTGGAGCGCGGCGAAGCCCTGCGTGTTCGGGGGAAACTCGTAGGCGGTGTGACCCCGGTAGTCGGTGGAGATGGGGTCCACCCACTCCGCGCGGAACTCCGCAAAGTCTTCCGGCCGTAGCGGAGAGCCACGCTCTCCGAGATCCGCGCAGATCCGCTCCGCCACCGAGCCCTCGTAGAAGCCGGCGCGCGGCCCTTCCCGGGCGATCAGCTCGAAGGTGGCGGCCAGCCCCGGGATGATCATCCGCTCCCCCTCGCGCAGCCGGTGATCTTCCGGCATGAAGACCCGGCCGGTCGATTCGTGCTCGCGGAAGTCCTCCTCGTCCTCGACGATCCATTCGGCCACCGAGCGCGGCACCGCTACCCCCTCCCGGGCGTAGAGGATGGCGTCCTCGAACAGCGCCGCCCAGTCGAGCTTGCCGTGCCGCTCGTGCGCTTCGCGCCAGCCGTCAACCGCTCCCGGGACGGTCAGGGCGGCGACCGGGCCGCGGCTCGGAATCTCCTCCTCGTGCCCCTGGTCCCGGTAGAAATCCCGGGTCGCGCGGGCTGCCGCCGGCCCGCTCGCGTTGAGGGCGGTGACGCCTCCTCCTCCCGGGGCGTAGATCAGCCAGAAGCCGTCGCCGCCCAGCCCCGCCATGTGCGGATAGACGACGCAGAGCACCGCGTTCGCGGCGATCGCCGCGTCCACCGCGCTGCCACCACGTCGCAGCGCGTGCAGCCCGGCCGCGCTGGCCAGGTAGTGGGAGGTGGCGACCATTCCGCGCTCGGAGCGCGTGGGAGGGCGGCCGGTCCATGGTCCGTCGGGATTTCTCATCGGTTGATCTCCAGTGAAAGCGCAACTTAGGCATCTGAGGGAACGACAGAATCCGGGTGATGGAAAGCCCAAGGCAATCCGACGTCCTTCCCGTCCTTCCCGCCGTTCCCGTCGTTCCCGTTGTTCCCCTCACCCCCCCTCCTCCTCCTCCTCGTCCCCGTTCTCGAAGGCGAACCGCGTGATCGGCGGCACGAGGCCGGCCAGCCCGATCAGCGCGAGTCCGATCAGCCAGAGCGTCTCCTGCCCTTCGGTGGTCCCGATGCTGATCAGGGGAAAGGGGATCAGGAAGAGGATCAGGGCGATTCCGGTCAGCCAGGTCTTGCTCATCCGTTCCCTCCGATGAAGGTCATCCCGTTCAGCACGATGGTGAGGCCACCGAGGAGGACCGCGACGAAGAAGGCCCAGACGAGCGTCTTCCGCAGCACCTCACCCTCGCGGCCGATGATCCCGGCGGTGCCGGTGCCGAGGACCACGTTCGCCGGTGCGATCGCATTGCCGAGCGCCCCGCCCGCACTCTGCGCCCCGATGATGGTCGGCTCGGAGAGCCCCTCCATCGCCTGGACGGTGCTCTGCTGGAGCGGCGCGAAGAGGATGTTGCTCGCCGTGTTGCTGGATGTCATGAAGGCACCCAGCACCCCGATCCAGCTCGAGGCGAAGGCGAAGACGACCGGTCCCGAAACCTCCGCGATCCCCATGGCGAGGACCTCGGTCTGGCCGGAGTGGTCCATCACCTTGCTCATCACGAGGAAGGCGATGACCGCGAGGGAGGCCGGGATCGCGTCGCCGATCAGGCCGCTCCAGATGCCCTCCTCCCGCTCCTCCGTCTCCTCCTGCCATCTGTCGTAGTAGCCTCTGGCCCGGTAGATGGCATAGGCGGCCAGCGTCGCGATCAGGAGGAAGGTTCCGGGGTGGGTGAGGGGGGAGAAGGGGTCGTATGGAGCTTCCGCCTCCGCGCCGGCATCGTAGCCGGTACCGACCTCCGGGAAGGGCATCCCGATCTCGAACTGCTCGAGGAAGGCCTCGACCGGGGAGATCACCAGCACGGCGACAGCGGCGACCGTAAGAACCACGTACGGCATGAGCGACATCCGGAAGCTCATCACCGGCTCCTGCTCGGCGGCGGCCTCCTCCTCCTCCGCCTCCTCGTCCTCGCCCCCGTCGTCCCGCATCGCGGG
>SKRI01000306.1 GCA_007118565.1 Gemmatimonadota bacterium | reverse complement strand
GCTAGCAGTTTCAGTCCTCAAACAGCTCCGTCGTCAGGTAGCGCGCGCCACTGTCCGGCGCGATGGTGACCACGCGATTCCCCGGTCCGAGCTCGCGCGCCACCCGGGTGGCGACCCAGATCATGGCGCCGCTGCTCATCCCCACGAAGAGCCCCTCCTCGCGGCCCAGCCGGCGCGCGAAGGGGAAGGCGTCCTCCTCCCACGCCTTCACCACGCGGTGGTAGACGGATCGATCGAGGTTGGGAGGGATGAACCCCGGCCCCATCCCCTGGAACTTGTGCTGCCCGCGCGGCTCTCCGTGCAGGACGGCGGAGCGGGCCGGCTCCACCGCCACCACCTCGATCGACGGGTCACGCTCCCGGAGGTATCTGCCGGCACCGGAGATGGTGCCCCCCGTGCCGCTCCCGTACACGAAGGCGTCGATGCGACCGTCCATCGCCTCCCAGATCTCGGGGCCGGTGGTGCGGTAGTGGATCTCGGGATTCGCCGGGTTGTCGAATTGGTTGAGGAGGACGGCGCCGGTCTCCTCGGCGATCCGCTCGGCCTCGGAGATGGCGGCCAGCATCCGGAGCTCCGGGTCGGTCAGCACCAGCTCGGCTCCGTACGCCAGGAGGGTGGACTTGCGCTCCTGGCTCATGGAGGAGGGGAGGCAGAGGATGAGCCGGTAGCCGCGCGCCGCCGCCACCTGCGCCAGCCCGATCCCGGTGTTCCCGGAGGTCGGCTCCACGATGGTTCCGCCGGGCTGGAGGAGCCCGCGCTCCTCGGCGTCGAGCACCATCGCCAGGGCCGTCCGGTCCTTGATGGATCCGCCCGGGTTCATCCCTTCGAGCTTGACCCAGACCTCCGCCTGGCCGTCCTCCACCACGCGCTCCAGCCTGACCGTCGGGGTGTGACCGATGAAATCGTCGATCATGTGGGAGGCCATCTGTACATCGGGAGGGAGCGCGTTTTCATGCTCACAAGGTAGCCCCCGTCGGTTAACCGCGCTCCTCCGGCCGGAGGCGCAGAACAACGCCCCCTCCCTCCTCAGGGCCGGCGGCGGTGCGGAGCCGCTCCCGCGCCACACCCGCCTCCTCGAGCGCCGCCCGGGTCGAGTCGAGGAGCGCTTCGGACGTCACGCCGGCGTGCTCGAGCTCGATCACCAGCCGGTGGTAGCGGCGAAGCAGGTCGGCTGCCGCCTCGACAGTCTCCGGGTCCGGCGGCGTGGTGCCTTCGTGAATCGGATCGAGGGACAGGTGCTCGAAGCTCGCCTCCACGCGCGGAACGCGGAGCGCACGTGCCAGGTCGTGCGCCAGGATCTCCTCCGCCTCCGGAGGGAGTGGCCGCTCCGCCTGGTAGCCTACGGTGATCCGGGGCATCCCGGCGGTACCGAGCGCCGCCTCCCCGCCCACCACCCGTCCGCCGGCCGGGAGGGGGAGCGCATCGAGCGCCCGACGCAGCCTCGATTGCAGCGTGGCGATCATCTCGGGGGCGTCCAGATCGGGAGCCCGATCTGCGCCGGGGCGCAGGGCCTCCTCCGGAGTGAGGGCCAACTGCTCGAGCACCAGCGTCACCGGCTCGCGCGCCCTGGCAGAGGCATCCCGCTCGAAGTCCACGCGCACCTCCTCCTCCAGCCAGTCTGCTGCGGCGACCCTGAGGTAGACGATCGTCTGCCCGTCCCCGATGTCCACCTCACGGGTCAGGATGGAGGACTCCCCCGGACGATCGAAGCGTCCCTCGGCTGCGTCCACCGCCGCAGTCACCCGCGCTTCGCGCGCGATCTGCCCGAGCGTCTCGCTGAGCGGCACACCCATGATCACGACGAAACCCACCACGAGGGTAGCGCGCATGCGGGGGGTCCCCATGCCGCCGGGATCGGGGAGCCAGCGCACGCCGCCCACCCAGGCGGCAAGCCCCGTGGATGCCCGCTTCCCGTGCCAGCTGCGGGCGACCCGCGCGATGTCCGGCCTGTACATGCCGATCAGCATGAAGACCGCCATGCCGCTCAGTACGATGCCCGCGAGGTTGGCGCCGTAGAGGAGCATGCTCCCGTAGATGAGGTGCCACTCGCCCGCGCCGATCGCGAAGCCGGCCACCGCCAGCGGGGGGATGAGCGCCACCGCCACCACCACGCCCGGGATGGCGGCCGAAAGGCGGTGCTCCCGCGCCACCGTCACCAGGGCCCCTACCAGTCCGGAGAAGACGGCGATGGCCAGGTCGAGGGTGGTGGGGCGCACCCGCGCGGAGATCTCCAGGGTAATGGTGTGGAAGGGAAGGGCGGCGGTGAGCAGCGCGGCAATGGCGATGACCAGCACGGTGCTGGCCGCCACGACCGCGCCCGTCTGCAGGACCAGGCGGGCATCCCCCACCACCAGGGCAATGGCCAGCCCCATGACCGGCGCGAGCAGCGGCGCCACCAGCATGGCCCCGATCACCACCGCGGCGCTGTCGATGGCAAGCCCCAGCGTGGCGATGGCGCCGGAGAGCCCCAGGACGAGCCAGTAGGGGAGGTCGCTGTCCGTGCCCGCCTCGGCCGTCTCCTCGTAGATGAGCGGACAGTCGTAGCGGCCGACTCCGAGCTTCTGGCTCGCCGCCTTCTCCACCGCGGTTGCGATGGGCTTCTCCTGCTCCCGCTCCCTTTCCTCGTTCATGCGGAACCTCGCTCCTGCCGGGACGATGCCGCGCGTGCCCGTCTCAACCCGTGCCCGAGCGCGGGACCAGGTTCCTGATTACGAACCAGACGTTCGCCGGCCGCTCGGCCAGGCGTCGCATGTACCAGGGGAACCAGTGCTCCCCGTAGCTGATCAGCACCCGTACCGTGACCCCGCCCGCGGCCAGATCCCGCTGCGCCTCGGTCCCGATCCCGTAGAGCATGTGGACCTCGTAGCCGCCCGGGTCGAATTCGCCGACCTCGATCCGCTCCCGAATCTTCTCGATGAGCGCGAGGTCGTGTGTGCCGTACACCGCTCGGGTGCCCGCCGGAGCGTACTCGAGGAGCCGCTCGGCCAGCGCGAGGAAGGCGGCATCCGTGTCCCGCTTCCGGGGGAAGGCGATGTCGGCCGGCTCGTCGTAGGCGCCCTTCACCAGCCGGATGGCGGGGGATAAAGGAAGCAGCGATTCGAGATCGTTCGGCGTCCGCCGCAGGTACGTCTGCAGGCAGATGCCGACCCGCTCGTGCTGGCCACGGAGCGTGCGGTAGGCCGCAAGCGTCCGGTCCACGTAGTGCGACTCCTCCATGTCGAGCCAGAGGAAGGAGCCGGCCTCCTCAGCCCGGGCCGCGAGCGTCAGCAGGCTTTCCAGGCAGGCATCAGGATCGAGATCGAGCCCCAGATGCGTCAGCTTGACCGAGACATGGGCGCGAAGGTCCCGTGTCTCGATCTTCTCCAGCAGCT
>SKRI01000103.1 GCA_007118565.1 Gemmatimonadota bacterium | reverse complement strand
GAGGCGCCGGACGAGACCGCCGAGGGGCTGCTCGCGGGCCTGGCGCGGCTCCCGTCCGAGGCACGGGTGAAGAGGCAGGAGGAGGAATGAAACGAGAGCTTCCCGAGGTGCGAACGTTCACACGCTCGCTGATCGAATGGCGGGTCGCCGAGCGGGACCAGAAGTGCACCCAGGCGGCGGAGTGGCTCCTCGGGGAGCTCTCCGAGCGCATGACGCCGCTGATCGGCAGGGCGGGCTACCATCTCCTCCTCTCGCGGGCGCTCAAGAAGGCGAAGGAGAAGCACCCCGTGCTCGCGGCGGTGCGCGTGGAGCGGAACGGAAAAACATATCTGAGCGGCATGGATGCCCTCCAGGGGGAGGGGGACGTGGGCGCCGCCGAAACGCTGCTGTCGGAGTTCATTGCGCTGACGGCGCGCTTCCTCGGCGCGGACATGGCCATTCGACTGGTCCGGCAGTCCTTTCCGGACGCTCCCCCGCTGCGAATGCGACCGGATTCCGAAAAATCGACCGATGAGTGATACGAAAGTGAAGATCAACCCCATCTCCACCGGGGTTCCCGGCTTGGACCGGGTGCTGGGAGGCGGGCTGCCGGAGTACTCATTCAACCTGATCGCGGGCATGCCGGGGACGGGGAAGACGACCCTCTCCCAGCAGATCATGTTCGCCAATGCGACGGCCGAGCGGCCCGCGCTGCACTTCACCGTGCTCGGCGAGCCGCCGCTCAAGATGCTCCGGTACCAGCAGCAGTTCGATTTCTTCGATCCGGAGAAGGTGGGGGAGGTCATCCAGTTCCGGAATCTGAGCGAAGAGGTCCTCTCCGGGGATCTGGATCGGGTGCTGGAGGCCATCGTGAGCGAGGTGGAGCGGTCCGACCCGGAGATCGTGCTCGTCGACTCGTTCCGGACCATCATGCGATCCCCCTCGGGAGGGCAGGGGAACGAGGCGGAGATTCAGAATTTCCTTCAGAACCTTTCGCTCCACCTCACGAGCTGGGAGGCGACCAGCTTCCTGATCGGGGAGTACGCCGAGGCCGAGATCCGCGACAACCCGGTCTTCACGGTTGCGGACGGCATCATCTGGATGCAGCAGGTCGTGGAGCGTAACTCCAGCGTCCGCAAGCTCCAGGCGCGCAAGGTGAGAGGTCAGGCGCCGATGCCGGGGCTGCACACCTTCCGCATCTCCGAGGGCGGGGTGCGGGTGTTCCCGCGCACGGACATCGCCTTGCGGGAAGGGGCCAAACCGCGCCCCACGGGCCGGGTCTCGACCGGGGTGAAGGGGCTGGACCGTCTGCTCGGCGGCGGAATTCCCGCCGGCGATTCGGTCCTGCTTGCCGGCCCCTCGGGCTCCGGGAAGACGGTCGTCGGCTCCCAGTTCGTGGCCGCCGGAAATGAGACCGGTGAGCGCGCGGTGATCGCCGTCTTCGAGGAAGATCCGGAGGCCTATATCGCGCGGGCCGCCTCGCTGGGGATCGAACTGGGGGGGATGATCGAGAAGGGGGATCTGCGGGTCATCTTCCTGCGGCCACTCGACCTCTCGGCGGACGAGGCGCTCGAGGAGATCAAGGCCGCCGTGGAAGAGATAGAGGCCTCGCGCGTGGTGATCGACTCCCTCTCCGGATTCGAGATCGCCCTCGCCCAGACCTTCCAGGAGGAGTTCCGGGAGTCCCTCTACCGCATGGTGTCCGCGCTCACGCGGGTCGGCGTCACCGTGCTGATGACGGTGGAGGTAACCGAGGAGTACACCAGCCTGCGCTTCAGCCCGCACGCCATCTCCTTCCTCACCGACGACCTCATCCTGCAGCGGTACGTGGAGATGGAGGGGGCACTGCAGAGCGTGATCAACGTGGTGAAGATGCGCGGCAGCGCGCACAGCCGGGAGTGGTGCGCCTACTCCATCACCGAGGGGGGACTGGTTGTCGGCGAGGCGCTAACCCGGTACCGGGGGATCATCAGCGGGATGCCGGTGCCGCGTGAGGACAGCCGCACCGAGTATCCCGGGCTCACCGACGGGGAGATGGTGGCCCTCCGAGCCCTCGACAACCTGCGTGAGGCCACCGTCCGGATGGTGGCGGAGGAGACGGGCGCTTCGGAGGAGGAGACGCGTACCGCGCTGGAGCGGATGGCCGCGCTCAACTACGCCCTGCGCCGGGAGAAGGAGGGAGCCTCCACCTACCGCCTCGCGGCGCGATCCTTGAAGGCATAGGAGCAGATGTTTCTGTTTGTCGCTTGAATTTTTCCGAAGGATCCATGCTCCACCGCCATTCGGACGCTACGGTAACGGCGGATGGTCAGGAGCTGGACGCGGCTACCCCTGCAGCGTCGTTTATCGAGCGGGCCCCCCGGGCCATGGCCATTACCGAGGGGCCCTCCCACCGCATCCGGAGCGCGAACTCCGCCTTCTGCCGTCTCATGAACGTGACGCCGGAGGAAGTGGTGGGTCGGCCCTATGCCGAGGCCTTTCCCGAGCCCTCCGGCCATGGCCCTCTCGACGTCCTGGAGAGCGTGATCCGCTCCGGAACTGCCGAGGCGGAGCGTGAGCTGACCCGTCCGCGGAACGGCTCCGAAGACGCGATCTGGAGCTGCTCGGTCTGGCCGGTGGGCACGTCCCCGGGGGTGGAGGACGGGCTCCTGGTCGAGGTGGTCGACCGCACCGATCGGGTCGAGGCGCGGCGACGCTTGGAGCGTATGGCCGCCGACATCCGCACGATCAACGAGCGCCTGCTGGAAACCGCCCTCCGCGAGCAGGAGTGGGCGGAGAAGGCGGAGGCTGCCACAGTGGCCAAGTCGCAGTTCCTCGCGATGATGTCGCACGAGCTGCGGACGCCGCTGACGGGAATCATGGGCTACGCGAACCTTCTCGAATCCGAGGTCATGGGCCCCGTCACCACCCGCCAGCGCGAGAGCATCGACCGCATCCAGAGCTGCTCGGACCACCTGCTGGCGCTGATCGAGGGCATCCTGGAGTTCTCCAGCATGGAGTACGGGAGCGTGGAGATCGAGAGGGAGCGGGTGGACATTTGCGACATCGTGCGGAAGACTGCCGCCATGGTCGAGCCGCTCGCATCCGAGAAGCAGATCGACCTCTCCCTTTCCCTTCCGGAATCCCCGATCACCGGCGAGACAGATCCGCAGAAGGTGCGGCAGGTGATCATCAACCTGCTCGGCAACGCGGTGAAGTTCACCGACCAGGGAGGGCGTGTCACGCTCGAGGTCGTCCCCGGGGAAGACCGGCTCCAGGTCCACGTCCGGGATACCGGGATCGGCATCGAGGCGAAGGACTACGAGCGGATCTTCGAGCCGTTCGTCCAGCTCGAGGAGCTCACGACACGTCGCGCCGGAGGAACCGGCATCGGCCTCTCGATCAGCCGCGAGCTCACCCGGAGGCTGGGTGGGGAGCTGACCGTGCACAGCGTCCCCGG
>SKRI01000248.1 GCA_007118565.1 Gemmatimonadota bacterium | reverse complement strand
TCGGTGTTCGACATCGGATCGATCACCAAGACCTTCACCGCGACGCTCCTCGCCGAGATGGCGCTCCGGAACGAGGTCGCGCTCGACGATCCGGTCGCGAGGTTCCTCCCGAAGGAGGTGAGGGTCCCCTCCCGCGGCGGCCGGGAGATCACCCTGCTCGACCTGGCCACGCACATGTCGGGGCTGCCTTCCCTCCCGGCCAACCTCCGCACGACCAGCCGGCTGGACCCGTATGCCGCATACACGGTCGGGATGCTGTACGAGTTCCTCGTCGGCCACGAGCTCCACCGCAATCCGGGGGAGCAGTACGAATACTCCAACGTCGGGTACGGGCTGCTCGGACACACGTTGGCCCGGGCGGCAGGGATGACCTACCGGGAGCTCGTCCGCGAACGGGTGCTGGAGCCGCTCGGGATGGAGAGTACCGGGTATGTGCTGGAGGGAGATCCGGCGGCGAATATGGTTCAGGGTCACCGCTTCGGAGCGGCCGTTCCGCACTGGTCCGTCACCGAGGCGATGGAGGGCGCTGGCGGCCTCCGCTCGAGCGCGGGGGACATGTTGAAGTACCTCGAGGCGAATGTGGGCGCGCCGACGACGGAGCTGGAGCGGGCGATGCGCCTGTCCCATGCGCTCCGGGTGCCGCAGGGTGACGCGGGAGCAGGGCAGGGGCTCGCCTGGCGGACCGTACTCTCGCCGGCGGGCGGGGCGATCGTCCAGCACGGCGGATCGACGGGAGGATTCCGAGGGGGCATCGCATTCATGCCGGAGCGGGGAATCGGCACGGTCGTGCTGACCAACGAGAACACCTTCCGGGACGCGCTCGGCATGGACCTGCTGCGCCATCCGCCGCCGGCGGGGTGGGAGCGCGTCCGTGTTCCGGCGCGGGTACTCTCCCGGTATGCGGGCGAGTACGAGGAGCGGTCAGGGGACGGTACGTTCTACCTTCGACTGGAGGAGGAGGGTTACCTTACCTTCCAGCCCGCGCTGCAGGTCAGGACAACGCTCCACGCGACTTCCGACACCACCTTCTACCTGCCGCGCTCCCCGTGGACCCTCACCTTCCGGGAGGGCGAGGAGCGCGGAAGCATGGAGATGCTCATGGAGGTGGACGAGAGGGATCCGAATGAGGAGGGACGCCAACGGACGGCACGCAAGATCGGAAGAGCCCCACCCCGCCGGCGAATTGTGCCGACGAGGGAATCCCGCAGTCGAAGATCACGACCACACTTGCTTAGGAGGTAGCATGCGGTTCCCATTCATCGCCGTTCTCTCGCTATCGCTGGCGCTTTCCGCCGGCTGCTCGCCCCAGCCGGCCCCTCCGTCACCGGGGGTGGGCAGCGCTGCGGCACAAGAGGGGGCGGATGTGCACACCTTCCACCTGATCATGGAGGGCGATACCGTTGCCAGCGAGGTCGTGCGGCGCACGTCGACTGGAGTGGAGCTTGAGCTGATGTCCCGGATCGCGGGCATGCGATCGGAGCTGACGATGACGGTGGCGGACGACGCGCGGGTGACCGGGCTCACTCTGCGCAATTTTCCCCTCACGTCGGCCGGCGCCGAGCCGATCTTCTCTCTGGTCCTCGACATCGCCGGCGATACCGTCCGGGGCGAATTCACCGGCCCGGGCCGGGGCACCCAGAGCTCGGCGCTCCCGACGACGCCGGGCGCGGTCGCGTACCTCGAGACCTCGAGCGCCATGGTCGAGCAGGTGCTGCGTCGGGCGCGCGCCATGGGCGGCGACGCGACGGTGCCGGTCCTTGACCTGACGACCACGAGGACGGAGCCCGCGGTCGTCCGATGGGCGGACCCGCGGTCGGCCGTGGTGACCTACAACGAGCTGGAGGTGCACGCCACCGTCGGGGACGACGGATCGCTGCTCGAGTATTCGGTTCCCGCTCTCGATGCCCGCGCCGTTCGGACCGATGGGGCGCACCCGCTGGTCTCGCGCCCGTAGCTCCCGGTCCGCGGGGGCGGGGAGCCGGCTGCCGGAAGGAACGGCGGCTTCCCGGGCGGGGCGTCGAACGCGACGGCGAAGGCAACCACAGCCTGATGCTCGAATATACCTTCGACCGGGGGGTGCGGTGATCCCGAAGCACGACCACCGGTGGAGATAACCGAGACGCTCTACGTGGCCAGCCGGGAGGCTTGGCGGGTTTGGTTGGCGGCAAACCATGCCGGCGCGCGAGAGATCTGGCTCGTCTCCTACCGGAAGGAGGCAGGCAAGCGGAGCGTTCCGTACGGCGACGCGGTGGAGGAGGCGCTCTGCTTCGGGTGGATCGACAGCACCCGCAAGGGCCTCGACGATCGACGCTACGCGCAGCGGTTCTCGCCGAGACGGCCGGGAAGCGCCTACTCGCAGACGAACAAGGAGAGGCTCCGTCTGCTGGCCGCGGAGGAGAGATTGCTCCCGGAGGTGCTCGCCGCCGTCACCGGCCTCCTCCAGGAGCAGTTCGAGCATCCGCCGCATATCATGGACGCCCTGCGGGCAAATGGGCGAGCCTGGGCCAACTTCCAGCGGTATCCGGCGGCGTATCAGCGGATCAGGCTGGCATACGTGAACGCCGCCCGCGACCGCCCAAAGGAGTTCGAGAAGCGGCTGCAACACCTTCTCCGCATGACGGAGGAGGACCGGCAGTTCGGCTACGGCATCGAGCGGTTCAACAAATGAATACAGACCGTCTGCGGAGGGGCCTGCCCGCGCCAGCCTGGCCATTGCGTACTTCTCTGCCCGGCCCCGAGCTCCCCGGAGATCCTCCCGACCGACGGCAGGGGGAATCGCCTGATTCCGCACCCGTTCCCGATCGAGCATCATCCATGTAGGTACGGTTCGGCCATCGGCTCGCCCGACCCGGCTCTCCATCCGGCGACAGCTACGCTCGCCCGGGAGGCTTTGTGAGACTCGCAGCCGCAGGACTTCTGGTCGTTGTTGCGGTGACCTCCACCTTCATCGTGGTGGCATTCCGCTCGGATATGCAGCGGGCTCACGAGCGGATCGGCGGGCACGCTGTCATAGCTCCGTCGCCGTTCGGCGATGTCGAGTACAGCCTGCGGGGAAGCGGCCCGCCCGTCCTGATCTCCCATGGGGCCGGCGGGGGGTTCGACCAGGGGGAGCTTGTCGCCGAAGCGGTGCTGGGCGACGACTTCCGCGGCCTCAGCCCGTCACGCTTCGGCTACCTCGGCTCGACGACGCGGGGAGGGGGCACGTACGACGACCAGGCGCACGCCTATGCCTGGCTGCTCGACCATCTCGGTTTTGAGCGCGTGGCGGTCGTCGCAATCTCTGCCGGGGCTCCCTCGGCCCTGATCTTCACAGCTCTCTATCCGGACCGAGTCTCCTCGCTAACCCTTCTGTCTGCGGGGGGCACCGCCGTGACGACGGAAAACCAATCCGGGGCGGATGCGAAGGGGTCCATGCTGA
>SKRI01000236.1 GCA_007118565.1 Gemmatimonadota bacterium | reverse complement strand
CTACCGGCTGAACAACGAGAGCGGCCACGAGATCCACGAGGTCAGCATCGCCCGCCTCCCCGAGGGGCGGACCTTCGAGGAGTACATGGAGGAGATCATCCCGCCGTGGGTCGAAGTGTGGGAGGGGATCGATTCCGGTGAGCTGGACCGCTCGGGGGTGGGCGCGCTTGCGGGGGAGCTGCTCCCGGAGTGGAACCTGGACATCTCCTACGCCGGCGCTCGCGGCCTCGTCTCCGCAGGCCGGTCGACCAGCAGCAGCTACTACCTGGAGCCGGGCAGCTACCTGATCGCGTGCTGGGTGAAGACGCCCTCCGGCCACATCCACATCCCCCTGGGCATGGCGCGACCGCTCACCGTGACCGGGGAAGCGTCGGACCACACGCCGCCCGATCCGGATCTGGAGATCTCCGTGGTCGGCACGCAGATCGTGGTGGACGGCGAGCTCCACCCGGGGGACCGGACGGTGCGATTCCGCGTGGCGGACGCAGACGCGCCCGCCAACGTGCACCTCATCCGCATGGATCCGGACACCGATCCCGAGGCCGTGGTGGGGTGGATGGACTGGTACGCGGTGGGGGGCCTTCAGGCGCCGACCCCGGCGGACTTCCTGGGTGGCGTGAGCGCCTACGGGAGCGGGCTGCACGAGGGGCGCGCCTACTTCGGCGTCGAGAACGTGGAGCCGGGCCGCTACGCCTGGATCGTGGAGGGGCCGGTGGGGGAGCGGGTGGGGTTGTGGAAGGTCTTTCAGGTGGATTGAGGGAGAGGAGTCGCAGCACGTACATTTCGTGCGGGGAAGCGGGTCGCTCCGCAGGATCACGGAACACGTTCACGCCCTACGATGACACGCCAGGAAGCCCTGACCATTCTCCAGAGCCGCAGGCACCTCCTCGAGGAGCAGTACGGTGTGCGACGGATCGGAGTGTTCGGGTCCGTGGCCCGCGACGAGGCGCTCGACCGGAGCGACGTGGATATCGTGGTGGAGATGGATCCCGACCTCTACCGCATGGTTCACATCAAGGAGCTGCTCGAGGAGGCATTCGGAGCGCATGTGGACCTGGTGCGCCGGCGCGAACGGATGAACCCGCTGCTCCGGGAGCGGATCGACCGGGAAGCGGTGTATGTCTGACGCGCGGCTGTTGCGGGAGCTGCTCGATCAGGCGCTCGAAGGGATTCGGCGGATCGAGCGCCGCTGCGACGGCATACACTCGGCCGATGATTTTCTGCGGAACGACGAGGGACTGGACAGGCTCGACGGCATCACCATGATGCTCATCGCCCTTGGAGAAATTGTGAAGAAGTTCGAACGTATGGCTGGTCCGGAGCCGCTGGCACAGCATCCGGAGATCGACTGGAAGGGAGTGAAGGGGGTCCGGGATTTTCTGAGCCACCATTACTTCGATGTGGATGCCGAAGTGGTATTGGTGATCTGCAAGGAGCGGATAGCACCTCTGAAGAGGGCCATTACTGCGATGAGGGAGAAGCTGCCGGTCGACGATCCTACCTGAAGTGGGCTTGATCCACCTCTTCGTGCCAATTCCCCATCTACCACTTCACCCTCCTCCCCCCGGACCTCCCATGATGCGCATTCCCGTGGCCGTGACCGTGAAGGCCCCGCCGTCCGTCGTCTGGGCGCTCGTAACGGACATCGAAGGCGCGGCGGACACCATCTCCGGCATCGACGAGGTCGAGGTGCTGGAGAGACCGGCCGAGGGAATCCTCGGGCTTAGGTGGAAGGAGACCCGCACCCTCTACGGCAAGTCGGCCACCGAGACCATGTGGATCACCGAGGTCGACGAGGGCGCCTCCTACGCCACCGAGGCGCGGAGTCACGGATCGCTCTACCGGACGGAGGTGCGGCTCACCGGGATTCCGGAGGGGACTCGCCTGGAGATGGAGTTCTCCGCCGAGGCGCTGACCCGCGGTGCCAGGATCATGTCCGTCCTCCTGGGGTGGATGATGCGCCGCGCGATCGCGAAGGCGCTCCGGCAGGACCTCGAGGACGTCCGGCGGGCGGCGGAGGCGCAGGCCGCGGAGCCGTCGGGCTGAGCCCGGAAGGCGTCGCTCCGCCGCCCCGACGAAATTGCCTACCAGAACGAATCGTCCTCCCGCTCGCGGACGGCCTTGACGCGGTACTCCGCCATTCTGCGGATCAGGTCCTCCGGCACCGGGTCGCAATACGGAATCTGGAGATAGTTCTTGGTGATCCGATCCGGTGCCCGTCCAGCTCCTCACGAAAAGCCTCCAGCGCCTCCTTCGTCGGGGCAAAGTTGCAGTGGGCCTTGTGCGCGGAGAAGGAATAAAGGAACCGGGGCTCGATGAAGTAGGGGGCGCCCCACTTGATGACCTCCTCGGCCTCCGGCGCCGCCTCCCTGAGGATGGCGTGCAGCCCGCGGAGGTGCGGCTGGCCCTCGGGCGGGGCAGCCGCGATGTATTCCTCGATCGTGCTCGCGCGTTTACTCGCCATCTCCAATGCCTCCGCTGGGGGAATTCGTATCGAGGAGAATCTTCGGGTCAGATGCCAGCCTCGCATGGGAGGATCGGGATGGCGCCTGCCCGTCACCTTGGCCGCTCGATCGGACTCGTAGGCAATTCCGGCACCGGGAGAGCCCGGCCCGGCAGCTGCCCCCGGGGGGTGCGGAGGGGCGGGCTGGGAGCGGGTCGTGCAGCAGGAGGTTTCCAGCCCCGGACCACTGAGCGGATCCCATCTCCCCCACCAAACCAAGGAGGAATGCGATGAGCCTGGAATCGCGCCGCATGGCCGGCATACTGCTGATCGTCCTGCCGACGGTCGTCTTCGGCGGAGTGAGCATCCTCTCCCTCCTCGTCCACGACCCGGAGTACATCGCCAACCCCCTCCGGCAGGATCTCTGGCGCGCGGGTCACGCCCACGCCGGCGTGCTCCTCGTCCTTTCTCTCCTCATGCTCCGCTACGTGGACGAGGCGACCCTTTCCGCCCGTGTGAAGCAGCTGGTGCGCGTCTCCGTTCCCCTCGCCGCGATTCTGCTGCCGGTCGCCTTCTTCCTGTCGGTGCTGCGCCCCGACGCCACGGAGCCGAACGCCCTCATCTACCTCGCCTACGTCGGCGCCGTGCTCGTGATCGGTGGCGTCCTGACGCTCGGGGTGGGGCTGATTCGCAAGCCGGCCGCGGAGTGGGCCGCATCTCCCGACCGGCCGTAGCCGCCTCCCATCCCGGATCCGCATGATCCTCTACGCGCTCGACCTGCTGGGTGTGGCGGTGTTCGCCATCAGCGGCGCGCTGGCCGCCGGGCGGAAGGGGCTCGACCTCCTCGGCGTGGTCGTCATCGCCGCGATCACCGCCGTGGGCGGCGGCACGCTCCGCGACCTGCTCCTCGGCCGTCACCCCATCTTCTGGATCGAGGACGTCACCTACCTCGTCGTTATCGTGGTGGCGGCCGCGTTGACGCTGGTCTACGTGCG
>SKRI01000114.1 GCA_007118565.1 Gemmatimonadota bacterium | reverse complement strand
CCGCCACCATACCCGCGCGGCGCAGCGTGAAGAAGGATTGGCAGGCGGCCTGGCTGCTGCGCGCCATCACCCTCATCGACCTCACCACCCTCTCGGGTGACGACACCGCCTCCAACGTCCGGCGGCTCTGCGCCAAGGCACGGCAGCCGGTGCGTCCCGACATCCTGGAAGCGCTGGGCGCGTCCCATCTCCCCATCCGGACCGGCGCGGTGTGCGTCTATCACGCCTGGGTGGAGACGGCGGTGCGGGCGCTGGAGGGCACCGCGATCCCGGTAGCCGCAGTGTCCACCGGCTTTCCCGCCGGCCTCTCCCCCTTCGAGGAGCGGGTGCGGGAGATTCGCGCCTCGGTGGCCGCGGGTGCGGAGGAGATCGACATCGTCATCACCCGCGCCCACGTGCTCACCGGGAACTGGCAGGCGCTCTACGACGAGGTGCGTGCCTTCCGCGAGGCGTGCGGCGATGCGCACATGAAGTCGATCCTTGCCACGGGCGAGCTCGCCACGCTGCGCAACGTGAAGCAGGCCAGCCTGGTCTGCATGATGGCCGGCTCCGACTTCATCAAGACGTCGACGGGCAAGGAGCCGGTGAACGCCATCCTGCCGGTGGGGCTCACCATGGTGCGCTCGATCCGGGAGTACCGGGAGCGCACCGGTCACATCGTGGGCTTCAAGCCGGCGGGCGGGATCAGCAAGGCCAAGGACGCGCTCGCCTGGCTGGCGCTGATGAAGGAGGAGCTGGGTGATGCCTGGCTTCGGCCGGATCTCTTCCGCTTTGGCGCCAGCAGCCTGCTGGGTGACATCGAGCGTCAGCTCGAGCACCACGTCACCGGCCGCTACTCCGCCGCCTTCCGCCACCCGATGGGCTGACCGATGAGCCAGATCGCCGAAATCTTCGAAACCATGGAGTACGGACCGGCGCCGGAGAGCGCGGGCGAGGCCGAGGCGTGGCTGGACGGCCACGATCGCACCTTCGGGCACTTCATCGCGGGGGAGTGGCGGGACCCCGAGGACGGGGAGCGCTTCGCCAGCGTGAACCCGGCCGACAACCGGGAGATCGCCCGCATCGCGCAGGGGTCGCCAGCAGATGTGAACGCCGCCGTCGGCGCGGCGCGCGATGCGCTCCCGGCGTGGCAGGAGCTCGGCGGCCACGGCCGCGCGCGATACCTCTACGCCATCGCCCGGCTGGTCCAGAAGCACGCGCGCCTCTCCGCCGTGCTGGAGTCGCTCGACAACGGCAAGCCGATCCGCGAGTCCCGCGACATCGACGTTCCCCTGGTCGCGCGTCACTTCTACCACCACGCGGGGTGGGCGCAGCTCCTCGAAGACGAGTTCCCGGACCATGAGGCGGTCGGCGTGGTGGGCCAGGTGATTCCCTGGAACTTCCCGCTGCTGATGCTGGCGTGGAAGGTGGCTCCGGCCCTCGCGGCCGGAAACACGGTCGTGCTGAAGCCCGCCGAGTTCACTTCCCTCACCGCGCTCCGCTTCGCCGAGATCACGCGCGAGGCCGGGCTCCCATCGGGGGTGCTAAACATCGTCACGGGAGACGGCCGCACCGGGGAGGCGCTCGTCACCCACGACGACGTGGACAAGGTTGCCTTCACCGGCTCGACCGAGGTGGGGCGAATCATCCGCGGCGCCTCGGCCGGGAGCGGCAAGAAGCTCTCGCTCGAGCTGGGCGGAAAGAGCCCCTTCATCGTCTTCGACGACGCCGATCTGGACGGGGTGGTGGAGGGCGTGGTGGACGCCATCTGGTTCAACCAGGGGCAGGTCTGCTGTGCAGGGTCCCGGATCCTGGTGCAGGAGGGGATCGCCGGGCGGCTCGTGGAGAAGCTTCGCGAGCGCATGGAGACACTCCGCATGGGGGATCCGCTCGACAAGGCCATCGACATCGGTGCCATCATCGCCCCGGTGCAGCTGGAGAAGATCGAGGAGCTGGTCGCGCAGGGGCGGGAGGAAGGGGCAGAGATGTGGCAGCCCTCGTGGAGCTGCCCTGAGGAGGGATGCTTCTATCCCCCCACCCTCTTCACCAATGTTGCGCCGGCCGCCACCATCGCCCGCGAGGAGATCTTCGGCCCGGTGGTGGTGCTCATGGAGTTCCGTACGCCGGAGGAGGCGGTGAAGCTGGCCAACAACACCCGCTACGGCCTGGCGGCCAGCGTCTGGACGGAGAACGTGAACCTGGCGCTTGACATCGCTCCGGCGGTGAAGGCGGGCACGGTGTGGATCAACTGCACCAACGTCTTCGACGCGGCCTCCGGCTTCGGCGGCTACCGGGAGAGCGGCTTCGGCCGGGAGGGCGGCCGGGAGGGGATGTACGAGTACCTCAAGCCGCGGTGGCTGAAGGATCTGCAGCCGGAGGACGAGTCGTGGCGAGAGCGGTCGGTCACGCCGGAGCCGGGCGGGAAGGGGGGAGATGGGGTGCTGCCGCCCATCGACCGCACCCCGAAGATGTACATCGGCGGCAAGCAGAAGCGGCCGGACGCCGAGTACAGCACCCCCGTGCTCGATCCGAAGGGCCGGCTGGTGGGGGAGGTCGGCGCCGGCAACCGCAAGGACATCCGCAACGCGGTGGAGGCGGCGCACAAGGCGGCGGGGTGGGCAGCGAAGACGGCGCACAACCGGGCGCAGGTGCTCTACTACATCGCCGAGAACCTCTCGGTGCGGGCGGCCGAGCTCGCTGACCGGGTCTCGGCGATGACGGGGGAAAAGGCGAGCCGGGGAGAGGCGGAGGTCGAGGCGTCCCTCCGCCGTCTCTTCACCTACGCCGCCTGGGCGGACAAGTGGGAGGGCAGTGTCCACCACACGCCGTTCCGCAACGTCACCCTCGCCATGCCGGAGCCCGTGGGGGTGATGGGCGTGGTCTGCCCCGCTGAGGCGCCCCTGCTCGGCTTCGTCTCCACGGTGATCCCGCCGATCGCCATCGGCAACACGGTGGTGGCAATCCCGTCGGAGCGGTGGCCGCTCGCCGCCACGGACCTCTACCAGGTGCTCGACACCTCCGACCTCCCGGGCGGCGTGATCAACATCGTGACCGGCGAGCGGGATCCGCTGTCCGAGGTGCTGGCCGCGCACGACGACGTGGACGGCGTCTGGTATTTCGGCAGCGCGGAGGGCAGCGCCGCCGTCGAGCGGCTCTCCACCGGAAACATGAAGCGCACCTGGGTCAGCAACGGCCTCGGCCGCGACTGGACGGACCGCCGGCAGGCAGAGGGACCCGAGTTCCTGCGTCATGCCACGCAGATCAAGAATATCTGGGTGCCTTATGGGGAGTAGAAAAGGGCTGCTCGCTACTCGCGGCTCGCTGCTCGCGGGCCCTCACCCCCCGACCCCCTCTCCCAATCGTGGGAGAGGGGAAGAACCGCGGATCGTTCCTCTCGCGTCCCGTGAAGGCGGAAGATCCAGCGGTCGCAGTAGTTCCCGTAGTTCCCGTAGTTCCCTTAGTTCCCTTAGTT
>SKRI01000159.1 GCA_007118565.1 Gemmatimonadota bacterium | reverse complement strand
CAGCGGTGACGACCACCTGGACGCCGAGGCGGTGCTCAGGGCTCACCGCGAGGACCGGAAGAGCAAGGTTTCGGAGCCCGTGACAAACGGCAAAAAGGGGTCGAAGCCGGGGACCGGCGCCGGCCGGCGAATCAATCCCGCCCTACAGGGCCGCCTGGAGAAGCGACGCGACAGCCTCACCGCCGGGATCGAGGCGGCCGAGGCGCGGATGGGGGAGATCGACGGCGCCTTCTGTGCCCCCGGCTACTACGAAGAGACCCCGCCCGAGACGGTGACGGAACTCGAATCGGAGCGGTCGCGGCTCCAGGAGAGAGTCGAGCGGCTCATGGAGGAGTGGGAAGAGGTGGAGCGGGAGCTCGAGTCGATCGCGGGGGTGGCGGCGGGCTGAGACGGGGACCGGGAGGCTCCGCGCGCCATCGTGAGCCGGCCGTAGACACCATGTTGGAAATGCCGGGAATGACGTGCCGCGCCACTGTCACGGTGCCGGTCGGAGAGGAACCCGGTCGGTTCAGCGGACGACACGCCATTCTCGAGGCTGGAGGGCCGCGTTCCGGACCTCGGCGCTCTGGATTTCAAACCGCCCCGGGCGGCGCAGCTTGAACCCCTGCTCAGTTGATCCGGTCGGTAATCCGGATCCCAAGCCACACGAGAGAGGAAACGGCACCCGCAATACCGACCCACTCCCTGAACCCCATCCGACCCCGGTCCGGAAGGTGGATCTGGTCGCCCGCCCGGACGCTCAGCTGATCGAGGGTGCGGCCCTCCGCTACCGCCACCTGCAGGGGCTCACCGCTCCAGATGTCCTGAGAGCGTCGATCGATCCGCAGACGGTCCATACGCGCGTTTCCACGGGGTCCTCCCGCCTCCATCAGTACATCGGTCACGAGCGCGTCCGGTGACACCATATAATACCCTGGACTGCCGACACCTCCGAAAACCGCGACTCGGATCAGCGGACGACTGTGCACCACCGGATCGCGGATGTACTGGCTCAGCTCGTTCCGCATGTGATCCCGGAACTCTGAACGAAGCACACCTCGAAGCGGAATTTCCCCGATGATCGGGAGGGTGAGGATCTGACCCGGCTCGACGACGTATGTATCGCTCAGCTCCGCCTCGCCCTCCACCCTCAGATCGATCCGATCGCCGACGGAGAAGTCCCCGTCGGTCAGGCGTGTCTGGATGAGGGAGATCTCCTGGGAGATCTGATCGCTGCTCCCGCGGCGCATGCGCGTGTTCTGCATTGCTTGCAGCTCGGCCAGGTTGGCCTCGAGCTGCGCGCGCGTCGCATTGCTCCTCGGTCCGGGAGAATCGTATGCGGGAGCGCTCCGCAGCCCGCATCCGGACAGGATCAGGACGGTCAGGGCAATCCCGGGGAGCCAGTAGAGTCTATTTCGAGAACGTGTATCGACGAGCGTCATGCAGCCTCCAGAAAGTGATGAGTCTCGTGGAGCATCTTTGCATGTGCGGGGCCACTGCAAGTCCGTCGATAAACGGTTTCTGCTGCCCCAATCCTCCTGCCCGCGACCTTTTTGTGTTGCACTGAGACAACGTCTCGCGGTTGGCGGCGACACCGTTGCTTGACTTTCCCGGCAATTCTGAGGCGTGCCGCCGTGGAGTCACCGGGTTTCGGCCCGGTTCCGAAAAGCACGGCTCTTGCCGTATACGACCTAGAATCTCCAGCCTCCGCCCCCCCTTCAGGAGACGTTCCCCTTGGACTCTCGGAGCCGCCACGGCGACTGGCTCGCCCGTTCATCCACCACCGAGTTGCACGGACCCGGGCTCATCATGCTCGTCTCGGCCGGAGGTACGGTTGCCGAGCAGATCCACCGACACCTGCCGCCGGAAGCCTTTCGCGTCGACCAGGTGGACCTGCCGACCGCCCGGTCGCATGCGGCACGAACGACGCGTCCAGACGCGATCGTTCTGGATTCGACCGGGATCGCTACCGATCTCGTCGATAGATGCCGTGGGATCCGGGAGGCCGTCGGAGCGGACGACACGACGCCGCTCGTAACGCTCCTGGACTCCGGGGCGGGGAGGGAGGACCGGTTCGGATGCCTTCGCGAGGGATCGTGGGACGTTCTAACGGTCCCCGACGGGCTGGGAGAGCTTCCCCTGAAGCTCTCCACCTTCTCACGCATGAAGAGAGAGCTCGATTTTGCCCAGGCGACGAGCCTGCTCGACCCGCCTACCCAGATCTACAATACTCGCGGGCTCCTTCTTCGGGCGGAGGAGGTGGTGGCGGTTGCCGCTCGTTACAACCACCCGCTGTCGTGCGTTGTTCTGGGGCCGGCCGAGGCGGAAGATGCTGGTCTGTCAGATGTCGATGCCCGGAGGTTGACGGATATCGTCATCTCCACGGTGCGGCAGACCTGTCGGAACTCCGACCTGGTGGGGCGTCTCGGTCCCAGCCAGTTCGCGGTGATCGCGCCGGAGACCGGACCGCGTGCAGCCTGGCAGATGGTGCGGAGGATTCTCCTGGAGACCGACCGTCGGCTGGGGCGGGAGCGCATCTCGACCGGACTGTTCAAGGCCGGATACTGGTCTGCCACCAATGTACAGCGGGTGGCGAGCCGGCCGGTCGAGATCCTCGTCAATGCGGTGACCGCGCTCCGATCGCTGGATGATGAGCAGGAGGAGAGGATCAGGCTCTACACCCCGGAGATGAACGGCTCACACGCCGAGGTGGAAGTAATCAGTTAGAAGCGGGTTTTCGCGCCACTCATTCCCCTTCTGCCCGCTCTCTCCGAACTCTGCTGCCCACTCCCTCCGATTTCATCGTTGGGAGTAGGGGACCTCCCCGTTGGCCCTCTCCTCTCACCCCGTTCCCAGCACGCGCTTCCGGTCCTCTGCGAGCTCCGCATTCCCGGCGAACGGATCGTAGTCCGCCTCGTCGATCGTCTCGTAGCCGCTGACGTATGGGAAGTACCCCTCGAACCGGTGCATGGAGACCGCGTTCAGCACCGACCCCAGGAGCCGCACCGGAAGCCGGTCGAGCACGTCGAGCTTGCCGTTCACGAAATCACGATTCGCCATCCCGGCCCTCATCACGAAGAGAAGGTTGCCAGTGATGGTTGCCAGCGTGTAAGCATCCGCGCCTGCACCCACAGGGGGGCTGTCGAGGATGATCACGTCGTACTCCGCGCGCAGGTTGCTGAGCAGACGCATCATCTGACTGGAGCCCAGCCGTTCGGCGGCTTTCCGGTCCATGGTCCCGCACCCGATGAAGTGAAGCGGGCTCTGGCGCAGGGTCTGAACGATCCGGTCCTGATCGGCCCGACCCAGGAGGTAGTCGGTGAGCCCCGGCTTTCTTTCCGCCCCCAGAAGCCCGTGCAGCGTTCCGCGCCGCAGGTCGCCATCGATGAGGAGGGTTCGAAACCCTGCGTCAGCGAAGGCGAGCGACATGTTCGCCGATACGAATGACTTTCCATCACCGGCGCCCGGACTGGTGACCGTCAGCATCAATGGGTCGCTACGACCATGGGAGTGCCACACGTTCAGGCGAATTTCCCGGAAGGCT
>SKRI01000161.1 GCA_007118565.1 Gemmatimonadota bacterium | reverse complement strand
CGATGAAGCTCGATTCGAGCCCGTTGGGCGGGAGGAGGAGCCCGGGCCGGCCGAGACCGACCGCGAGGCATCGTGGGGCGCTCCACTCGAGGTGGAGTACGATGCCAGCGAAGCGAAGGATGAGGTACACACCGGCGTGGAGGGGCCTGAGGAGCGCGATTCGGAGGAGGAGCTGGGGAACGGCGGCCCAAGCGAGGAAGATCGAGTCGATGAAGCTCCATTCGAGCCCGTTGGGCGGGAGGAGGAGCCCGGGCCGGCCGAGACCGACCGCGAGGCACCGTGGGGCGCTCCGCTCGAGGTGGAGGACGATGCCGTCGGTATGGGACCAGCAGATTCCGACTCGACCCTTCACGACGATGATGAGGTGGAGGTGGGCGTCGTGACCGAGACCATCGCCACCATCTATGCCCGGCAGGGCCTCTACGATCGCGCCGCCGCCGTGTACCGCAAGCTTCTTAAGGAGCGCGGAGACGAGCCACACCTCCGGGAGCGTCTCGCTGAGGTGGAGCGTGCCATGGCCGACCAGGATCGGCCCGAGTCAGAGGCGTCGAGCGCCGAATCGGAGGAGTCGGACGCGTCGTACGCTCCGGTCGAGGAATTCTCCGGAGACGAGGGAGGGGCCGGCCGGGACGAGGGGAGATATGCGGTCGCAGATTACTCGCCGAGCGCGCCCACCCCGGCGGAGGAGCGCGGTGTGACTCCGCCCGAGGAGAGCGACGCCGACCTCTGGGCCTCCGAGGAGCCGGAGACGGAGCTCGCCGAGGAGGCCGGGTACGTCGGCGCCGAGGACTTCGCGCCTGCGGTGGTCGGTGGCGGCGACCGGGACGCGGAGCGGGAGCCCACGGGGGAGGAGGATTCGGCGGAGTCGCTCCCCATCGGGAGCTATCTCCGCAGATTGCTCGCTTGGACTCCCCCGCCTCATCCGGAGGAGGATGGGGCAGAAGAGTCCGCTGACGAAGGCGGACAGGATTCAGCGGGACCCACGCGCCCGGCAGGCGCGGAATCCGGGTACGCGGAGGCCGGCGTGGAGGCGGAGGAGGGCGCGACTGGCGATGCGACGGCCATGGAGGGGGCCCCGGATTCGTTCACCACCGAGGACCTGGTCGAGGGGCTTCCCGATCCCGCATCCGAATCCGCACAGGAAGATGTCGACCCGGAGGGTGAGGTACCGAGCGACGAGGAGGAGCTCTGGCTCGCGCCCCCGCCCGAGGAGGAGACCGGCCGGGAGCCATCCGGCTCGCATACCCCCGAGGGCGGTCACTCCGTCGAGACCTTTGCCGAGCGGGGCGATACGGGGCTCGAGGAAGTCGTTTCTCCCTCCGAAGGGGAGGCGGTTGGAGAAGAGCCGGAAGGCGCGGGATCCGGCCCTGGCGAAGAGACGAAGGAAGAGACGAAGGAAGAGACGAAGGAAGAGACGAAGGAAGAGACGAAGGAAGAGACGAAGGAAGAAACCGACGATGATCTCCAATCGTTCCAGGCATGGCTGAAGAGCCTGAAGCGATAGAGGCTCCGCTGCGCATCGGTGTCCTGCACGGTCCGAACCTGAACCTGCTCGGGACGCGCGAGCCGGAGATCTACGGGTCGGTGACGCTGGCCGAGATCGGCGAGCGTCTCCGCGCCGTCGCGGATGCGGCGAGCGTCACCGTCGCGGTGGTCCAGTCGAATCACGAGGGAGCGCTGATCGATTGGGTCCAGGAGCAGGCGGCAGGGGTGGCCGGGTTCCTCGTCAATGCCGGCGGCTACACTCACTCGAGCGTGGCGCTCCGTGACGCCCTCGTCGCGAGTGGACGACCCTACGTCGAGGTTCACCTGTCGAACGTCCACGCGCGAGAGCCTTTTCGGCACGTATCCCTGCTCGCCGATCGTGCCCTCGGCGTGGTCTCGGGATTCGGCGCGGACAGCTATGATCTCGCGTTCCGCGGGCTGATCCAGTACCTTCGGCGCCCGTCCCAGGCCGGCTCCCATCCTCGATCATAAGGAGATTGCGTGGCAACGACCGCTGATTTTCGCAACGGGATGACCATCCAGATGGATGGCGACCTGTATACGATCACATATTTCCAACACGTCAAGCCGGGGAAGGGAGGCGCCTTCGTCCGCACCAAGCTGAAGAACGTCCTGAGCGGGGCCGTCATCGAGAAGACGTTCCGCTCGGGGGAGCGGGTGCAGGATGTCCGGCTGGAGCGCCGGCCGGTCCAGTACAGCTATACGGACGGACAGCTGTACTACTTCATGGACCAGGAAACCTTCGAGATGATCCCTCTCGCCGAGGACGTCATCGGAAAAGACCAGCTCCTCTACCTGAAGGAGAACATGCAGTGTGAGGGGCTCGTCCATGGCGACAAGGTCATCTCCGTCGAGCTGCCGCAGTTCGTGGAGCTGGAGATCAGCGAGACCGATCCGGGTCTGCGCGGCGATACGGCGCAGGGCGGCACCAAGCCTGCCAAGCTCGAGACCGGGGCGGTGGTACAGGTCCCCCTTTTCATCGAAGAGGGCGACGTGATTCGCGTCGACCGGCGCGAGGACAAATACATCGAGAGAGCGAACAAATGATCGACCTCGACTTCCTGCAGGCCCTGATCCGGACCGTCGACGAGACGGGAATCGACTCCGTCGAGATCTCGCGAGGTGGCACGCGGGTGCGGATCTCCAAGAGCCCCCCCGTGATCGGCGGTGGATTGCAAGCTTCCCCGGTCGCGGCGGTGTCACCCGCGCAGGGACCGAGCCCGGCTCCGGCCCCGCAGGCGGAGGGAATGGCCGCGGCGCCGGGACCAGACGCCGAGGGTCGCGACGAGCCGAAGAACGGCTGGGCGGAGGTCGAGTCCCCGATGGTCGGCACCTTCTACCGGGCTCCCGCCCCGGAGGCGCCGTCCTACGTGGAGGTGGGCACGCGGGTTTCCAAGGGGCAGACGCTCTGCATCCTCGAGGCGATGAAGCTGATGAACGAGCTCGAATCCGAGGTGGACGGCGTCGTCCGCGAGATCTGCGTGAAGAACGCGGAGCCTGTCGAGTACGGCCAGGTGCTCTTCCGCATCGAGCCGGATTGAGCCACCGGTCGCCCCGTCTCCCGGTGCCGGCACCCGCGGCCGTGCGCCCCGGCCGTAGGCTCCGTTCTCCCGACCGGCACGGGACCTCCCCGGCTCCGGCGGCATCGAGCCCCGCGAGCCGGCCCGCACCCACGGACCGACAAGCATGTTCAAGAAGATCCTGATCGCCAACCGCGGAGAGATTGCCCTCCGTGTCATCCGGGCCTGCCGGGAGATGGGGGTTCGCACCGTTGCGGTGTACTCGGAGGCGGACCGCGAGTCGCTGCACGTCCGGTTCGCCGACGAGGACGTCTGCATCGGGCCACCCCCCGCGCGGGAGAGCTACCTGAACGTTCCCCGCATCATCGCCGCCGCCGAGATCACCGGAGCCGACGCCATCCATCCCGGTTACGGCTTCCTCGCGGAGAACGCCGAGTTCTCCGAGATCTGCCAGAAGAGCGACATCGCCTTCATCGGCCCCACCCCGGAGCAGATCCGGCGCATGGG
>SKRI01000289.1 GCA_007118565.1 Gemmatimonadota bacterium | reverse complement strand
GCGGTTGCGCGGTCTTCCCTTCGGTCGGACGCCGGTGACGAACGGGATGTTCCGGCTGATCCGCTGGGACGCGGGAAGCTCCATCACCCTGGCCGCGAATCCGGACCAACCCCCGCCGCGGCCGGCCCTCGACCGGATCGTGATCCGTTTCGTTCCGGACGTCACCACCGGGATGAGCGAGCTGCTCGCCGGCCAGGCGGACCTGCTCAAGCTCCCGGCCGACCAGCGCGGCCGGGTGGCGGCGGAGCCACGCGTGGAGCTGCACACCGCCGCCCGGGTCCGCCCCGCCTGGCTGGCCTGGAACGTGGACCGGGAGCCGGTGGACGACGTCCGCGTGCGGCGAGCCATCCTGATGGGGATCGACCGGGAGGCGCTGGTCGCGGGGCTCTTCGGGGAAGAGGGAAGAATGGCCCCCTCGCCCATTCCCCCCGAGCTCGCCGAGCATTCACCCGAGGTGGAGCCGATCCCCTTCGATCCCGAGGGCGCGCGCGCCCTTCTGGAGGAGGCGGGCTGGGAGGTCACCGATCGGGGCCCGATCCGACGCCGGGACGGGGAGGCGCTCCGGCTGGAGGTGGACTACATTGCCACGGACGCCGTCCGGCGCGACGTGCTGGTGGCGGTGCAGGCCATGCTTCGCCGCATCGGCGTGGACCTGACGCCGCGGGCATACGAGAGCACGGCCTGGGTCGACCGGCTGCGCAGTCGGGAGTTCCAGGGCTCGTTCTGGGGGTGGGGCTGGGCACCCGGCGTCGCCGGGACGAACGCGGAGATGGTCTTCCACTCGCGGTCGATTCCTCCGGCCGGGCCGAACTTCGCCGGCTACCACAACCCGGAGGTGGACGAGCTGCTGGACGTGGTGCTGCGCGAGTTCGACGAGGAGGTGGCGCGGGAGGCGTGGCGGAATATCGAGCAGGCGCTCATCGACGACGCCGTCTATGGCCCGCTCTATCTGGACCCCGAGCTGTACGGGGTGCATCAGCGCTTCGCGGGCGTCAGGCTGTGGGGTGTGGAGTGGTGGGAGGACGTGCACGAGTGGCACGTGCCCACGAATGCGCGGCTCCCGCGCGACAGGAGCCGCTGACCCCCTCTCGCGGCCTCAGGTCGTGACGGTCCGCCGCTGGGGGTCCCGACGCTGCTCGGGTGCTTCCGGGGAGAGCTCGGTCGTGTGCTCGCTCCCGTTCCGCCAGTAGAGGACCTCGACGGACTCGGTACCGGCGGCGCCCCGGGCGGCGGCGAGGAAGTCCATGGGGCTGTCCACCTCCCGTCCGCCGACCTCCAGGATGAAATCGCCCCGCTGGAGCCCCTGCTCGGCCGCCGCGGAGGCCACCGCGCTCACCAACACGCCGGGGCGGTCCGGGAGGTCGAACTCGTCACGAATCCGCGGTGAGGCGGAGATGACGCTCACCCCCATGGAGCGCACCACCTGGCGCTGCTCGTCCGGAGCCCCGAACTCCACGTCCGGCCGCTCCAGCAGGATCCTGCGGGCAATGCGGATCGCGGCACCCGTGCGGAGGGCCAGGGCCATGGCGTCGCTCGGCCGGCTGTCGATCTCGCGCAGGCCCTCCTCCTCGCCCACGCGCACGTGCAGGGAGCCGTAGAAGATGCCCTCGCGGACGTCGTGCACCCGCACCTCCTCCAGCCGGCCGTTCAGCTCCGTCAGCAGCGAGGCGAAGAGGTCGTGGGTCATGGGGCGCGGCATCTCCACCTCGTGCAGGGAGCGGGCGATGGCCTCCGCCTCCGCGATCCCCACGAGGATCGGCACCACCTCGCCGGACTCGGTGTCGCGCAGGAGCACCACGGGCGTGCCCGTCTGCGTGTCGACCCCCACCGTGGCCAGCTCGACGGTGACGAAGTCACTGCCGGGATTGGTGTTGTGGTCGGACACCCGCTCGTCTTCGTTGGCGATCGAGCAGGCCGTGAAGGCCGCGAGGAGGAGGTAGCGAAGCATCGTCCAGTGGTGTTACGAAGGGAGAAAGCAGAACGAGCGGCATGGTGGCATCCATCCTGCCGACTTGCGCGGCAAGAAGGTCTTGCTATGTTTGGGTAGCCCGGCGCCTATCGCCGGGCTTTCAACCCGAACACGATCCGGACGAGAGGCACTCCGCCCCGTCCTCTCCTGCGAGGTGCAGGATCTGCGCCCCGCGCTCCGACATCCGGTCTACGCGGTCCCTCGGTGAAAACAACGGGATCCCCATGCGGGGATACGCTCGCTCCAGGTCCGTTCTCGCGGACATGACCGTCTTCCCCAAGAGGCCCGTCGTCCTCTCTCTCTATGACCGCCATGCTCACTCATTCGTTCCGTAACCCCGCTTCCAGCACAAACGCATGACCGCTCCCGCTCGTTCCTCGTCCACCTCCGCCGTTTCCGCCGAGCTCGCCTCGGGCGTCCTCGAGATCATCTCCGGCGGCAGTGGCTTCCTGCGCTCAGCCGAGCACGGGTTCCAGTCGTCACAGGACGACCTCTTCATTCCCCAGGCCATGATCCGGCGCTTCGAGCTCCGGACGGGCGACGCGCTCACGGGTGAGGCAGGACCGCCTCCCGGGCGCGGCAAGAGCCCGCCGATGACGCGGTTGGAGAGCGTGAACGGCGGTCCACCCGAGGCGGCGCGGGGACGTCCGAAGTTCTCCTCTCTCCCGGCCTCGTACCCGGACGAGCGCCTCGTCCTCGAGTGCGGGCTGGAACGCCATCAGGGACGCGATTACACCAACCGGGTGGTCGACCTGGTTGCGCCGCTCGGCAAGGGGCAGCGCTCCCTGATCGTGGCCCCGGCGCGCGCCGGCAAGACCATGCTGCTGCAGGCCATCCTCCGCGGCATCCACACGAACTATCCCGAGGCCACCCTGCTGGTCCTGCTGGTGGACGAGCGGCCCGAGGAGGTCACGGAGATGGAGATGCTGGGGATGGGGGAGGTGATCGCCTCCTCCTTCGACAACCCGGCCGAGCGGCATGTGGCCGTCGCCGAGATGGTGCTGGAGACCGCGCGGAGGCAGGTGGAGAGCGGGCGGGACGTGGTCCTGGTGCTCGACTCGCTGACCCGGCTGGCGCGGGCGTACAACACCACGGAGCGCGGCACCGGACGGACCATGTCCGGCGGGATCGACAGCGGCGCGCTGGAGAAGCCGAAGCGCTTCTTCGGGTCGGCGCGCAAGGTGCCGGCGAAGATGGGCGGGGGCAGCCTCACCATCATCGCTACCGCGCTGGTGGAAACCGGGAGCCGCGCCGACGACGTGATCTTCGAGGAGTTCAAGGGCACCGGCAACAGCGAGATCGTACTGGACCGCGAGATCGCGGACCGGCGCATCTATCCCGCCGTGAACATCCCCAAGAGCGCCACCCGGAAGGAGGAGCTTCTCTTCACCGCGGAGGAGCTCCCCAAGGTAAATCAGATCCGGCGGGCGCTCCAGCCACTTCCACCGGTGGATGCCATCCAGCTCCTCATCAAGCAGCTGGCCGATACAAAGGACAACGCGGAGCTGCTCTCCCGCCTCTGACACGACCGCCGGCGCCGCGCGCCCGGTTCTTCGTGCTGAACCTCCTGCTCTGGGCGGTCACCTTCCTGGGAATCGTCGCCCTCCTCCGCTTCAGCTGGCGGAGCGCCATGCGCCGCCGCGGCTTCCGCCTGGTGCGCATCCTCAGCGCGCAGGAAAAGGTTCTGCGGAGCGCCGTGGACGTGAGGGTCCGGCGGGGGCGCGCCGGCGGGACCGGATTCTTTGCCCGCCGTGGCACCGTGGTCCTCACCTCGGAGCGGCTGGCGGGATTCGCGCACCGCGCCCGGTTCGTCCTGGTGAAGGGGCGGGGCGTGGAGGCGCGAACCGTACGGGCGGAGGACGGTTGGCTCGTTGTCCAGCCGCGGTCGCGGAAGGGCAGCGAGGGGGTCCCGATCGGGTTCCGGGTTGAGGACTCGGAAGGGTGGGCGCGGGAGGCGCGCCGGGCGCTGCGGGGAGGATAGCTGCTGCCTGCCCGGCAGGCTACCCGTTTTCGATGAAGGCCGGGATCATCTCGAGCAGGTCGCGGGAGTTCACGGGCTTGGCGATGTGCGCGGCACATCCCGCCGCACGACAGGCCCGCTCATCCGCCTCCTGCGCCCGCCCGGTGATTGCGACCACCGGGATGTCGCGCGTGGCCTCGTCCTCCTTCAGCCGCCGCGTCAGCTCGAGCCCCGGGATGTCAGGGAGCCCGAGATCCATCAGGATCAGGTCCGGAACCGTTTCCCGGAGGCTCTGGAGCGCCTCCTCACCGCACGATGCGCAGGACATCTCGTAGCCGCTCTCGGTGAGGAGGAGGCAGAAGGCGTCGCGGATGGTGGCGTTGTCCTCGACCAGGAGGATGTGGGGCCTGCCGTCGCTCCGCTCGCTCATCCGGCGGCCCGCTCCTCGCACCCCTCGGCGGCGGGGATGCAGAAGAAGAAGCGGCTTCCCTCGCTCGGAGCGCTCTCCACCCAGATGCGCCCCTCGTGGAGCTCGATGAAGTTCCGGGCGATGGCCAGCCCGAGCCCGGTCCCGTGGTGCTGTCGCGCGCGGGAGGTGTCGACCTGCGCGAACTCCTGGAAGATGATCTCGTGATGCTCGGGGTCGATGCCGATCCCATCGTCCTCCACGCAGACTTGCATCCATCCCTCCGCCTCGTCGTCGGGGCGGGCCGAGACCCTGATCATGCCTCCGGGAGCGGTGAACTCGATGGCGTTGCCGATGAGGTTGCGGATCACGTGGGTGAGCTTGTCACGGTCGGCGGCCACCGGGGGAAGGTCCTCGGGCATATCGCACTCGAACCGGAGCTCCTTCTGCTCGATCAGCGAGGCGTTGGTGTCGTACGCCTCCTTCACCAGCTCCTTGAGGTCGACCTCCCCCAGCGTCACGTCCATCGCCTGGGCATTCGCCTTGGCGTAGGTGAGGATCTCCTCGATCATGGAGAGGAGCTGGCGGCCGGAGCCGACCAGCGACCCCGCCGCATCCCGCTGCTTCTCGTTGACGGAGCCGAGCAGCCCGTCCCGGAGGACCTCGCCGTAGGTGATGATGGCGGTGAGGGGGGTGCGCAGCTCGTGGGAGACGTTGGCGAGGAACCGGGACTTGGCCGCGTCGATGTTGCGCAGCTCGACGACGGTCCGCTCCAGCTCCTCGATGCGCTCCACCAGTACCCGGTCCGCGCTGGACACCTGCGCGGTGTGGATTCCCTCCTCCTCGAGGAGGGAGCGTATGCGCCGCTCGACCTCCCGATCACCTTCGATTCGGACGTGGATTTCGCTCATCGAGGAGGGGTGGACAGGAAGCAATCTCCGGAAGGCATGCTCCGCCGGATCGGAAACGTAACAATCCCGAAGAATCCGAATGCAGGCGGTCCGCGCGACGCCCGGCCTGGTCACGCGAAGGCAGCGAACAGGTAGGGACCCGCAAAATATGCTCGAATGGGACCTTGGGCAAGCGGGAGGCGCATCGGAATGTCGCTGTCGGGCTGTCCCCGTTCGACCGGAGCCGGTGGGACCCGCTCGCCGGCGTTCCCGCCCCCGGGAAGGTCAGGCCAGCGACTCGCTCAGAAGCTGGCGCCGCTGCAGCGCGGCGTAGAGCCCGTCCTGCGCCATCAGCTCCTCGTGGGTGCCGCGCTCCACGATCCGACCCTCGTCGAGCACCAGGATCATGTCGGCGTCCATGACGGCCGACACCCGGTGGCTGACGATGAAGCTCGTGCGTCCGGCCAGCTGTCCACGCAGCCCCCGGAGGATCTCGGTCTCGGTGTGCGTATCGACGGCCGAGAGGGAGTCGTCCAGCACCAGGATGCGGGGGCGTCGCGCCAGCGCCCGCGCCAGGGTGGCCCGCTGCTTCTGTCCGCCGGAAAGGTTGATCCCCCGCTCGCCGAGGAGGGTCTCGTACGCGCGGGGGAGCTCGGAGACGGTCTCGTCGAGCTGCGCGACCCGCGCCGCCTCCCGGATCCGCTCCTTCCGGCGGTCCGGGTCCGGCTCATCGAACCCGAGCGACAGATTTTCCCCGATGCTCTCCGAGAAGAGGAAGGCGTCCTGCGGAACCGTTCCCACGGCGGCGCGGAGCGTTCCGAGCGGAATTTCCGGCAGCGGAACGCCGTCCAGGAGCACCTCTCCCTGCACCGGGTCGTACATCCGCACGATCAGCTGGACAAGCGTCGACTTGCCCGCGCCGGTCGGCCCCACGATGGCCACCGTGGAGCCCGCCGGCGCGGTGAAGGAGATGTCGGAGAGGACGTCGCGGGTGGTGTCCGGATACCGGAAGCGCACCCCCCGGAAGGTGACCTCACCCCGTACCTCCTCCAGCTCCGTTGGGCTCTCCGGCTCCCGGATGCGGGGATGCGCATTCAGGATCCCGTTGATGCGGCCCATGGAGGCGGCGCCCCGCTGGAAGAGGTTGACCACCCATCCCAGCGAGATCAGCGGCCAGGAGAGCATGCCCAGGTAGAGACCGAAGGCGATGAACTCCCCCACGGTCAGATCCCCCTCCATGATGCCGATGCCGCCCACCCAGAGCACGATGGCCAGCCCGAGGCCGCTCAGCAGAGCCAGGAGGGGGCGGAAGATGCCGGAGGCGTACACGAGGCTCATGTTGCGCTTCATGTACTCGCGGGAGATGCGTCGGAAGCGCGCAGTCTCGGAATCCTGCTGGCCGTAGGCCTGGACGATGCGAACCCCCGCCAGGTTCTCCTGCACCATGGTGGAGAGGTCCCCGAACTGGTTCTGGATCCGCTCGAAGCGGCGGTGGATGATCTGACCGAAGACGAAGGTCGTCGGCGGGAGGAGGATCATCGGGATCAGCGCGAAGAGGGTCAGCCGCGGGCTGATCCAGATCATGAGGGTCAGAGCGAAGGCCGAGACGGCCACGGTGTTCGCCAGGTACATGTAGGCGGGCCCGGCCACCTGCCGCACCGCCTGGATGTCGTTGGTGGCCCGGCTCATGATCTCCCCGGTGCGGGTCGAGCCGAAGAAGTGGCTGTCCAGCCGGAGGAGGTGGGAAAAGAAGTCGTTGCGCAGATCGTACTCGACGCGGCGGCTGATCCCGTTCAGCAGCTCGCGCATGAGGTAGCGGGCCGCTCCGCCCACGAGCGCGACGGCCACCACCAGGAGGGCGTACCTCCGGATGATGGCCATCTCCACGTCCGGGAGCTCGAGGGCGTCCACGCCCCGCATGATCAGCCATGGCACCGCCTGGAAGAAGGCGTTGCTGACCACCACCATGACCAGCCCGAGCGCGATCCCCCTCCTGTACCTGCGGAGGTACGGGAGGAGGGCGCGAAGCTCCTTCACTGCACGACGGGAAGGACCTCGTCGATCCCCGCGGCCGCGCCACCCCGTCGGGGGTCGGACACGCCGGTCATGGTGCCGCCGGGTCCGATCATGATGGTCTGCACGTCACCCTGGAAGCCGGGGCGCTCCTGCACGTCGTGCCCCATTGCCCGGAGACGTTCCACGACATCCGGCCTCACCCCCCGGCGCTCGAAGCGCAGGATGTCGGGGAGGTGCTGGTGATGGAGCCGCGGGGCCGCGACCGCCTCGGAGCCGTCCATCTCCCAGTCCACCACGTTGGAGACGATCTGCGCCACCGTGGTGATGATGGTGGCGCCGCCCGGCGTGCCGGTCACCATGCGGAGGCGACCCTGGGGGTCGAGCAGGATGGTGGGCGTCATGGCGGAGAGCATCCGCTTCCCCGGCTCGATGGCGTTCGCCTCCCCCTGCACCAGGCCGAACTGGTTCGGCTCGCCCGGCTTCGCGGCGAAGTCGTCCATCTCGTTGTTGAGCAGGAAGCCGGCGCCCGTCACCGTGACCCGGTTCCCGTAGAGCGAGTTGATGGTGGTGGTCACGGCCACCGCGTTCCCCTCGCGATCCACGATGGAGTAGTGGGTGGTCGACTCGCTCTCAGCGCGCCCGTAGACCTCGCCCGGCGGATCACCGAGGCCGGGGCCCACCTGGTCCGAGGGGGTCGCGCGGTCCATGCGGATGTCGGCGCGTCGCTCGGCCGCGTACGACTCGGAGTACATTTCCGGGAGCGGGAGGGAGACGAAGTCCGGATCGGCCAGGTAGGCGTTCCGGTCCACGTAGGCGCGGCGGGTGGCCTCGGTGAAGAGGTGGATATGCTCGGCCGAGTGGTAGCCGAGATCGCGCAGGTCGAACCCCTCCAGGATCTGCAGGATGGCGCCCACGGTGGC
Source organism: Gemmatimonadota bacterium (assembly GCA_007118565.1). Lineage (GTDB taxonomy): Bacteria > Gemmatimonadota > Gemmatimonadetes > Longimicrobiales > Longimicrobiaceae > SKRI01. The sequence continues at coordinate 4,572 of SKRI01000289.1, read as the reverse complement.
GCCGCCCGAGGAGGAGGGCGGCATGGAGAGCACCCGGTACCCGCGGTAGTCGAAGGCGACCGGGTCCCGCCAGGCCGGCTCGTACTCAGCCAGGTCACGGTGGGTGATGATGCCGTTGCCGCGCTGCATCTCCTCCACGATCAGGTCCGCGGTGCGCCCGCGGTAGAAGCCGTCCCGCCCCTGGGTGGCGATCCGCTCCATGGTGGCGGCCAGGTCCGGCTGGGAGAAGCGATCCCCCACCCGCGGCGCGTCCCCATCGGGGAGGAAGGCCTCCTCGGTGGCGGGGAACTGGCGGAGCCGGTCCTCGCTCCGCTGGAGCGAGGAGGCGAGCCGCTCGTGCATCACCAGCCCCTCGGCCAGGTTCACCGAGGGCCGCACCAGCTCCTCCCAGGGGAGCCGGCCGTAGCGCTGGTGCGCGGCCCACATCCCGGCAACGCTCCCGGGAACCCCGGCGGCGAGGTGCCCGACGAGGGACTCCCCGGTGAGCTCTCCGTCCTCCCCGATGAACATGTCGCGGTGGGAGCCGTACGGCGCCTTCTCACGGAAGTCGAGGGCCGCCGAGCTCCCGTCCGCGAGCGCGGTCACCATGAAGCCGCCGCCGCCGATGTTCCCCGCCTCCGGGTTGATGACGGCGAGGGCGAAGTGGACCGCCACGGCCGCGTCCACCGCGTGGCCGCCGCGCCGCAGGATCTCTGCGCCGATCTCGCTGGCGATCCGGTCCGTGGTCGAGACCATCCCGTACTGCGCCCGCACCGGCGTGGCATCCGCCGGAAGGATCGACCACTCGGCCGGAACCCCGGCCCTCGCGGTGTCGGCCGGCGCGCTCGGCGGATCCGCCGGGGTGGCCGGATCCGGGGCGCAGGCAATGGTGAGGACGGCCAGGAGGCCGGTCAGGAGGGCGGAGCCGAAGCGGTCGAGCTTTCTGGTGGAACGCATCTTTCCGGGAGCGGGGGAGTCTTCATACCTTCAGGCATGTACATGCCCTGGGACCATGCGTTCCAAAGGTATTCCGACAGTGCTTCCCCCGCCAACTCCATACGTGGACATGTCAGCCGACGGCCCGCTCGACACGCGGCTCACCGAGCAGCGCAACCCCGCCTCCGAGGACATCGACCGGCTGGACCCGACCGCCATCGTCGATCTGATCAACGAGCAGGACGCGCAGGTGGCCCCGGCGGTGGGGGCGGAGCGGGAGAGCATCGCGCTGGCGCTGGAGTACGCGGAGGAGGCCTTTCGCGGTGGCGGGCGGCTGATCTATGTGGGCGCCGGGACCTCGGGGCGGCTCGGCGTGCTCGACGCCTCGGAGATGCCGCCGACCTACGGGACCGACCCGCAGATGGTGCAGGGAATCATCGCCGGGGGGTACGAGGCGCTCGTCCGCGCCAAAGAGGGGGCGGAGGACCATCCGGAGGACGGCGCCGCCGCGGTGGAGGAGCGGGGGGTGGGAGACAAGGATTTCGTCCTGGGGATCGCCACCTCCGGGACCACCCCGTACGTCCACGGGGCGCTGCGGCGGGCGGCGGAGCTCGGAGCCCGCACCGGGCTCCTCCTCTGCACGCACCCCGCGCCGGAGTATCGGGAACGGTACGACGTGGTCATCGCCCCCCTGGTCGGTCCGGAGGTCATCACCGGCTCCACCCGGATGAAGGCGGGAACCGCCACCAAGATGGTGCTCAACACCATCACCACCGGCGCCATGATCCGCTCCGGCAAGGTCTTCGGCAACCTGATGGTGGACCTCCAGGTCACCTGCCAGAAGCTCCAGGACCGCGGGGAGCGCATCCTCATGGAGATGCTCTCGCTCGATCGCGGGGAGGCCCACGAGCTCCTGGACCGCGCCGGCGGGAGCGTCAAGACGGCCATCGCCATGCAGCGCACCGGGCTCGACGCAAACGAGGCCCGGGAGCGGCTGGCCGCGGCCGGCGGGCGGCTCGCCGCGGTTACCGGCGAGCCGGAGGCCTGACGGCCCGGGGATCGATCCCGGCCTCTCCGGCGCCGCACCCGCCGGCCCCCGACTTGCGCTCCCCTCCCGGCTCGAGATTCCGGCCGCGCCTCCCCCGCGAGTCGCGAGCCGCGAGCCACCAGCCGCAAAGCCGCCCATGTCCGACCTCGCACGTCTTCTCGTCCCCGTTCTCCGCTGGAATCCAGATGACGGCTTCGATGCCGCCCGCCGCACGGCGGAGGAGGCGCTCGAGCTGGGGGTGGGCGGCTTCATCCTCTTCGGCGGGCCCGCCGAAGAGATCCATCGCCTGATCTCCGAGGTGTCGAGCGCCGCGACGCGGCCGCTCTTCTTCGGAAGCGACCTGGAGCGCGGGGCGGGGCAGCAGTTCCCGGGGGCCACGCCGCTGCCGCCGGCCGCGGCGCTCGGCTCCCTCGACGACGCCACCATCTCCCGCCGCGCCGGTGAGCTCACCGCGCGGGAGGCGCGGGCCATCGGGGTGAACTGGGTCTTCGCGCCCGTGGCCGACGTGGACATCGAGCCCCGCAATCCGATCATCGGCACGCGCGCCTTCGGCACATCTCCCGAGATCGTGGCCGCCCATGCGAGCGCCTGGACCGAGGGGTGCCGGAAGGGCGGGGCGCTCTCCTGCGGAAAGCACTTTCCGGGGCACGGCCGCACCACGGCGGACTCGCACGCCGAGAAGCCGACGGTCGATGCGGACTTCGAGTCGCTGCGCGTCGATCTGCACCCCTTCCGCGAGCTGATCGACGCCGGCGTGGACACGCTGATGACGGCGCACGTGGCCTACCCGGCGCTCGACCCCTCCGGCGCGGTGGCCACCCTTTCCCGTCCCATCCTCCACGACCTGCTGCGGAGGGAGATGGGGTTCGAGGGGCTCGTCGTCACCGACGCCCTCATCATGGAGGGGGTCATCGAGGGGGGCACGGAGGGAGAGGCCGCGGTCCGCGCCCTTTCCGCCGGGTGCGACATGCTCCTCTACCCGGAGGATCTGCGCGGCGTCCTCGAGTCGCTGCGCTCGGCGCGCGGCACCGGCGCCCTCGAGCGGGGCCGGGTGAGCGCGGCGCTGGAGCGGGCCGAGGCCGCGCTCGACCGCGTTGCCGGAGAGGCCGCCGAAGCCGGTGCCTGGGGAAGGGAGGAAGATCGCCGCTGGGCGCTCGAGACCGGGCGGCGCACCCTGCAGGTCGTCCGCGGGGAGCCGGCCGTGCCCGAGGGACCGGTCCGGCTGGTCGAGATCGACGACGACACCGGGGGCCCCTACCCGCCCTATGCCCGCGATGCCCTCGGACGGGCGCTCGCCGACGGGGGTGTGCGGCTCGATCCCGAAGGCGCGCCGCTGGTCGTGGTGTATGCCGACATCCGCGCCTGGAAGGGGCGCCCGGGACTCTCGTCCGAGGCCCGCGACGGGGTGGGGCGGATCCTGGCCGACCACCCCGACGCCACGGTGCTCCTCTTCAGCCATCCCCGGCTGGCGGCGGAGCTGCCTCGCGCCCGCCATCTCCTGGCGGCGTGGGGGGGCGAGTCGCTGATGCAGGAGGCCGTGGCCTCGTGGCTGACCGGGCGGGAGGACGCGGTCGCGACCTCGGGCGGGGGGCTCGACCGGTAGCGGGCCGGGGCACGACGGGATCTGGTTTCGATTTTGCGAAGCCGCCCGGTCGCGTCCGCCGCGTTCGACTCCGTCCGGAACCGCCTGGCACCATGCGGCCGCGCGTCGGGGGAGGGATCGTCCTCCATCACGTTCCGGCCAACCCGATCTAAGGAGAGGCGTGCATGCATGCTCTGGACTGGGTCGTCCTCGCGGCCTACATCGGCGTCATCGTGGCCCTCGGCGTCTGGGCCAATCGCCTCCAGACCGATACCGAGGCGTACTTCGTCGGTAACCGCGGCATGCGGTGGTGGGCGGCCGGCATCTCCATCATCGCCACCTCCTTCTCCGCCGCCTCGATCCTGGGCGTCCCCGGCTTCGCCTTCGACTCCAACATGTGGTACCTCCAGTATCAGCTGGGGGACATCTTCGCGGCGATCATCGTGGTGGTGCTCTTCATCCCCTTCTTTCACAAGGTCAAGGGGCTCACCACGGCGTACGAGTACCTCGAGGCCCGCTTCGACCTGAAGACCCGGCTCCTCGGCTCGACGCTCTTCAGCGGCACGGTGCTGCTGCGCGCCGGCACCCTCCTCTTCGGGGCGGCGCTCCTCTTCTCGGCGGTGGTCCCGACCGACATCATCCCCGGGCTCACCGGGGTGGAGGAGGCGGTGGTGATCTTCGGCGTCATCGCCATCATCTACACGGTGCTCGGCGGGATCTCGGCGGTCATCTGGACCGACGTGATCCAGTTCGTGATCATGAGCCTGGGGATCATCGGGTGCATCATCCTCGTGATCGTGACGACGCCGGGCGGCACGGGTGCCGCCTTCTCCGACGCCGGCGCGCTGGGCAAGCTCGACATCATCCACATGGAGGAGCCGTTCGGGCCGCGTGGGCTGCTCACCGCCATCTTCGGCTACGGGCTTCTCGCGCTCTCCCTCTTCGGGACGAACCAGCAGCCGGTCCAGCGGTACATGACGGTGAGCAAGCCGAAGGAGGCGCAGGGCGCCCTCCTCCTCGGCGTGGG
>SKRI01000022.1 GCA_007118565.1 Gemmatimonadota bacterium | reverse complement strand
CGTGTCGACGCCCAGGACCTGGACGACCGCCTCGCCTCCGCCCGGCCCGCCGAGGACGGCGCCGAGAAGCTCGTCGAGGGCGCCGAGCTGGGCGCACGAGACGCTGGTGAAGGAAAAGGCGGCAGCGATCATGATGGCGGGAAGGGCCCGCACTGGAATCTTGCGCATGGAATAGCCTCCGGTTCGAGGGATGACCGGAGGAATGGCAAGGACGGTGCCGCACCGCCCGCAACTACAATGTTCGCAATTCCTTACAGAGAAACTTCCCGAATGGTCAACGGGCGGGGATCACGAGCGTCTGGCCGGCCTGGATGTTCGGGTTGGAGAGGCGGTTCGCGGATTTGATCGCATCCACGGTCGTCCCATTCCGCTGGGCAATGGACCAGAGGGTGTCCCCCGGGCGGACCTGATAGCTCGTGGCGTCGCTCACCTCCATCGGTTCCACCGGAACGGCGGAGGCCAGCACCGGATCATCGGTGCGCCGCTGCACGTACTGGAGGTACGGCCGCGGGAAGATGGCCACATGGAAATGGGGAGGCCGCCGCTCCTCGACCGCCTCGATGACCCCGGTCCGCTCGAGGGAGAGGAGGGTCTGCCTCAGCCACCGCAGGCAGGTCGGGTCGGTGGGCCGCCTGAGGTCGATGGCCATCCCGGTGGGGTGGACCGAGCGGGAGACGCTGTTCGCCAGCCGGAAGGAGCGCGGACGGACGGCGCTCGTCACCACCATCTGCTCCCCGCACGCGGCCCGGTACTGGTCCGCCAGCCGATTCACGAAGACCTCCGCGATCGGGAGCGCGAAGGGATAGCTGACGTTGTGCGTACGGTAGTTCTCGTTCCCGTCCAGGCGGACCAGCGTGCCGCGCTCGACGGCGCGGTAGACGCCGGCTCCCGTCTCGTAGAAGTGGAGATCGTGCCCGAGCGCCTGCTGATAGATCCGCTCCACGCTCGCCGGCGAGCCACGAAGCGTCTGGGCCGCGGCCTCCGTGGTCGAAATCGCTGCGATCGCAGCAAGGGCGAAGATGGAGAAGACCAGGCGCATCGATTCCGTTACGGGGAAAGGCTGAGGGCCGGAGACAAACGGACGGATCTCAATGTTGGGAGAGGGATCTCAACTTCGCAAGGGGGCGCCGCTTAGGCGGACGTCTCTCCGGAGGACCCCGAGCTCCATCCCTCTCCCTTCTACTCGTAGAGGAAGCTGTACACGGCGCGGTTCCGCAGGACGACCTTCACGTAGTGATTGGTCTCGTCAAAGGGGATTCGCTCGCGGAACATGTCCTGGTCCCGACCATGCCCCAGCTGCCCGCGCCAGCGGTCCGCGCGGGCCGGCCCCGCATTGTACCCGGCAAGCGCCAGATCCTCGTGGCCATCGTACCGCCGGATCAGGCTCGCCAGGTAGAAGGTGCCCATGCGCAGGCTGATCTCCGGGTTCTCCAGCATCTCCCGCCGGTAGCTCTGGATCCCGACCTGGGGTGCCAGCCATGCGCCGGTTGCCGGCATGATCTGGGAGAGTCCGGCCGCCCCCACCCACGACTCGACGCGGGGCTGCCAGAAGGACTCCTGCCGGATGAGCCCCGCCATCAGCATCGGATCCAGGTTGGCCCGCTCGGCCTCCCGGATCAGCGCCTCCCGCCAGGGGAGGGGGAAGATGACGCGCAGGAGGCGCACGTCGTACTCGCCGTCGAACTCGCGCAGCAGCGCCCGCCCCTTCTGGATGGCATCGGGAACTCGACGCTGCTCGACGAGCCCTTCGGCGAGCACGATTCGAGCACCGGGACGCTCCGCGAACCGCCGCATCGCACTCTGTAGCTCCTCCTGGTACGCCTCTTCGAGGCCGGCGGCGTCCAGGATGGCCATCCGCTCGAGCGCGGCGCGTGCCTCGACCGGATCCGCTGCATTCCCCTCCCATCGCCGCGGCTGCTCGGAGAAGGCATCGTAGGGGGTCCGGTCGATCTTCTCCCCCGACCGCATGGCGTAGTAGGAGATGGGCTCGATGCGCAGTGACGATTCGTACATCCGCCGCGCTTGCCGCGTCCGCCCCGCACCCTCGTGGAGGAGGCCGAGCCGGAAGGCGACGCGCGCGCTCATCTCCCCGCGCGGGTGCCGCTGGAGCATCTGCTCCCACACCCGGATGGCCTGGTCGGTGTTCCCCTGGGCCAGAAGACGATCGCCCAGCCGGTAGTGGGCCTCCTGAGCATCGGGCGACTCCGGGATCTCGGATGCGCTCCGGTAGAAGCCGATCGCGCGCGCCAGATTGTCCTCGAGATCCCCAAGGAGGAAGTAGGCGGAGCCCGCGGCGCGGGTCCGGGGGTAGCGCTCCCCGACGCTCCGGAGGGCGGCAATTCCCCCCGACCGATCTCCTCCCCGGAACTGCGCGCGCGCGGCGAATAGCGCGGCCCGGGCCGACTCCTCGCGATCGGAGAGCCGCTGCTCCGCCGCCTGGAGGGCGTTCCGCGCCCGTGCGTGGTCGCGCGCCTCGAAGAGGAGCAGCCCCATGCGGAGCTGAAGGCTGCCGTCGTCCCGGGCTCCGGCCCGGAGGGCATCTCGGAGCGCGTTGGCCGCGTCGCGGCCCCGCCCACCCGCCTCGTAGGCGTCGGCGCGAGCGAGCGACTCGGCCGCGGTCGGCGTATCCGCCCAATCGGCGATGAGGTCCGCCGCCTCGACGCGGGACGCGGTCGGCGCGCTCCCCTCCCGGGCCACGTCGCGGACGAGGGCCCGCGCCTGTCCGCGATCACCCTCCTCGACCAGGATGCGCGCCCGCTCGAGCATCAGCGGGGCCGCCTCGGCCGGCGCTCCCATACGGCGAAGCGCATCGGTTTCCCGCTCGAGCAGGTCGAGCGCCTCCTCCGTATCCCCGGCCGCGAGCCACGCCCGCGCGGTGGCCCGCACCGAGCGGGCGCGAACGGCCGGGGATCCGCCGCGCGCCGGCGGATCGAGCCCGTCGAGGCGGGGATCGTTCCCCGCAACGAGTACATCCACCTCGAGCGCATGGAACCAGTCCGAAAGCGAGGGGACGTCCTCCGACGCCGCGGCGAATGCGGTCGCGGCCGCGCCGTGATCCCCCGCCGCCTCCATCAGCCGTCCGAGCCGTGCGTGGGCAACGCCCCGCATCCGCCCCGAGCCCACTGCCACGAAGCGCCGGTACGCCTCCTTGGCCTGCTCCGTGCGCCCGGACTCCTCCTCCGCCCGCGCGAGGAGGAACCACCCCTCCCCGCCCTCGGCCGTGTCGAGCCAGCGGCGCCCCCGGAGCAGCCCGCGCACCTCCGACCACCCGTACCACCCCGCGGCGGTTCGCGCACCGAGGAGGACCATGGTCGGGGGAACGGCATCGGGATCGTCCAGATATCCCCGGATGGCCGTCCACGCCGTCCACGGCCGCTCGGCGTTGAGGAGCTGCCGCGTCTCCTCGAGCACGAGCATCGTCTCCGTTCTCGGAAGGGCAGTTACCGGCTGAAGCTGCGGCCCGCGCGTGAGGTCGGCGACGGTGGGGACATCGAAGAACGTGCGCTCCGCGGGCCAGACGGTGCTCAGGAGCACGCCCAGCGCG
>SKRI01000303.1 GCA_007118565.1 Gemmatimonadota bacterium | reverse complement strand
CGGGAAAGCGCGCCAGGTAGGCGCGGTAGCCGGAGGTGGCGCCGGTGTGGCTGACCTGCGGGACGCCGCGCCGGCTGCCGATCTGCACGCCCGAGGCATAGCTGATGGTCCTCCCGTCGTTTAGGACGCCCTGCTCGTGCATCAGCTCCACGAACTCCGGTCCGCCGAGCTCATCGCTCGCGAGCGCGCGGTCCCAGCGGAGGAGGTCCCCCACGGTAGTGAGCAGGCCGCCGTTCCCGTGCACGTGCTCGATCGGCTGGTTGATACGAAAGCCGTTGCCCTGCGGCGAGTACGCGGTCGCACGACCCGGAACCAGCCGCCGGTAGTCGTCCCGCCACTGCGTGCTGGTGAGCCCCAGCGGCTCGAAGATCCGCTCCCGCGAGAAATCGGCGAAGGAACTTCCGCTCACCCGCTCCACGATGATCGCCAGCAGGTTGTATCCGGAATTCGTGTAGGAGTATGCGTCCCCCGGAGGATAGTTCAGCGCGCTCTGGCGGCTGACGATCTCCAGTACGTGGGCGTGGTTGTGCGTGCGCTCGCTCCTCCCCCACCCCGAAAGAGCGGCCACCGCCCCCCAGTCCCGCAGTCCGCTGGTGTGGTTGAAGAGGTGGCGGATGGTGATCGGATTCCCGTAGTCGGGTAGCTCCGGGATGTGTCTCCGCACATCGTCGTCGAGGGAGAGCGTTCCTTCCAGCGCGAGGAGCACCACCGCCGCGGCAGTGAACTGCTTGGATACGGAGCCCGCCTCGAGGATCGTCTGCGGCTCGTTCACTACACCATGCTCGAGATCCGCCATGCCGAAGGCGCGGGAGAGAACGGTGTTACCCGCCAGATCCGCGGCCACGGCGCACCCGGGCGTCTGGTCGGAGTCCCACTCGGCGAAGATCTCGTCGATGCCCGCCTCCAGGCCGGGAACTGGCGCCGGCGTCGCCGCGGGAGGCGCAGGCGGAGCGCACGCCGCCGCCAGGAGGAGCGCAAGGGAGAGAAGTGCGATTCGTCGCATGTGCGTCAGGAGAAGGAGAGTAACTTTACGAGAGACGGAGATGTAGACATCACCGCCAGTCGTCTACGCCCCGGCGGAGCGTTCGGCCGGCACGCACGTCGCGGAAATCACCGTCGACCACCGTGGGGACGCCGTTCACCAAGACGTGCTCGATCCCCACCGGGTACTGGTGCGGGTCCTCAAACGTCGACCGATCGATGACTCGATCGGGATCGAAGACCACCAGGTCGGCGAAAGCTCCTTCGCGGAGCACTCCGCGATCCGCCACCTGGAGGAGGTCGGCCGGAAGGCCGGTCATCTTATGGATGGCGTCCGCCCAGCCGAGCACGCCCTCGTCGCGGGTGTAGTGCCCGAGGACACGAGGAAAGGTGCCATACCAGCGGGGGTGCGGGTGCCCCTCGCCCGGGCGAACGAGACGCCCGTCCGAGGCGATCATCGTTTGCGGGTGCTGCATGATGCGCCGCACGTCGCCCTCATCCAGAGCGTGGAAAATGGCACGTGCGCCACCTCGCCGCATCGCCTCGATCACCAGCTCCGCCCCCGTCTCCGGCGTCGGATCCATTCCTTCGCGGAGTGCCCAGTCGTAGAGGGTGCCCCCCTCCAGGCTGGGATCCCAGGAGACGCCCGAGAACTGAACCCGACGCAGATCGTCCCCTCCGCGGTCCATGCGGATGTTGAAGACGATCGCCTCGAAGATGCTATCGTAGAGGATCGGATCCTCGAGCCGCTCCACGAATGCGTCGTTCCCGCCCGCCTGCGACCACTCGGGAACCAGGATGCTGATGCCGGTGTGGGTGGCGGTGTACGGGTACTGGTCGATCCGCACATCCACCCCCTCGGCACGGGCTCGGTCCACCATCTCCAGGCTTTCCCGGCTCCGCCCCCACATCGGCCTGCCCACCACCTTGTGGTGAGAGATGACCACCGGCAGCCCTGCCCTCCGGCCGATTTCGATCGTCTCCTCGACCGACTCCATCAGCTCGAGCGCCTCGTCGCGCAGGTGTGAGGTGTAGAATCCCCCGAAGTCGGCTACCACCTCGGAGAGCGCCACCACCTCGTCGAGATCGGCGAACGCACCCGGCAGGTACTTGAGGCCGGTGGAGATCCCCCATGCCCCCTCCTCGATCGCGCGCGCGATCATCTCCCGCATCTCGTCCAGCTCGGCCGGGGCGGCTAGCCGGTCCTCGAGCCCCATGACGGTCCGCCGAACCGTGTTGTGGCCGACCGTGTAGGCCACGTTGAATCCGATACCGATGGCGTCGAGCGAATCGAGGTGCTCCCCGATCGGCCAGGGTGAGCTTCCATCCGGTCCCCCGAGCGCGGTCGTCACCCCCTGACGAAGGTGGCTTTCCGCATCAGGAATGCGGAGGATCGGGTCGAGGTGGGCGTGAACGTCGATGAAGCCAGGCGTCACATACATCCCCGTGGCGTCGATTACCTCGGAGGCCCCGGCGCGCCGCAGTGGCTCGGCCGAGATGCGGACGATGCGGTCTCCGCGAATGCCGACATCGGCCTGGACACCGTTGGCGCCAGTCCCATCGAACACGGTGCCGCCGGTGATGATCAGGTCGAAGGCCTCCGCCTGCCCGGCGTGGGAGGAGGGGAGAGGAGTGCATGCGGCACCCGCAGCTATGGCCAGAACGGCTGCTGATAGAGGCTTTCCTATCCTCATCATCATGCCCATCAATGCGCGCCAAACGTGGCCGATGCCACACGTAGGACAAGGATGAACGCTGCCGTCCCCCCCGTTCCTTCCGCCGCGGCTCGCCCAGCGGTCCTCGCGTTCATCGTCACAGAATCATTGTGCTTGAGTTGATACTCGGCGCGTACTCTTCACCCGCAGGCGCCAAGAGCAGGACTCACCGTAGATCGAGCCGCGCGACCCGAGGCCTCTGGAGATTTCCTAACGTCGAATCTACTTCTCGTCACGGGACCAACCTTACAGGAGTGAGGTTTGGCACGTGTTGCGGCGTCGCCCACCTTCGCATAGATGCTCTCAGGAGCCATCTCCAATGATAGAGTGCCCCGTCGGTGGAGGAGCCACAGCCGGGAGAGCGGACCTTATCCGGCGGACACGAGGTCGCCTTCCATTGCTTCCCGCAGCATCTCCTGCAGGCGAAGCGTTACCGGGCCGGGTCGGCCGTCCCTGATCTTCCTCCCGTCTAGCTCGACGACGGGCTGAACGTCGGTGGTAGTGCCGGTGAGGAAAAGCTCGTCGACCTCAGAGACCTCTTCCCACAAGATCGGTTTCTCCTCGATGCGGATGCCTGACTCGCGAGCCAGATCGCACACAACGGCGCGTGTAACCCCGGCCAAGATGAAATTGGAGACGGGATAGGTGCGCAGGGCCCCGTCCAATACTCCGAAGACGTTGGTGCTCGCACCCTCCGTGATAACTCCCTGGCGCACAAGAATCGCCTCGAACGCTCCCGCCTCCACCGCCTTCTGCTTGGCAAGGATGTTCGGCAGAAGATTCAAAGTCTTGAGGTCACACCGGGTCCAACGGATGTCCGGGTGCAGAATTGCGCTGACCCCGCCCGTCCGGAGATCG
>SKRI01000212.1 GCA_007118565.1 Gemmatimonadota bacterium | reverse complement strand
GGTGGCCTGGGTCGACGCCCCCGAGCCGCGCATCACCGGATCGGGCGAGGTGCTCCTCCTCGCGCCCCTGGAGAACCGTGGCTTTACCGCGCTGCATCGCGCGCTCGGCGAGGGTGCGACCGTCTCGCGTGCTGCCGAGCGGTTCACCGTGGCCGGCACCGACTTCGCCGCCGGCACGCTGGTGGTGGAGGGTGCGGCCGGCAGCGGAGGTCTCGGGGGAGTGGAGGAGGTTGCACGCGAGCACGGGCTCACCGTGCACCGGACCACGGACCGGCCCGCCGTCTCCCTGCGGCCGGTGCGGGCGCCACGCATCGCCACCTACCAGTCCTATACGGTCAATATGGACGAGGGGTGGACCCGCTGGCTCTTCAACCACTATGGAATCCCCTTCCGGACTCTCTACAACCAAGAGATCCGCGCCGGTGACTTCGACGACGTGGACGTCATCCTCTTCACCGGCCAGAGTGCGCAGAGCATCCTGCACGGGCATCAGGAGGGGCGTATGCCTCCACGATTCACCGGTGGGGTGAGCGAGGCCGGCGTGGCCCAGCTGCAGGAGTTCGTGCGGGGTGGAGGACGTCTTGTGGCGCTCGACGACGCCAACGACTTCCTGCTGGAGCACTTCGACGTGCCGGTCGGGAACGCGCTCGAGGGGCTCTCCAACGAAGAGTTCTACATCCCGGGATCGCTCCTGCGCCTGGACGTCGACCCCGCGCACCCGGTGGCCTTCGGCATGCCGGCGGAGGCCGCGGCCTTCTTCCAGAGCAGCCGTGCCTTCACCGTCGACGGGGGCGGTGCCGAGGTGGTGGCGCGCTATCCGGCCGCCGACCTGCTGCTGAGCGGCTGGGAGGTCGGAGCCCAGGAGCACCTGGCCGAGCAGGCTGCGGTGGTGCGCGTGCCGTACGGCGCCGGAGACCTGGTGCTGATCGGCTTCCGCCCGCAATTCCGTGCCCAGCCGGCCGGCACCTTCAAGCTTCTCTTCAATGCGCTGCACGGCGCGGCGGAGGGGGCGCGGGCTGCCGCGGTCGAGCGTATGACGGAGCTCGAGGCAAGGTAGCCTCTCTGGTCTCCTCGCAATACGAAGAGCCTCCGGTCATACCGGGGGCTCTTCGCTTCTTCGGGCCGCCGCAGGATCAGGGAAGCCGCAGGGTCGCTCCGCCTCCAGTCGTCATGGAGGTCGATGTGGATCAGCCGCTGAGCGGCCGCACCCTCCGCCGCTCGCCCGGGCGGTGGCGGAACCACGCCTCCACCAGCAGTCGCTCCTCCAGCGCATTGCGGATCCTCCGTGCCGCCGGACCGCGGGCCGGGGAGGGAAGGGTGCGTCCCGGCCCGTCACCCGTCTCCTCCACTACGCAGCCACGGACGATTCCGTAGAGGCGCGCGCCGGAGTCGGGGTCGTCGATCCGGTAGCGCCCGGACAGCCCCTCCGCCCCCTCGGTGATCCGGGCGATGTCGCGAACGGCTGTCTGGAGCCGCTCGATCCGATCGCGGAGGCGGGCGGCGTGCTCGTACCCATGCTGGTCGGCGGCCCTCTGCATGGCGCGACGGATCCGGTCGAGCGGGCTGTCGTCCTCGCCCCGGAGGAAGCGCGCGGCCGCCTCCACCCTCCGCCGGTACGCCCCTTCGGTGGCGCGTCCGGCGCAGGGGGACACGCAGAACCCCATCTCCCCCCTGTAGCACGCAGGCTCTCGATCGATCTGGAAGAGCTCTCGCTGGTCGAGCAGCATCATCGGCGTGCGGGCGGGACAGTCGCGGAGGCCGAAGAGGTTGGCCAGGTCGCGGGCCACCAGCCGCATCCGCGCCGCCCCGCGCACCGGTCCGAAGGCCGGGCCGCACCCGGGCGGGATCACCGTCTGGACCTGCAGCGCGGGCGCGGGACCCGGTCCGAAGACCAGGAAGACCGGTGTGGGGCGCCGGCGGTGGCGGACGTTGAAACGCGGCCGGAATCGCTGGATCAGCCGGAGCTCGGCGACAAGGGAGGCGAACTCGTTCGGATAGTCCTGCCAGTCGATGCGCTCGGTTTCCCGCAGGATGCGGCCGCTCTTCTCCTCCGGGCCGGCGCGGAGGTGGGAGAGGAGCCGGGTGCGGAGCCGCTTGGCCTTGCCCACATAGATCACCTCTCCGTTCCGCGCACGCATGCGGTAGACGCCGGGGACGTTCGGCGCCTCGCGGACGCGCGGGCGGAGACGGTCCGGGACCTCGCAGGTCGGGATGGTGACTTCGGGATCCATTCGGTATAGTATGCAACGGACGGGGGTGGAGGAAGGGGGTAATGGAGGGGCGCGCAACATCCAGCTCCGCCGGTGGTACCTGATCGAGGTGCCGCACCTGTCTGGTGCGCTTTTCGCAAGCGACTCCGCGCGTCCCGAAACGCTCACGCCTCACCATAAGTCCTTCGTTCATGCGCCGATCCGACACCCTGCTCCGATCCCTCTGCCTCGCTCTTCCGCTGGCGCTCTTCGCCTGTGCGCCCCCGGCACCGCCGCCCCCGGCCGAGGCTCCAGAGCCGGAGGAGGAGGTGGTAGCCCCCACGCCGGATCCGGACGAGCGCGTAGGCCTGCCGGGCGACGCCGAGCGTGCGCGCGGGGTAAGCGCGCTCGCCGACCTGCGCCAGGCACGGGAGGCGGGGGATCGGCAGGCGGCCGAGCGCGCCCTCCGCGAGGCCCGGGAGGCTGTGCCGATCCTGAACGACTGGATCGCGGTGCTGGGTGCGGAGGTCGCCGCCGAGGCGGGGGATGCGGAGCGCGTTGCCGCGCTCCTCGATCCGCTGGAGGAGGATCTGGCGTGGGAGTGGGGCTGGACCTTCCGGGAGCGGGCGCTCGCCGAGGCGGGCGATCGGGAGAGGGCGCTGCGTGTCGCGGAGGAGGCGGCCGGGCGTCTCGAGTCGCCCGTGCGTCGGGCGCGGGCGCATCTCCGCGTCGCCGAGCACCGCGAGGCGCTGGGTCAGCGCGGTGCGGCGCTGGATGCGTATCGGGCGGCCATGGACATCGCCCCCCAGGCGGACGCCGCGGTCACCGCCGCGCGGACCCTGAGCGATCGCGGCATCGACGACCCGGCCGATCACCGGCGGGTCGGCGAGGTCTACCTGCGCCACAACAACCTGCCCCGCGCGGAGAGCGGGATCGCGGCCTTCCTGGCGAGCGGCCGGGCCACCGCGGCGGAGGAGGCGGACCTCCGCTATCGCCTCGGCCGCGCCCAGTTCGCGGCCGGCCGAAATGCGAACGCGGAGGAGAACCTCCTCGCGGTGGCCCGTTCGAATGCGGGGGAAGCCGACAACCGCGCAGAGGCGCTCCTCTACGCCGCACGGAGCCAATACCGCGACGGCCGTCAGGACGCTGCCCGCGAGCGCTTCCTGAGCGTTCCCGAGCGGCATCCGGGCTCGCGCGCGGCTGCCCACGCCCTCTACATCGTGGCCGATCTGGACCACGACGCGAACCGGCTGGACAGCGCCCGTTCACTCTATCGCCGGGCGGTCGAGACCGGGGTGGATAGCGATGAATCCGTCCTCTCCGCCACCCGGCTCGCCGGGCTCGACCTCCTCGACGGACGGCCGCGT
>SKRI01000006.1 GCA_007118565.1 Gemmatimonadota bacterium | reverse complement strand
GCCGCACCCGAGTGGCGAATCATCTCCAGCTCGCCGGTCGATCCGTCCGGAAATCGGACGGTATCGAGGGAGAGGCGGACGATCCGACCGTCGTGGACGAGCCGGCTCTCGAGCGGGTTATCGTGTGCGGATTCGTTCATGGGAGATCTCTGGTCGGTTAATCGCGCGCGCCGGGCCCGACCATCAGCCGCGCCCGAGGACATCGGGAGAGACGACGCTGACCGGCGCGTGGCCGAGGGCCTCGAGCTGCGGTGCCACCCGATCCGCGTCTCCGGCCACCACCACCGTGAAGCGGTCGGGAGCGAGGAAGCGGTCGGCGACCTCGCGGACCGTTTCCGGCTCCACGGAAAGGACGCGCTCCTGAAAGCGGTCGAAATCTTCCCGCTCGAGATCGTGCAAGGCGAGGTCGCCGAGCCTGCTGGCCACACCTCCGACGGTCTGCAGGCGCAGGGGATAGGTGCCGGCCAGATAGCTGCGGATGTCGGACAGCTCCTGCTCTCCCGGCACGGTGCTCCGCATGCGGCGCACCTCGACGAATATCTCGGTCAGCGCGGCGCCCGTCACCTCCGTCTGGACCGCGGTCGAGACGAGAAAGGGGCCGGGATGGCGGCGGAAGGCAAAGACGGAGGAGGCACCGTAGGTGAAGCCGTGCCGCTCCCGGAGGTTCAGGTTGAGGCGTGAGCTGAACGCGCCGCCGAGAAGCGTATTCATCACGCGGAGGGGGATGTACGCCTCCACCCGCCGGGGAACGCCGATCTGTCCCGCACGGATCTCGGACTGTACCGCACCGGGCCTGTCGATAACAGTGACGGTCGCTTCCTCGCTGCGCGATGCGGAATCGATCTCCGGCATCTCGGGCGCTCCGCCGGTCCAGGCCCCGAATCCGCGCTGCGCCCACCGCAGGGCACGCGACCCCGAGACATCCCCGACGATGATCAGCGTGGTCCGTTCCGGAACGACCCAACGACGGTGGAAATCCCGCACCTCCCCGCGGCTCATCCCCGAAAGGGCACGCTCGGTGCCGCTCGCCGAACGATGGAAGGGGGAGCTGTCCGCGTAGAGAAAGTGCCGGAATCCGTCGGTGCCCAGCGACCGTGGATCGGCCCGGCGCTGCCGGATCTCGGCGAGCTCCTCGGCACGGACCCGCTCGAGCTCGTCCGCGGGAAAGGCAGGCTTCCGCACCAGTCGGGAGAAGAGATCGACCCCCTCCTCCACCGCGTCGACCGGCCCGGCGAGTGACGCGAAGAGCTCATCCCACCCCGCATGCGCGCGGAAGCGGAGCCCGAGCGACTCGAACCGTTCAGCGACCGCGGCCGAGTCCAGATCCCCGGTGCCGGTGTCGAGGAGCTCCGCCACGAGGTTCGCCACGCCCGCCTGGTCGGGTCGCTCGACCGCGGCACCGCCGTCCATCAGCACCCCGACCACCGCGATCGGCAGGGCCGGGACGGGGGCGTGCAGGAGGCGAACGCCGTTCTCGAGTCGGTGATCGGAGAAGGCCGGAAAGTCGAACGGCCGAAGGGGGGCAGGCTCCGGCGGGGTGCGGCGATCGATGCTGGCGTCGCTCATGCCGCTTCCTTCCGTGCCGGGTCGGCCGCCTTCGTGTGGTAGACCAGTCGCACCCGATGCTCGGGACGCAGCCGCCCGTCGGCCAGATGCCGGATGTCCTCCCCCGTCACCCCCCGGTAGGAGTCGAGCTCCCGGTTGAGCAGATCCGGATCATCGAAGAGCGCTGTGTACATCGAGAGCTGGTCGGCGCGCGTTCCCACCTTCTGGAGCCCGAGGAGGTTTCCGGACTCCACGCCGGAGAGCGCTCGCTCCTTCTCCTCCGGCGTGGGCCCTTGCTCGCGCAGCTCCACCATCTGCCGGTCGAGCTCCGCCTGAACCTCCTCGACGCTCGCGTGGGGAGATACGGTCGCACGCACCACGAGCATGGCGGCTCCGGTCACGATGGGAAATGCGAAGGCGCCCACGTCCTGGACGATGGAGCGGTCCCGCACGAGCCGGGCGTAGAGCCGGGAGGCCTTCCCCGATGCCAGGATACGCGAGGCCAGATCCGCGGCGAGATACCCGTCCGTGCCGAAGGGCGGAATCCGATAGGCCAGGTAGATGCGCGGCAGGGCAACGTCGCCCCGCACCTCCTCCACGACCTCGCCGTCGAGCGTCGGGGAGAGATCCGACTCGCCGGGGAGCGGAGGCGGATCCTCGCCGCGTGGGATCCCGCCGAAGTAGCGCTCGACGAGCCGCTCCGCGTCCGCCGTCTCGAAATCCCCGCAGATGGTCAGCACCGCATTGTTCGGCGAATAGTGCGTCCGGAAGAAACGACGCACATCGTCCAGGGTGGCCGCATCGAGATCCTCCATGCTCCCGATCACCGAGTGGTGGTACGGGTGATCATCCGGATAGACGAGTGCCTGCAGCCTCTCGTCCCAGTCGCCGTACGGCTGATTGTCCACGCGCCACCGGCGCTCGTTCTTCACCACCTCCCGCTGCGTGTCGAACTTCTGTTGCGTGAGGGCGGGGAGGAAGAAGCCCATCCGGTCGGACTCCAGCCAAAGAACCCGCTCCAGGAAGTGTGAGGGCACGGTCTCGAAGTAGTTCGTCCGATCCAGCCAGGTGGATCCGTTCATGGATCCGCCCATCCGCTCGATGTGGGCGATGTGCTGGGTGTCGGGAACGTGCTCCGAACCCTGAAACATCATGTGCTCGAAGAGGTGGGCAAAGCCCGTGCGTCCCGGTTCCTCGTTCCGGCTGCCGACCCGGTACCAGAGATTGACCGCCACGACGGGGAGGCTGCGGTCAGGGGAGAGGACGACGCGGAGGCCGTTCCGGAGGGTCCTGCGCTCGAAGTCGATCCTCATCAGTCTGTCCGGGGTTCCGTGGTCGGCTCCGCTTCGGGTCGTACCAGCGCCAGTGGTAAGATGAAGCTCTCCCGGAGCGCGTGGCGCATCTCCCGGCGCCGATCGGCGGAGATGGGGCTCGTTCGGGTCGGAGAGCTGTAGACGGTGAGCCCGATTCGGAGCGCCATAACCCGCAAGCGGAGCATGTGGAAGGGATCGCTCACCAGGACGGCGGTCTCCAACTCCTCCTCCTCCATGAGCTCGGCCACGGCCAGGAGGGATTCCACCGATCGGAGCCCCGCCACCTCCACGAGCGTCGCCTCTTCCGGGACACCGGCGCGAACCGCGTACCGCTGCGCGACACGCGCCTCGCTCACCGTATCCCCCGCGCCGACACCGCCGGTGAAAATGATCCGCGGAGCCACATCGTCCTCGTAAAGCAGGAGCGCATGGTCCACACGTGCGCGCAGCACGGGGGAAGGACGCCCGTCGTACTGCGCGGCGCCGAGCACCACGATCGCATCGGCCGGGCGCGCCCCGTCACGCTGGCCGTAGAGGTAGATGGCCACCACCGTCAGCACCCAGAGCCCGACGAGCGCGATGACGACTCGCGCAACCCAGATCAGGAAACGAATGAACATGCCCGCCGTCTCTCAGGCACGCTGCAGGAGGCGCTCCCGGATCATCCCGGGGGCGAGCTCCTGCCGCAGGAGAGTGCGCGCGGCCTCTTCCCCGGCCTCCAGCGCAACCTCGACCTCCCGGATTACCGCCTGGTCGGGCGGCCGCGGCACCGACTCGGCGCGGGCGTGCGCGTTCCAGGCCTCGTCCAGCCACCCGAGGCCAGCGAAGGCCAGGGCGGCGAAGAGGTGGAGCTCCCCGTCCTCGGACCGCAGCTCCTCTCCCACCCGGTGCAGCTGCTCTGCCCCTTCCTCCTCACGCCCCGCCATCCAGAGCGTCATCCCGAGAAGGGCACCGATCCACCCGTCGTCCTCGCGCAACTCCGCTGCGAGCTCCATCTCCGGCACCGCCTCCGTGCGCTGCCCGTCCAGGTAGAGTGCGGTCGCCAGCTCGAAGCGGACAAGACCGTCGTCGGGCGCGAGGTCGCGCGCCGCCTCCAACTCACCGAGCGCCTCCTCCATCATCCCTTCCCGGGCGAGGTAAGCCCCGTACGTGAGGCGGGTGAGGACAAGATGAGGTCCCGTGAGCGCCGCCGCCCGGAGTGCCGTCTCGGCGTCGGGGTCGTCGAAGGCGGCCACCCCCTGCCCCGCGGTGGCGAGCACGGTGGGGTCCGCCGGATTGGTGGCCAGACAGCGGCGGAAATAGTCGTACGCCGGTCCGTCCGCTCCCACGTCACGCGCCAACGCGCCGAGCATGCAGAGGAGCGCCGGATCCTCGGGCGCCTGATCGTCCCACTCCACGAGCTGCTCGAAGGCCTCGGCCGCCCGGCCGTCCTCCGCGAGCTCCGCCGCGGATCGGAGCGCGTCCTCCAGCGTTTCGCCTCCGGCGTCGGAGCGTTGCGACGTCGTCATGATCGGGGAAAAGGGGGAGATGGGAAAGATGCCTGGGGCGGGAGTCGAACCCGCACGGGCCGAAGCCCTTCAGATTTTAAGTCTGATGTGTCTACCGATTCCACCACCCAGGCACAAAGGCGCGTCGACCGCGCGATCAGGAGCCCTGCGCTCCCGATCCGGCGGCCTCGCGGAGCGTGGCGATGTTCGTCGCGACGGAGGCCCGCTCATTGTACACCGCAGATCCGGCAACGAGCACGTCCGCGCCCGCAGCCGCCACAACCCCGGCCGTACTCGCGTCGATTCCCCCGTCCACCTCGATCCGTACAGCTCCATCCGCCGCCGCGCCCAGCAGATCGCGAACCCGCCGGATCTTATCGACGCTCGCCCGGATGAAGCGCTGCCCGCCGAACCCTGGATTAACCGACATCACCACCACGAGATCCATCTCGTCCGAAAGCTCCCCGAGCAGCTCGATCGGCGTGGCCGGGTTGAGCGCCACCCCGGCTTCTGCACCGAGCTCCCGGATTCGAGTCAGCGTCCGGTGGAGGTGAACGTCGGCCTCTGCATGAACGCTCACCACGCTCGCACCCGCATCGACGAATGCCTCCACGTATCGGTCCGGCGACTCGATCATCAGATGCACGTCGACCGGAAGATCGGTCGCTTCCCGAACGGCAGCCGTGATCGCCGGCCCGAGGGTGATGTTCGGGACGAAGTGCCCATCCATAACGTCGACGTGGATCCAGTCCGCTCCCGCCTCCTCCGCCTCCTGCACCTGCTCGGCGAGCCGGCCGAAATCGGCGGAGAGGATCGACGGGGCGATGACGACGCCGCTCACGGCGCCCCTCCCTCCTGCTCAAGCACCCTTACCCCACCCCCACCGGCGACGACGACCGCGCTCGCCATGCCGATGAAGAGGCCGTGCTCGAGCACGCCGGGGGTCCCGCTAAGCGTCACGTCGAGCCCGATCGGGTCGGGGATTCCCCCCTCGAAGTGGCAGTCGAGGACGTGGTGCCCGCCATCCGTGACGAAGACGCTCCCGTCCTTCTCCCGGAGCCGCGGCTCCGCCCCGATCTCGATGATCCGTTCGGCACACGCCTCCGCCGAGTACGGGTCCACCTCGACCGGGAGCGGGCCCTTGGTTCCGAGTCGCTCTACGCGCTTCGTAGCATCCACCATGATGACCAACCGATCCGAGCGCGACGCAACGACCTTCTCACGAAGCAGAGCGCCGCCCAGCCCCTTGATCAGATCCAGGTCCTCATCCACCTCGTCCGCCCCGTCGATCGTGAGATCGAGCCGGTGCCTGCCGAGGCGCACCAGGGGAATGTCGAGCTCGGTGGCCCGGCGGGTCGTGTCGTCGGAGGTGGAGACGGCCCGCAGGTTCGCCCAACGCCCATCCTTCAGCCCCGATCCAAGGATCTCGAGCAGGAAGCGGACGGTGGAGCCCGTGCCGAGCCCCAGAAGCATCCCGTCCTCGATCCACTCCGCGGCGCGCTCCGCCGCAGCTCGTTTCAGCGCGTCCATGTGATGGTGTGATGACCTCGAAGGCTTGCGCATGCGGCAAATCCGCGCGCCCGAGCCAAGGTATCGGTCCGTCGGGGAAGGGGCCAGCAAGGGGCACGGAAAAGGGGCACCCCCGAAGGGGTGCCCCAGACGACTTCCGTGGAAGCCGGTCCTGCAGCTTCGGAGTTACCCGCGGACGCGGATCTCCTCCTCGGCCTGGTACGGCTGGAACTCACACCCGGGTCGTACCGGGATGTAGATGACTTCCGGTGCGTCACCGGGCTCATCCACACCAGCCTCACCCCAGACCGTGACGCCCTCGTGCATGCCGATGTACGTCAGCTGATCCGGCGAGACCACCCGCGGCAGTCCGAACTTCACGTAGCGACGATCCTGGAAGGTGATCGGCAGGTCCTGAACGAACCACTGCTGACCGGCCGCGTACTGCTCGTCGGTCGGGTAGGCCTGAGCGAACGGAACCTGCTCACCCGCGACCATGACCAACGTGTCTCCCGTCTCCGGGAAGAAGGTCGCCTGGACCTCGCGCAGCTGCGTACCATCGACCACACAGACGGTGATGGCGCGCTCTTCCGGCTCGGGTGCCGGCGGCGGCGGTGTCGGAGCGGGCGGCGGCGGGGGCGGCGGCGCAGGCATCAGATCGCCGAAGGCGAATGCCAGTCCGGCCACGAGCCGCGTGGTGAAGGCGAAGTTGTCCTCACCGCGAGTGACGTTCGGGTTACCGGCCATGCCGGTCCAGTCGTTGTGCACGGGCGCGGAGTAGCCGTGCGTGGCGAGCTCCGCGAAGACGCCGATCCCCGGTGTGATCGGGAAGAGCGTGAAGCCGACACCGGCCGTTCCCTGACCGACGGTAGCCTCGCTCGGGCTCCGCGAGAGGCAGACGCCCTCGGCGGCGAACGTGCAGAAGCCGCGCTGGTTATGACCGCCGATGCTGGTTGTCAGCCCGCCGCCACCAATGAAGAAGTAGGTGGATGCCATCAGGTTTCCGGCGCCAGCATCGGTGATCCACGGCCGGAAGGCGAGGCTGAGGTCATAGAACCAGTTGTTGAGCGGCCGGTCCGTGTGATCCTCATCATGCCCGCCGAAATCGAACAGCCCCCGATCCGCGATCGGGAAGGTCGAGGTCGCAAGGCCACCGTGGAGACGGACACCGATCCCCGGCGTGAACCAGAGCGTGCCCTGCGCGCCGAACATCGGCGCTCCACCGATCCGGTAGTCGGTTCCGTCAGTCTCATACCACGAGCTGGTGACGGAGCCACCGCCATAAAGACCGAGGTCGAACGCACTCGCTCGCCTGTCGATCTGCGCTTCCGCATCTCCTGCACTCATCGCCGCCCCGGCCACCGCAAATGCGGCCGTCACGGCGATTGTCGTTAGTCGTTTCATCGAGTCCTCTCCGAACCCAGGTGAAAAAGAATCCTCTTCCCGAACGGGAAGACGCCCTACGAGGCGGCCGGCGTGTTCAAGAACGATGCCACATCCGGCCGACCTCACCACATCCAACATCCAACTCCCACCATTCCTTTTCCGAATCTGCCGCCACCTCCTGGTTGCAGGTTATCGATTCGCATCCTTTCACGCGTTCGAAGCACCTTCAAAAAACGACCCGTCCCACGCGCCCGATGCTCGGCGATGGACACCCGGCCATGATTCTCCCGGGGGTTGATCCCCGAGATCGGTGGTCCCTGCCGCAAGGTTCATGTCAGCGCGGTCAGGACCGCCAAGAGCACCCCGCCGTACACAACGTGTGCCAGCACGATTGCGAGGGGCGTCCCCCATCCCCAACCGAGGCCCAGATTCCCGGGCTCGGGCATGAGTCCGGAACGTATCGCCCGCACTGCTCGCGAGGTGATCGGGAGCAGGGCGGCGAGGATGATCCCGACAACCAGCCCGAGCAACGCTCCTCCCCTCCACGAGGCCCATCCAGCCTGGACGAGAATCGCTTCGTACAGCGGCGGTAACAGGAGCGTCCCAGCCGCGTAGAGCATGACGATCCCGAGCGCGTCGGTCTGCGGCCGGTACGGGTCCCGAAATACGAATCCGCCGAGGTGCCTCGTCGGCGAGAGGCGCGTGATTCCCTGGGCGCGCACGAGCCAGAACGCGGCCGTGCCGAGCGTGGTGGCGATGAACCCCGCCCACAGGAATCCGGCCAGGGCCGTATTCATCAGCGATCTGGATCAGAGCGCGCCCGGGAGCAGCACAGCGGAGACACCCCCTGGACGAGCAGCGACCGAGGGATAGTTCCGGATCGCTGGCAGGGTGGAGGTGGAGGCCGTGATCAACGAGATGGCTCACCACGCGCAGAGTCCGACGCGGTGGTCGACGAGACCTCCTCCGGCGAGGGCTCGACTTGTGACTTGGAGAGGGGGGGGAGGACTTCGTCGGCGATGGTCCGGAGCGCGCGGTTGTAGATCACGTCCGCAACTCCCTCCGGAATCGCCATGGTCTCGAGGTAGAGCTCGATCGCTTCCGGATCGGAGATTTCCTCGTTGGCCGCCTTTACGAAGAGGAGCGAGTTCGAGACGTGGGTCTTGAGCAGCTCGTCCTCGGCCCGCGCAGCGGCGAGGTTGATCCGCAGACGCAGATCGTCCTGGACCCGTCCGCGGATCCGCCGACGGAGGCGCGAGAACATGGCTTCGGACCGGCCGACCTCTTTGCTGGGCTTCGCTTCCTGCGGAAGAGGCTGATCGAAGTCGAGGTCCTCTACCCTGGGAAGCCCCCCACGCTGTCCGAGCGAGGCAAGCGCCCGGCTACCGACGTTCCGCGCCTGCTCCGGAGTGAGCCCGAGAATCCGAACGTAGATGTCGAGAGCGTCGTCGAAGGGGAGATCGTCAGAAACGAGATCCACTACCGCCAGCACGTGCCGGACGTGTGTGGCGAGAAGCCGTTCCTGACAAACTGCCGTGGTGAGGTCGATCTGCCGCTGAAGGCCGCGTGACATGCTCTTGCTCAGAACCACAGGCGCTCACCCCCTGCTCGAGTCGTAGGACGGGACTTCCCCCGGCGGGGGAAAGCAACGCGGGAACGGCGGCCGGGACGGGCAAATTCCATTCCGGCCGTGGCCAACGGTCAGTCCGGCTCGATCGGTAGCTCCTGCGGCGCGGCAGGCGTCTGCTCCGCCGGCAGATCCTGCTGTGCCGGATCGGGAGTCACCGGCCCGGCCGGCGCCGTCTGTCCCATGTCACCCCGAAGGATGGATTCGCGTGCCTCTCCCGCACCCGACATGGTGGAGAGGAGGAGCGAGAGCCCCAGAAAGATTCCTCCGAGCCACCAGGTGCTCGTGGTGAGGATTCCCGCCGCCTGCTTGCCGCCGAACGCGGATTCGGTGCCCGTGGCCCCGCCGCCCATGGCGGCGAGCCCTCCACCCTTCCCCGACTGCATCAGCACGACGGCGCAGATGGCAAAGCCGAGCAGAACGAATAGGCCGATCAGAATGCCGTACACGGTACCCCTATGAACATGCGAAATGCCTCCAACATCAAGCCGAATGAATACCCTATCGGCAGGTCGTTGTCAATGCGTCGGCAGGGTCGGCCTAGGTTTCTTCGACAGGGAAACAGAGCCTACGACGTGGACGCGGCCTCCGATGCCGCCGTGCAGATTGCGGCGAAATCGTGCGGATCGAGGCTCGCGCCTCCCACCAGAACCCCGTCCACCCCGTCCACGGCGAGCAACTCGGCCACGTTCCCCGGCTTCACGCTTCCTCCGTAGAGCACGGGTGGAGGCCCGTCATCGCCCGCGCCTACCTCCTCGAGACGCGCACGGATCGCGCGATGCATCCGACCCGCGTCGTCCGGAGACGCCGTTCGTCCGGTCCCGATGGCCCACACCGGCTCGTACGCGATTATGAGCCGGTGCCAGGCGGACCGGACCGCGTCCGCTCCGAGGACCGGATCGAGCTGCTCCCGAACCACCGCCTCCGCACGTCCGGCATCCCTCTCATCGAGGGACTCCCCCACGCAGAGGATCACCTGGAGATCCGCGTCGAGCGCTGCCACGGCCTTCTTTACCGTTTCCTCGACGGTCTCCCCGAAGAGCGCACGGCGCTCGCTGTGACCCACAAGGCAGTGGGTCGCTCCGGCATCACGAGCCATGGCGGCGGAGAGCTCCCCCGTAAAGGCTCCCTCCCGCTCCCAGTGGATGTTCTGAACGCCTATGCCGACATCTTTCCGGTCGCGGGTGGCACGCACGGCCGCCGGCACCGAGACCGCCGGAGGAAAGAAGAGGACCGGTGCATCACCCTCCCCGTACGATTCGAGGAATCGGGAGAGGAAGGCCTCCGTCTCGGACGGAGACTTGTGCATCTTCCAGTTTCCCGCCGGAATCGGACTCTTCCTCATGTCGCCTCCATCGTGTCCCTGTCGTCGAGAACGGCGATGCCGGGTAGCTCCTTTCCTTCCATGAACTCGAGGGAGGCGCCTCCGCCGGTCGAGAGGTGAGTGACCTTTTCCGCCATCCCCATCCCGGTGATGGCGGCCGCGGAATCACCTCCTCCGATCACCGTCATGGCGCCCCGCTTGGTCGCACCAACGAGGGCGCGAGCCACCTCGAGCGTTCCTCCGGCAAAGGCCTCGATCTCGAAGACGCCCATCGGGCCGTTCCAGAGAACGGTGCGCGCGTCCGCCAGCACCTCGCTGAAGCGCTCGATCGTCTCAGGGCCGATGTCCACCGCCATTCGATCCTTCGGAATTTCGTCTCGGGGCACCTCCGCGCTCTCGGCTCCCGCCTCGACCCGGTCCGCCACCACCACATCGATCGGCAGGACCAGCTTGTCCCCCGCCTGGTCGAGAAGGCTTCGGGCCATGTCGACACGGTCCTCCTCGACCAGGGAGCGCCCGGTCTCGAGCCCCATCGCCCGGAAGAAGGTGTTGGCCATGGCGCCGCCGATGCACATCCGGTCCGCGGCCGGCAGGAGGGCCTCGATGACATCGATCTTCCCCGAGATCTTGGCGCCCCCGAGAATGGCAACGAAGGGCCGCTCCGGGTTCTCACGCACGCGGCCGAGCGCCTCGAGCTCCCGCGCCACGAGCAGACCGGCTACCGCGGAGCCGCCGTTTCGCCGCACCGCCTCGGCCACCCCCGCGGTCGAAGCGTGGGCGCGGTGCGCCGCTCCGAAGGCATCGTTCACATAGAGGTCCGCAAAGCTGGCGAGCGCGTCGGCGAGCTCCGGATCGTTCTCCTTCTCCCCACCCTGGAAGCGGGTGTTCTCCAGGAGCACGACCCCGCCCTCGGCCAGCGCGTCCACCGCCTTCTTCGCCTCCGACCCCACCGTCTCGCCAACGAACTCGACCGGGCTCCCGAGTAGCTCGGAGAGCCGATCCGCGACAGGGCGGAGCGAAAGCTTCGGGTCGGGCTTCCCCTTGGGACGGCCGAGATGGGAGACGAGGATCAGCCGGGCACCCGACTCGATCAGCAGACGCAGCGTCGGTAAGGTGGCGCGAATCCGGGTGTCGTCGCCGACGGATCCATCTCCTTCGATCGGCACATTGAAGTCCACGCGCACGAGGACGCGCGCGCCGCGCAGCGTGCTCCCGGAAAGATCCTCGACGGTTGCCTTGTCCACGGGACGCGGGGGCTAAAGACGCTCGCCCACGAAGCGCGCGAGATCGACGCAGCGCCTGGAGTATCCCCACTCGTTGTCGTACCAGGCCACGACCTTGACCAGGCCGGAGACCATGTTGGTCGAGCCGGCGTCGACGATCGCGGAGTGCGGATTGCCGACGTAGTCCACCGAGACGAGCAGCTCCTCCTCGTAAGCCAGGATGCCGGAGAGGTCACCCTCGGCGGCCTCCTTCATGGCTCCGTTCACCTCGTCGACGGAGACCTCGCGGTCGAGCTCGGCAACGAGGTCGATGATCGAGACGTTCGGGGTGGGGACGCGCATCGCCATGCCGTCGATCTTCCCCTGGACCTCGGGGAGGACCAGCCCGGTGGCCTTGGCCGCGCCGGTGGTGGTCGGGATGATGGACATGGCGGCGGCCCGGGCACGCCGCAGATCCTTGTGCGGAAGATCGAGGATCTGCTGATCGTTCGTGTACGAGTGGACGGTGGTGACCAGTCCGCGGCGGAAGCCGAACCGGTCCAGGAGGACCTTTACCACCGGCGCCAGGCAGTTGGTGGTGCAGCTCGCGTTGGAGATGACGTCGTGGGACGAGGGGTCGTAGTCGTCCTGGTTGACGCCGAGCACCAGCGTCACGTCCTCGTTCTTGGCCGGCGCCGAGATGATGACCTTCCGGGCTCCGGCATCGAGGTGCTTGGCGGCATCCTCCCGCTTGGTGAAGCGGCCGGTTGCCTCGATCACCACGTCCACCTCCTGGTCCTTCCAGGGAAGCGCGCCCGGATCCTTCTCCGAGGTGACGCGGACCTCGGTGCCGTTGACCATCAGCGACTCGCCACTCGTCTCCACCGTGCCGTCGAAATGGCCGTGAACCGAGTCGTGCCTGAGCAGATGGGCCAGGGTCTCGGTGTCGGTGAGGTCGTTGACGGCGACGATCTCGATGCCGCTGTCGTCCGAGGCTGCTACCGCGCGGAGGATGTTGCGACCGATTCGGCCGAAGCCGTTGATTGCGACGCGAGTCGACATGTCGTTTGCGTAAGAGGTCGATAGGGTTTCCATAATGCGGGCCGACTCACCGCTCGAGGTGAGGGAGGGCCCGTGCGAAGGTGATCACCGTGACGGTTCTGGCACCCGCACCGGTCAGGGCGCGCACGCATGCTTCGGCCGTCGCGCCCGTCGTCCAGACGTCGTCCACGAGGACGAGATGCTCTCCCGGCTGTTCCGGGACCGTTTCCCGCCTACGGACCGAAAAAGCGGCGGCCACGTTAGCCCGGCGCTGATCCGGATGCAAGGCGGTCTGCGACCCTGTCGAGCCGCTGCGGACGAGCCGTTCCGTATCCACGCGTAGGCCGAGTTTCCCGGCGAGGCCCTCGGCCAGGAGGGCGGCCTGGTTGT
>SKRI01000230.1 GCA_007118565.1 Gemmatimonadota bacterium | reverse complement strand
TATGGCCGAAGGCCCTGGGGGAGATGGTGCCGCCGGAGGAGGCCGCTCCGTTCGCCGTCTCCCACCCGAGCGCCCGGTGCCCGGCGCCGGGCTGGCGGGCGGTGAAGGTCCGCACCGTCTGCGGGCGGAAGATCCGCACATCCCCGTAGCTCCCCTCGTTCAGCATCATCTGCGCGAAAGTCGCCAGGTCCCGGGCGGTGGAGAAGAGCCCCGCGTGTCCGGTGACCCCACCCAGCCGGAAGGCATTCGGATCGTGCACCACCCCGCGCCGGTCGGCCTCATCGGTCGAGCCACGAACGGTGGGCGCCGTTGCGCGCCCCACCGCAAGTGGGGGTAGGTACCCTGTGGAGGACATGCCGAGAGGGCCGAAGACGCGGCGCGCCAGGTATCGGTCGATCGGCTCCCCGCTGACCCGCTCCACCACCGCGGCCAGGATGATCGGGCCCCAGTCGCTGTACACCACCTCCGCCTCCGGAAGGGTCCGTAGCGGGGTGGCGAGCACGCGGGAGAGCGCGTCCCGCGGGGAGAGCGCGACGTTCGCGAGCGCGGCCCCGGCGGGCAGCCCGGAGGTGTGGGTCAGGAGATGGCGGATCCTGACGTCCGCCTTGCCACGCCCCCGGAAGTCGGGGAGGACGTCGACCACCCGCGTCTCGAGGGAGAGCTTCCCGTCGTCGACCAGCGCCATGATGGCTGAGGTGGTGCCGACGACCTTGGTGAGGGAAGCGAGGTCGAAGCGGGTGTCGGGCGTGGCGGGCACAACCGTGCCGCGGCGCGTATCTCCCCCATACCCACGCTGCATCACCAGGCCGCCGCGGCGGCCGATGGCGAGGGTGGCGCCGGGAAAGACGCCTCCGCGGATGCTCGCACCGATCAGCGCGTCCACCCGGCGCAGGCTGTCCGGATGGAGGCCGACCTCCAAGGCGGAGACCGGCCGGAGGACGGTCGTGCCGAACGGGTCGTAGCGGTGCGAGGGGGAGAGGACGGCCGACTGACCTCGCAGCGCCGCCGCCAGAGCCAGGGCTCCCTCCGCCCCGCCGCGCTCCGTCCAGAGGGCGGGGAGGGGAGATGGATCGTCCGGGGCAGCGCCGCGGATCACCTGCATCACCGGCGTGGACACGCCCAGCGGATCGGACTCTGCCCCGAGCGCGGCCAGCGCGGCAGGGCCATCGAGGGCCAGGGCGATGTCCGCGCCGAGCAGCGCCTGCAGGACGCGCCGGTCTCCCGCTGGATTCAGCGTCCCCAGATCGGTGCGGACGATGCCCACGGGTGGACCGCGATCCTCCAGTGCAGCGGCCATCTGCTGCGCCTCGCCGTCGGACGTCTCCCGCGAGTGCAGGAGGACGATGCGCGCGCCGTCCGAGAGGGGAAGCGCAATCCGGTGCGCCGACCCAAGCCGGAAGACCGGCGCCGGAGCCGGGGATGTGGTCTGGCTCGAGGAGGGGGCGGCAGGCGGCGCCCGGAGCGCGGCCTCGCGGAGCGCGAGAACACGACGGGCGGCCTCGTCGAGTCGCCAGGCCGGGATGCGCCCGCGCTGAACCGCCACCGTGAGCGAAGCGATCACCGCATCCGGGCTTCCGGGCACGTACACCAGGTCGGCCCCGGCCGCGACCGCGCGGATCGCCGCCTCGCGCTCCCCGATCTCGGCCACGACCGGCTCGGCCGGGTCGAGGCGGACGAGGGCCACACCGTCGAAGGCGAGGTCCCGCCGCAGGAGCCCCTCCACCCCGCGGGCGGAGTGGGCCAGCGGCTCTCCCCTTCCGGTGAGGATCGGAATCGTGCCGAGGGGGAGGTCCACCAGGTCGATTCCGGCGCCGACCGCCCCGCGGAGCACCGAAAGACCGTGCGCTTCCCACCCGGCGCGGTCGCGTGGGTCGGGTTGGCCGCTCCCGGCCATGCCGAGGCCGATGCCGGTGCGGAGGCCGGTGAGGCCGGCTCCCTCCAGATAGCGGATGGCGCCGGCGTACGCGGCCTCCGGATCGTGGTGGACCGGGGCGCGCGTGGTGCCTGCAAAGGGCACGGTGAGGAGGGCAAGATGGCGGTTCCTCTGGCGCAGCTCACGCGCGGTCCTCAGCCCCTGTGATTCGCTCGCATCGATTCGGCCCCCCGCGCCGAGGAGCAGCGGAGAGACTGCCTCGACCCCCGCCAGGTCCTGCAGGTGCAGGAGCGGGGGAGGCGGGGGTGGGGGTAGGGTGTCCGCCTCCAGCGTGTCGGCGCCCTCCGGCCTTGGCGTCGGCACATCCGGCACCGGGCCCTCGCCTGCGAACCAGAGGGTCCGCACGCCCCGTCCGTGGACCCAGCGGACGAGGTCGTCCTGCGTGGCCTCGGCTGGGACCGCCACCAGGAGCGCGGCTCGCTCGTCGAGCGAGAGATCTGCGAGGACGTCAGGGGGCCCGGTTTCGGGGGGAGGGGCGGGTACGGGTGGCGGAGGTGCGGCGCAGGCAGCGAGGAGGAGGGCCGCGGTTATGAGCGCCCCGACGAAAACAGCGGAGCGTTCCCGCGCTCGGCGGGCGCCGAGCGCGGGAGATCTCCGGTCCCACCCCGTGGTCGTTGCGTTCTCCATCCTGATGGTGTCCGGTGTATCGTCAGCGGTTGCGCCTCCACCGGGAGCACGGAGGCTCCGGCCGGGACGGGCGGCGTGGTGTGATATGGCGATGTGCATCAAGGGCTGCGGCCGGGGCGTTCTCCACCTCGAAGCCGCAGAGTGGAGTTGCCAGAGGAGCGACGGGGTGCGTGAGGAGTCCCCTGCATCGACGGGCGCTCAGCCCCTCAGCTCCTCAGGTCGTCGTACTCGTCGATCTCGTCGAGCGGGAAGTCCAGCGTCTCGCCGGTGCTGGGGAGACGTCCGTAGAGGATCTCGCGGCTCCCCTCCGTCCGCAGCCCCTCCGGCTCGACGGTGAAATCCGTTCCCCTCCGCATGATGCTTACGCGCCGGCCCTCCTCGATGGCGCGCTCGAGGCTGCGCAGTGCGTCGGGGGACCAGCGCATGCGGGCCGTCAATCGGCGGCGGCCGCGCCGTTCAACCCGTGCGGCCGAACCGACAGGTAGTAGTCCTTGATGTAGAGCCGGTCGAGAGCCAGGAAGGCGCTGTCCGGCTCCCACCCGAACTTGAGGTGGGGAGGGGGACGCGGGATCCGGTGCCCGAGAGTGTCCTGGACCATCGTCTCGTACTCGGCGAGCGCCACCCGCCGCAGGTACCCCCGCAGCGTCACGCTGGACCCCGCGCTGATGCCTGGCGACCCCTCGAGGGGGGGCTCGAAGCGCACCAGGATCCGCCGCCCATCGTCCGCACGTACCAGCACCGAATTGGCCCGCACCGGGGTTGTGGCCGTGCCCCGCAGCTCCACGTAACCGCCCAGGTCGCGCTCCGTCACCGGACGGAGCGCGTTGAAGGGGACGGCCTGCGCCGGAAGGACGGGGGCGCGGTCCGCGCCGAAGTCGGCGAGCGCTCCGACACGACGCTCCTCCTCGGGCGCGGTGGGATCACCCAAGAAGAAGACGCTCGCCCAGACGGCGATGGCGAGGAAGGCGAGCGCACCCGTCAACAGCCACAGCCGCGAGCCGTGCGTGCGAACGATACGGATGTCGGCCATGCTCGGTTTCGATCTTCGGGAAGGCTTTTCGACGGGAATCCAGTGGCGACGCGGGGCAAGGTCCGTACCTCGCGCCTTGCTGCATCTCCCACGATATCACTACCTTTCGGCTCGCCTCACGTTCCCCATTCAGAGTATCGGAGAGAGCCGTGGCTGCCAAGAGGTCGAAGACGGCCAAGACCAAGAAGACGGAGAGGAAGGAGCCCCCGGGGCTGAAGCCGTTCTACCTCCTGATCGGCGTGATCGCGGTGATCGGAGTCGGCATCCTCGTGTACCAGGCCACGACCCAGGCCCGGCCGACGGTGGCGCCGGTTCCGCTCACCCTGACGCCGGACGAGCTGGAGCAGGTCGAGCCGGTCCCCCGCGGCGACCCCGACGCGCCCGTGGTAATCGAGGAGTTCGTGGACTTCCAGTGCCCCTCCTGTGGCCGCTTCGCCACGCAGATCGCCCCGGTCATCAAGCAGCGCTACCTGGAGACGGGGCAGGTGCAGTGGCAGTTCTACCACTTCCCGCTGGTGGGGGTCTTCGAGCACGGCTTCCTGGCCGCTCGCGCCAGCCGTTGCGCGCTCGACCAGGACCGTTTCTGGGACTACCACGACGTCCTGCACGCGCGTCGCCCGGGGTGGTCGGCCGAAGGCGATCCTACCGGCAGCTTCGTCCAGTATGCGCGGGAGCTGAACCTGGACCGGCGGGCGTTCGAGGACTGCCTGCGCTCGGATCGGCACGCGGAAGATGTGACCGCCCACCTGCAGGTGGGGATATCCCGGGGCGTTCAGGGGACGCCGACCATCTTCGTGAACGGTGACCCCGTGCGCGAGCTCACGGTGAGCGCGATGGAGGCGGCAATCCAGGATGCGATGCAGAACGGCGCAATGGACGACCCTGACCCGGCTGAGCCGGAGGCGTGACCTCCGTGGCACCGGCCGCCTGGCCGCGCATGGGGATCGCCGTCCTCGCGCTGGTCGGCATCTTCGTCTCGGCGTACCTCTCCCTCTACCACCTGGGGGGAATTGGGACGCTGCAGTGCGGTTTCGGCGGGTGCGACCTGGTGCAGGCCTCCGAGTACGCCTACTTCCTCGGTTTGCCGGTGGCGCTCTGGGGCCTGGGCGGTTATGCCGCGATCTTCGGGGTGGCCATGGCGGGGCTCCAGCCACGCTGGGCGGGGCATCGCCCGATCGCGCTGGCGCTCCTTGGCCTCTCGGCCATCGCCATGGTCGTCTCCGCGTACCTGACCTATCTGGAGGCGGCGGTGATCCACGCCTGGTGCCAGTGGTGTGTGGTGTCGGCCATCCTCGTCGCCCTCATCTTCCTGCTCAGCCTGACCGGCCTGCGGCCGGCGTCCGCACCGAACCTCGATATGAACTCGACATGAGCCCGAAAAAGAACAGCGGTGTCACCCTCCGGCTTCTATTCGCCGACCGCGGCAACTTCCATGAGCAGACTGTTACCCTGCCTGCCGGGGCGCTCGATGGTCACGAGCGCCTGATCGACGCGCTGCGCGAGAGTCCCGAGGTGAACCGCCGTCTGGCGGTGAGCCTGAAGCGTCTGGTGAGCGCCGAGATCGTGGAGGAGTAGACCACATAAAGGAGGGGCGATGCCGCTGCATCGCCCCCTCCCGTCACTCTCCGCCCGGAGGGCTTGCCGGGCTTACTCCTCGGGCTCGCCCCCTTCCGCCGCACCGTTCCCCGCCAGCGCGGCGTCGATGTGCTGCGAAAACTCATCGAAGCTCAGGTGGCCCTGCACCACCGTCTCGTTGTTGATGATGAAGGTCGGCGTACCGGTGACCCCTGCCCGGGAGACCTGCATCAGGTCGTTCACGATGACGGAAGCCACCTGGTCGTTCTCCATGCAGGTGTCGAAGGCGCCCCGGTCCACTCCCGCCTCATCGGCGTAGGCGCGGAAGCGATCGACCGGCTGCGGATCCCCGGACCACTCGGACTGGCCAGCGAAGAGCAGGTCGTGCATTGGCCAGAAGGCGTCCTGTGCCCCCGCGCAGAGGCTGGCCTTGGACGCGGCCCAGCTCTGCTGGTGGTTGGGAAGGGGGTAGTGTATGTAGAGGAAGCGGACCTGCCCGGTCTGGATGTAGGCGCTGTCAACGGCCGGCATCGTCTCCTCGGCGAAGCGGCGGCAGAACCCGCACTGGAAGTCCGAGATCTCTACGATCTGGACGGGTGCGTCCTCGGCTCCCTTGGCGCGGGAGGCATCGGCGGTGCCGACGACCGCATCCGGGCCGGCGGTGGCCGCGCCCCGGTCAGCGGGCTGCGCCTCCTGGGCGCACGCGGTGGCCGCCCCCGCGATGAGAAGCGCGAGGATCAGCGGCGCGGTGGTACGTGAGAACATGATCTGGAATCCTGAGGGGTGGATGCACCGGCCTGGACACCGGGCGACATGAGCGAGGGGCCGCTATCAGCGGCCGGCCTCAAGATACGACATTACCCGGTCGAGCGTCCACCGGTCCACCTCGCCGGGGGGCCACGTTCCCGCCCGAGCGGCGGCGGTGAGCCGCTCCGCCTCGGCCCGCGCGAGGCGCTCCATCTCCTCGTCCATCCATCCCGCGTTTACCGCCTCGTCGAACTCGTCCTCGTCGAGGAGACGGACCTCGCCCGCGACTCCCTTCCAGACGTCGAGGAAGAGATCGGTCGTGTCCCAGCGCCCCTCCCCCATCTCCACCGGGGTCAGGATGTTCGCGTAGACGCCAGTGAAGGTGCCGTCAGCGAGATGGAAGCGTCCGATGTCGTGCCAGCGGTCGGGATAGGTGAACCAGACCACCGGGGCGCCAGGCTCCAGCACGGCGTGGCCATCCACCCGGACCGGGCCGGAGAGGTCCGCGGACTCGAGCAGCGTGACCACGCAGCCGTCCCGCTCCTCCGCCACGACCGTCTGCTCGAAGACCCGCTCGCGGTCCGGCAGCCGGCGGTAGTGGATGGAGATGGAGCTCACCCGGTGCTCCGCTCCTGGGCGTCGACCGCGGCGATGGCCGTCAGGTTGACGATGTCCGCCACCTCGCTCCCGCGCTGGAGTACGTGCACCGGTCGCGTCATCCCGAGCAGGATGGGACCGAACGCCTCCGCGCCTCCCAGCCGGTCCATCAGCTTGAAGGCGGCGTTGGCCGCATCCAGGTCCGGGAAGACCAGGGTGTTGCACCGCCCCTCGAGGGTGCTGAACGGGAAGCGCTTCCGGCGGATCTCCGGGACCACCGCTGTGTCGAGCTGCATCTCCCCGTCGATCTCCAGCGTTGGATCAGTCGTTCGGACGATCTCCGTGGCCTCCCGCACCCGCTCGGAGCGCGGGTGGCGCGAGGTTCCGAAGTTGGAGAAGGAGATCATTCCGACCCGCGGCGTGATTCCGAGCCGCCGGACGAAGCGCCCGGCCATGATCGCGATCTCGGCCAGCGTCTCGGCGTCGGGGTCGATGTTTACCGTGGTGTCCGCGAAGAAGAGGAGCTCACGCGGCAGGACCATCATGTAGAGGCCGGCCACGTGGCGGACGTCTCGGGCGGTGCCGATGATCTCCAGCGCGGGACGTATGGTTTCCGGGTAGTTCATGTCCTGCCCGGCGAGCAGGCCGTCCGCGTCCTCCTCGGCCACCATCATGCAGCCGAAGTGCGCCGGCTGCCGGACCCGTTGCTTGGCCTCCCCGGGGGAGACCCCCTTCCGCTGGCGCCGCTCGTAGTAGCGCGCGGCGTATCGGTCCAGCCGTTCCTCGTCGTCGTCCGGATCGATGATCTCGACCCCTTCGAGGGAGATGGCGAGCGCTGCCGCTGCCCGCTCCACGCGCTTCCTGCGTCCGAGGAGGACGGGTTTGGCGATCCTCTCTTCCACCACCTGCGCGGCGGCCCGGATGATCCGCTCGTTCTCCCCCTCGGGGTAGACGATGCGCCGCGGGTCGCGGCGCGCCCGGTTCATCATGGTGCGCATCACCTCGCGACCGCGACCCAGCCGCCCCTCGAGGGTGTCGCGGTAGGCCTCCAGGTCGATCTCGGTGCGGGAGACGCCGGTCTCCATGGCCGCCTTCGCCACCGCCGGGGCCACCCAGAGCATGATGCGTGGGTCGAAGGGCTTGGGGATGAGGTACTCCGGCCCGTAGCGGAAGCGCTCGTCCCCGTAAGCCCGCTCCACCGACTCGGGGACGTCCTGCCTCGCGAGATCGGCGAGCGCGCGGGTGGCGGCCATCTTCATCTCCTCGTTGATGGCGCGGGCCCGGACATCGAGCGCGCCCCGGAAGAGGAAGGGGAAGCCCAGGACATTGTTGATCTGGTTCGGGAAATCCGACCGTCCCGTTGCCATGATTGCGTCGTCCCGCACCTCGGCCACCTCGTCCGGGGTGATCTCCGGATCGGGGTTGGCCAGGGCGAAGATGATCGGCCGGTCCGCCATGGAGCGGGCCATCTTTCCGGTGACGAGACCAGCCACGGAAAGTCCCACGAAGACGTCCGCGCCCTCCATGGCATCCTCGAGCGTCTCGCGGTCCGTCTCCCGGGCGAAGCGGCGCTTGTACGGGTTGAGCTCCTCCGGATCGCGGTCGGCGCGAATGACGCCTTTGCTGTCCGTCATCAGGATGTTCTCCCGGCGGACGCCGAGCGTCACGTAGTGCTCGGCGCTGGCGATGGAGGCCGCGCCCGCGCCGCTGAAGACGACGCGGACGTCTGAGATGTCCTTCTCCACCAGCTCGAGCGCGTTGAGGAGCGCAGCGCCGGAGATCACCGCCGTGCCGTGCTGGTCGTCGTGGAAGACGGGGATGTCGAGCCGCTTCTTCAGCTCCTCCTCGATGTAGAAGCAGTCCGGCGCGGCGATGTCCTCAAGGTTGATCCCGCCGACCGTGGGCTCGAGAAGCTCGCAGAAGCGGATCAGCTCGTCCGGGTCCTTGGTATCCACCTCGAGGTCGAAGACGTCGATGTCCGCGAACCGCTTGAAGAGCACGGCCTTCCCCTCCATGACCGGCTTGGATGCCAGAGGGCCGATATCCCCGAGACCGAGCACGGCAGAACCGTTCGTGACCACCGCCACCAGGTTGCTCCGGGCCGTGTAGCGAAACACGGCCTCCGGATCCTGGGCGATCTCCCTGCATGGCTCCGCCACCCCCGGCGTGTACGCGAGGGATAGGTCCCGCTGCGTGAGCGCGGGCTTCGTGGGGACGACCGCGATCTTGCCGCGGGGCTCTTGGCGGTGGTAGTCGAGGGCTGCCTGCCGGAGCGATGTCATGGACCGATGCGCGGGAGAGGGTTCGGGCGAAGGTGGGAACCCTATGCAAGATCCGGGTGAAGGACAAGAAAGCTGATCCCCTCTGCCCCGGGATGCGGCGGATCGATTGCGGCTCTGGCCGACCTCGAGGAAAGGTGCGATTGTTGCCAGCCGGGGAACCGGTTCCTCCTTCCGCGCGATCCGTGAGCGAACGCATTCCACGCTTTCGACAGATCGCTCCGCTCACGAGCGTAGCGATGGCCGTCGCCTGCCTTCTGGCGGCGGCCGACCTCCGTGCGCAGGAGGTCGCACCCGTGTGCGCGGACGGTCGGATCGCCGAGGTCCGGGTGCAGAGCCACGGCATCTTCGACCGCGACGAGGTGGCCGCGGCCGGCCGGTGGGCGTGGGCCTACCGGAGCGCGAACGCGCTGCACACCCCGACGCGGGTCTCGGTGGTGGAGCGGGAGATCCTCATGCGGGAGGGGGACTGCTTCGACCCGCTCCTGGTCGGCGATTCCGAGCGGCTGCTCCGCGCCTCGAACTTCATTGCCGTCGCCGATATCGAGCCGCAACGTCAGCCGAACGGGGACTGGATCCTCGAGGTCGAGGTGTGGGACGAATGGGCCCTGCACCTGATTCCGCTCACGGAGAGCCGCGAAGGGCTCCGGCTCTCCGGCGCGACGGCCCGCCAGGACAACCTCCTCGGCACGGGGCAGGAGATCGAGCTCTTCTACCGCGAGCTCTTTGGCGATCCGTGGTACGGCGTGTTCTACGCCAACCCACAGATCCTTGGATCCCGCCTGCAGGGAACGGCACGGGTGGAGAGCACGCCCACCGGGGTCCACATCTCCGAGACGCTTACCTGGCCCTTCGTTGGCGACCGCGGTCGCTGGGCGGTCCGGCAGCAGTTCGTCACGGAGGACCGGTATTTCGACTATGTGGCGATGAACGGGGGAGGCGCATACCACGTCCTCTTCCCGGAGGAGCGGCGCTCCTTCGACCTGGGCGCGCTCTACCGGTTCCGTCAGCGTGACCGCACCGCCCTTCTCGGGGCGGCGGTGGCGGGCGAGTGGATCCAGTATCCCGGAGACGCCCGCCTCTACCGCCGCGAGGGCGATCCTCCCGCCGACGGGATCGAGCTGGGAGAGCTGACCGCCCGCATGGACTCCGTGGCTAGCCTGCGCTTCCTCCTCATGGCCGGCCACCGCGACGTGGCCTTCCTGCCGCGCATGGGGCTCGACGCCGTGCGCGCCATGGAGGACGTGAAGGTCGGCTCCGAGGTGGAGGTCGTGGTCGGGAGAAGCCTGCGCGATTTCTCCACCGACGACGACATCTCCATCGACCTGGGGATCTTCGCGGCCGGAGAGCACTTCGGGCGGGTGATCAGCGGAATGGGGGTCGTGGCCGAGGCCAAGCGGAAGTACAACGTCCCCTTCGCGGAATCATCCGAATGGAGGGACATCTTCGCCGAGGGGTCGGTCTGGGCCTACTACCGGCCGAGCCCCCAGTCGGCGCACACCTTCCTCTTCGCGATGCAGGGCGCCGCAGGATGGGAGACGACGGTTCCCTTCCAGCTCACACTCGGCCGGCCGTCCGGGCTGAGGGGGGTGCCGCGCGTCGGCATCCCGGCCGGGCAGCGGCTGGCGGGGACGCTGGAGCATAGAGCGTATCTGGGATGGCCGGCCGCGCACCTCTTCGACCTGGGTGCCGTCTCCTTTCTGGATGCGGCGCGCGCCTGGGCGGGAGACGTCCCCTACGGCAACGAGGTCCCGGTCAACCGTCTTTCGGTGGGTGGCGGGCTCCGGGCCGCCTTCCCCTCGGGGTCGCGGCGCGTCTTCCGACTGGACGTGTCCATCCCCGTGGTGAGGGGCGGGCTCGGCTCGGGCGTCGAGCTCCGGGTGGGCATCGGACAGTCCACGGAGATGCTCGCACGTGAGCCGGATTACGAGATCCGGCGCAGCTCTCGCCGACCCGTATCTCCCTCCCTCTTCACCTACCCGAACTGAGGGGTGCGGCCGCTACTTC
Source organism: Gemmatimonadota bacterium (assembly GCA_007118565.1). GTDB lineage: Bacteria > Gemmatimonadota > Gemmatimonadetes > Longimicrobiales > Longimicrobiaceae > SKRI01. Next base: position 23,729 of record SKRI01000230.1, on the reverse strand, counting down.
TCCGCGCCGATTGGGTCGTTCCGGTGAGCGCGCCGCCCATCCGACAGGGTGCGGTGTTGGTGGACGGAGAAGGGCGGATCGCGGAGGTCGGTCCGGCCGACGACGTGACCCCTCCGGCCGGCGCGGAGCAGATCGATCTCGGCGGCTCCGCCCTCCTCCCGGGGCTGGTAAATGCCCATGCCCATCCGGACCTCGCCCTCTTCCGCGGTGCGCTGGAGGACCTCGCCTTCCCGGACTGGATCGCCGGGCTCATGCGGGGCTACCGCCGCCTGAGCGCGCCGGACGACTTCGGCGTGGCGGCACGCTGGTCGGTTGTCGAGGCGCTCCGCGCCGGGATCACCACCCTCGGCGCCACCGAGGCCTCGGGCGCCTCGCTCGAGGCGTTGCGCGATCTAGGTCTCCGCGGTGTCGTCTTCCACGAGGTCTTTGGTCCCGATCCGAAGCACGCGGCGGCCGCCCTCGCTGCGCTCCGCGAGAGGGTGGAGCGGGCACGGGGGGTGGCCGGCGACCGGGTCAGGGTCGGGATATCCCCGCACGCCCCGTATACGGTGTCGGACGCCTTATACCGCGGCGTGGCGGAGTACGCCGGCGCCGAGCGGTTGCCCGTCGCCGTGCACATCGCCGAGTCCGCGGCGGAGCGGCGGCTGGTGGCGGCGGGGGAGGGGGTGTTCGCCGACCGGCTGCGCGCCCGGGGCATATCCGTCGATGCGAGGGCGCCGTCTCCCATAGCCCTCCTGGACCGCCTGGGCCTGCTCGGTCTCGGGCCGCTGCTCATCCACTGCGTGGACGTGGGAGAGGAGGACGTGCGCCGCATTGCGGATTGCCAGTGCACGGTGGCGCACTGTCCAGTGGCCAACGCTCGGCTCGGGCACGGCATCGCGCCGCTCGATCTTTTCCGCGAGGCGGGGGTGCGGGTCGGCCTCGGCACGGACTCCGCCGGCTCGAACAACCGCATGGACATGCTCGAGGAGGCGCGCATCGCCTCGATTCTCCAGCGCCCCCGCCTCCGCGTCCCGGACGCGCTGCCGCCCGCGGAGGTGCTGCGGATGTGCACCCTGGATGCGGCCGCCTGCCTCGGGATGGAGGACGAGGTCGGAAGCATCGAGTCCGGCAAGGCGGCGGACCTTTGCGCGGTATCGCTGGACGCGCCACACGTCAGACCGGTGCACGACCCACTCGCTGCCGTCGTCCACGCGGCGCGCGGCAGCGACGTGCGCCTCACCATGGTCGCCGGCCGCATTCTCTACCGCGACGGCCGGCTCCCGGGCGTCGATGTGGAGGAGTTGCAGGGGAAGATGGAGAGGGCCGCGGACCGCCTGCGGGAGCGCGAGGCGGCAGGGTGAGGCGCGTCACCGCACCCGAGCTGATGGACGAGCCAGAGCTCGACGAGGAGGAGCTCGGGCGCAGCCTGTGCGACCTCCGCGCGGTCAACCGGTGGCTGGGTGGACGACGCACGGCCCTGCGGAGGGTTCGGGAGCTCCTGGCCGACGCCCCGCCCGGGCGCTACCGGATTCTCGACGTGGCGACCGGCTCCGGCGACATTCCATTGGCAATCGCCGAGCACAATTGGGGCGGCGGGCGCGAGGTCGAGGTCACGGCCACGGATCTACATCCCCAAACCCTGGCCCGTGGCCGGGAGCGGGCCGGTGGGCACCCCCGCGTCCGGGTGGAGCGGGCCGATGCGCTCGATCTTCCGTACGAAGACGACGCCTTCGACATCTCCCTCTGCTCCACCGCCCTCCACCACTTCGAGGAGCAGGATGCGGTGCAGATCCTCCGGGAGATGGCACGCGTCTCCACCCTCGGTATCGTGGTAAACGATCTGCGCCGCTCGCCGCTCGGTCTGCTGGGGGCGCACCTCCTGGCGGCCACGGTATGGCGCCGGAGCCGCTTCACCCGCCACGACGGACCCGTATCGGTGCGCGCCGCCTTCACGCCGGCGGAGGTTCTCCGGCTCGCGGAGCGCGCCGGGATCCTGGAGGCACGAGCGCGGCGGGAGCCGGTTTTCCGGCTCTCCCTCACCATCCGCCACAACGAGCCCGGGTGAGGCAGACGGACGTGTACGACGTGGTGGTAGTGGGCGGGGGCCCGGCCGGCTCCGCCATGGCCCGGCGGATGGCGGCGGCGGGTTGGCGCGCCCTTCTACTCGAGCGGGGGGAGATGCCGCGTCGCAAGCCGTGCGGCGAATGCCTCAACCCCGCCGCGGTCCGGGAGCTCGCGCGTCTTGGGGTGCTGGACCGGGTTCGCGGGGCGGGCGCGGTTCCACTCCGGGGGTGGGAGATCGGCCCCCTGGACCGCACGGGATTCCGGGGTCGTTTCCCCCCGACTGTTCACGGCCTCGGGATCCGCCGCGCCGTCCTCGACGAAATTCTCTTTCGCGCGGCCGCCGAGGCCGGGGCGGAGACGCGAACCGGCTGGCAGGTGCGCGGCCCGCTTCTCGAAGGAGGGCGAATCGTCGGGGTGGAGGCGATTGATCCGGACGGATCCCGCACGCCGGTGCGGGGACGCCTGGTGGTGGCTGCCGACGGCCTCCGTTCGAAGCTGGTGCGGCGACTGGACCTCGTCCGCCGGTCCCCTCGCATCTGGAAGCTGGCGCTCGCCGCCCACGTGCGCGGCATTCCCCCCCGGGATCATGGCGTTCTGAAGCTGGGATCCGAGCTGTGTGTGGGGATCGCTCCGGTAGACAGCGAGCTCGCCAACGTCGTCGTGGTGCTGGGGAAGAACCGGATTCCGGAGGCACGGGGCGACTCTGGCGGCTGCTTCGACCGACAGCTGGAAGCGGCGCTCGGGAACGGCGGTGCGGCACGGTGTGAGGATGTGCTCGCCACGGGCCCGTTCGATATTCCCGTGCGGCGGATCGTGGACGACGGTCTTCTACTGGTGGGGGACGCCGCCGGATATTACGATCCTCTGACGGGCCAGGGGATCTACCGGGCGCTCCACGGCGCGGCCCTCGCGGCCCGTGTCGCGGATCGGGCGCTGCGCTCGCCGACCGGACCCACGCGCGGCGCGCTCCGGTCTTACGAGGAGGCCCACGGGCGGGCCTTTTCCCCGGGGAGGCGGCTGCAGAGGGTCGTGGAGGCGGTGACCTCGCGGCCGGCAATCTTTTCGCCGTTGTCCCGCTCGCTCGCCGCTCGGCCGGCAGCCGCCGACGCGCTGGTGGCGGTCACCGGTGACATCCGCCCGGTCCGCTCCCTCGCCTCCATCGATACCGCGCTCTCCCTCGTCCTCCCCTCACGCTGACTCCAGTGACTCCCCCTCCTGCCCTCTCCACGGTTCGCGCCGACAACCCCTCGGGCATGACCCTCGACGGGACACGGACCTACATCGTGGGCCGTGAGCGGGCGACGATCATCGACCCCGGCCCGGACGACCCGGCGCACCTCGAGGCGCTGGTGGAGGCGGTATCGGGATGCCGGACCGTCACCCTCGTGGTGACCCACTGGCATCCGGACCATGCCGGAGGCGCGGAGCGGCTCGGAAAGTGGCTCGGTGCGCCTGTCCGCGCCTTCTCGCCGGAGGTGCGGGGGCGCGGGGCGGTCCGCGACGGGACGGAGATCGAGACCGATGTGGGCACGCTGCGCGTGGTGGAGACGCCGGGCCACACGCCGGACCACATCTCCCTCCTCTGGAGCGGCGGGGAGGCGCCGGAGAACGGGGCGCTCTTTGCCGGCGATCTCTTCATGGGCGAGGGCGATACGACGCTCGTGGCTGCCCCGGAGGGGGATCTGGGCGCCTACCTCCGCTCCCTCGACCGGGTCGAGGCGCTGGCTCCCGAGGTCATCTATCCCGCGCACGGCCCCCCGATCACCGATCCGGCCGAGGCCGTCGCTCGCTACCGGGCGCACCGGGGGGAGCGGATCGCCCAGGTGGAGGCGGCGCTCCCCGCCACTGGCGCGCCCTCCCTCGACGAGCTGCGGGAGCGGGTCTATGGCCCCCATCTCCCCACGGCGCTCCGCGCCGCCGCCGACGGCTCCCTGCGGGCAATCCTCGACCACCTCTCGGCGCGGCAGTAAACGCCGGGCCCATCTCCCCAGTCACGACCCCTCCGACTTGGCGGGAGCGGCGTCCCTTCCGTAGCTTTCGGTAGAACGACCCGCGACCCGCCGATCATGCTCCGCCTCCACGATTACCGCTACCACCGTCCGGACAGGCTCTCCGCCGCTCTCGACCTGCTCGAGGACGAGGGCGCGATCCCCATCGCCGGGGGCACCGACCTCATGCCCAACATGAAGCACGGGCTCTTCACCCCGCACCACGTGGTGGGGCTGAAGGGGATCGGGGAGCTGCGGGGAATCAGCTACGGGGACGGGGAGGGGAACGCTACCGGCGAGGACGAGGCTCGGGAGCTGGTGATTGGCGCCTGCGAGACCCTCTCGGCCGTGGCCGCCTCGCGGCTGGTGCGGCGGCACACGCCCTCGCTGGCCGAGGCCGCCGGCCAGGTGGCCGGCCCGCAGATCCGCAACTCAGGGACGATCGGCGGTAACCTCTGCCTCGACACGCGCTGCACCTACTACAACCAGTCGCACTTCTGGCGGAAGGCGCTCGGCTACTGCCTGAAGAAGGACGGCGACGTCTGCCACGTCACCAAGGTGGGGAAGAAGTGCGTGGCCGCCCACTCGGCCGACACGCCGCCCGCCCTCCTGACGCTGGGCGCGGTGGTTGACCTCGTCTCCGCCGACGGTCCGCGGACCGTGCCGCTCGCCGACTGGTTCGTGGCCGACGGGATTTGGAACAGCGTGCGCCGGCGGAACGAGCTGGTGCGGCGCATCCGCGTTCCGCTTCCGGGCTCCGGCGTCCGCACCGCCTATCGCAAGGTGCGGCAGCGAAAGTCGATCGACTTCCCGCTCCTCTCCATAGCCATCGCCACCGATCTCGGAGAGGACGGGAGGGTGCGGGAGATGAAGATGGTGGTCTCCGCCCTCGGCTCCCGCCCGCGCGTCGTGGCGGGGCTCGACAAGATCGCCACCGGACACCCGCTCTCCGATGTCACCGATGCGGTGGCCGAGCCGGCGCACCGGCAGAGCCGGCCGCTGGAGAACATCATCGTCGATCCGGAGTGGCGCCGCGCCATGGTGCCGGTGTACGTGCGCCGGGCGCTGCGGGAGATGGGGTGAGCCCCAGACGCCTGGGCGAGGATTCTGGCCTGCCCCGATCCGAGCTGCGCGCCCCGCGTCGCTCCACGATTCGGTATCCCTGCATGGATTGATGCTATGAGAATGAAGCTGCTCCTGCTCGTCCCCCTGCTCGCCGCCTGCGCTTCCGCACCGCCGGAGGCGATCAACGAGCAGAGCCCGACCCGGATAGGCGCCACCATGTCCGAGACCGGCGCGTATGCCACGCAGGGGATCCCCGCGCGCAACGGCTACCGCCTCTGCCAGCAGCACGTCAACGCGGAGGGTGGCCTCCTCGGCCGGCAGATCGAGTTCGTGATCCACGACGATGAGTCCGACGCGGAGCTGGCGCCCCGCCTCTACGAGCGGCTGATCACCGAGGAGGGGGTCGACGCCATCATGGGCCCCTACGGCTCGACGCTCACGGAGGCCGTGGCCCCGGTAACCGAGCGGCACCGGATGGTGCACATCTCCCCCTTGGCGGCCACCACCTCCATCTGGGAGCAGGGCCGGCGCTACCTCTTCATGGTGCTCCCGCCTGCCGAGCTCTTCCTGGCGGGGCTCATCGACATCGCCGATGAGAACGGCTTGCGGCGCGTCGCGATTCTCCAGGAGGACCAGCTCTTCCCGCGAGCCGCCGGCGCGGGTGCGGCCGAGCTGGCCCGGGAGCGTGGACTGGAGGTGGTCCTCCACGAGACCTACCCCTCGGGAACGGAGGACTTCTCCGAACTTCTGACGAGGATCCGGGAGAACGATGTCGAGGTGCTGGGCATGGCTGCCTCGGCGCTCGACGACTTCATCGCCGTTGTCCACCAGATGGAGGAGCACGGTGTTAACGTGGCGATGTTCGGGACGTCGGGGGCGGTGGCCGAGTTCCAGGCGGCGCTCGGGGAGAAGGCGGAGTATGCGTATGGCCTGTCGGCCTGGGAGCCGAGCCTTCCCAACCCCGGCGTGAACGAGTTCGCCGAGGCGTACGAGCGGGAGTTCGGTCAGCCGCCGAGCTTTCACGCGGCGGGGGCGTACGGCAGCTGCCAGCTCTTCATGGAGGCGGCGCGGCAGGCAGGGAGCCTCGATTCGGAAGCGCTCCGCGATGTGCTGCTGAGCCTCGAGACGCAGACGATCTTCGGCGACTTTGCCGTGGATGAGCGCGGCTACCAGACCGCCAACCAGGGGCTCTTCGTCCAGTGGCAGGATGGGGAGAAGGTGGTGGTCTGGCCCGAGGAGGTGGCGACAGGGGAGCCACGCTTTCCGACGCCCCGGTGGGAGGAGCGGTGATCGGCCGGGAACGATGACCCCGGGCTACGCCCCGGGCAGGAACATCGCCATGAAGGTGCCTGCCCACGAGTACGCGCGAACGGTGGCCTTCTACCGTGACGTGCTGCGACTCGAGGAGCTGGAGGGCACCCCGCCGAGCGCAACCGAGACGGTCCGGTTCGCCTTCGGGGACAAGGTGCTCTGGATCGACCGGGTTCCGGCGATGAGCCAGGCGGAGATCTGGCTGGAGATCGCTACCGATGACGTGGAAGCCGCGGCGGCGCACCTGGAGGAGCACGGCTGCGTCCGCCGCGATGAGGTGGAGCCTCTTCCGTCCGACTTCGAGGGCTTCTGGATCTCAAGCCCGTCGAACATCATCCACCTCGTCGCCGGAGAGGGGTAAGGAGCCGAGTTGCACGTGCTGGCCGCCGCCCGCGCGGCATGGCTGGTCACCGGAGAACGTATCGGAGAGAAAAATCTGCGAATGACGAGCCCTGTCGTGCTGACGAAACCCGTCGCATGGACCTTCCTAGGCGCCGCAACCGCCGCTCTCGTTGCGCCAACCGTGCATGTAGCAAGGAGGATCCGGCCGGTCGAGCTGGTGGGCCTGGAGGAGACTGCTCCGCTCCTTCCCGAGGCCGGCGCGGCGGTGACCGGATCGCTGATCGCCTCGATCCTGCTGGCCATGGGGGCCATCCTGCTGGCGGCTCGCCCCAACTCCTGATCCCCTGCGGAACGGGAGTGCCAGATCGAAAAAGGTCCCCCGCGGCATCCGCCGCGGGGGACCTTTTCTTACCAGCGTGCCCGTCTACTGCTTCAGGCCGCTGTCCGGCTCCTGGTAGATCTCCTCGATCACTTCCCCGTAGCGCTGTTCGACCACCCGGCGCTTCACCTTCATGGTCGGCGTCAGGATCCCCGACTCCACCGTGAACTCCTCGGGAATCACCGAGATCTTTTTGGGCTGCTCGTACCGGGCGAAGCTCTCGAGCCGTCCCAGCGTCTCCTTCTCGAGCAGCTTCTGCACCCGCGGATCCTTGGCCAGCGACTCCCGATCCGAGCTGCCGATTCCCTGCTCCTGCGCCCAGGGGGCCAGATTCTCGAAGTCCGGAACCACCAGCAGGGAGGGGTAGGCCCGCTTGTCGCCGATCATCACCACCTGGGCCACGTACGGGGAGAGCGCCGCCGCGTTCTCCATGGGGGAGGGGGCGATGTTCTTCCCACCCGCAGTCACGATGATGTTCTTGATGCGATCGGTGATCCGCAGGCGGCCCCGCGCGTCGAACTCCCCGACATCTCCCGTATGGAGCCAGCCGTCGTCGTCGATGGCCTCGGCCGTGGCCTCCTCGTTCTGCCAGTACCCCTTCATGATGTGCGGGCCGCGGGTCAGGATCTCCCCGTTCTCGTCGATCCTGACCTCCACCCCCGGAACCGGGGTCCCCACCGTACCGAGGCCGACGTTCCCAGGCTTGTTGGCGGTGATCACCGGCGAGGTCTCGGTTAGCCCGTACCCCTCGTAGACCGGGAGCCCGGCCGCGAAGAAGAACTTGGCGATGTCACCCGAGAGCGGAGCGCCGCCGGAGATCGAGGCGCGCAGGCGGCCGCCGGTCCTTTCCCGCAGCTTGGAGAAGACGAGCTTGTCGGCCAGCTTCCCCTGGATTGCGAGGGCGCCGGTCGGCTCCCGTCCGGCGAGTCGCATCTCGGCGATCTCCTCTCCCACCTTCTTGGCCCACATCACCAGCTTCCGCTTGATGCCGGTGGCGCCCATTACCTTCGTGTAGATCTTCTCGAAGAGGCGGGGCACCGAGACCATGTAATGGGGCGAGACCTCGGTCAGGTTGTCCGCCACCGTCTCCAGCGACTCGGCGTAGGCGATGCTGACGCCCGCGTCCCAGTAGAAGTAGTCGACCATCCGTTCGAAGACGTGGGAGAGCGGAAGGAAGGAGAGGGCCACTTCGCCGGAGCCCGGATCGATGACCTCGTGCTGGTGCACGGAGGCGATGTTCGAGGCCAGGTTGTAGTGGGTGAGCATGACCCCCTTCGGATTCCCCGTGGTTCCCGAAGTGTAGATGAGGGTGGCGAGGTCGTCGCGCCCGATCTCCCCGACCATCTCTCCGAGGGGGCGTGCCTTCCCCTCCTCCGCCAGCTTCCCTCCCCGGCGGAGGATCTCCTCGAGGTGGACGGTCCCCTTGGCGCCGGCCGGGTCATCGAACGAGATCACCTGCTTGAGGTCGGGCAGGTTGCCGCGGATCTGGTTGATCTTGTCGAGCTGCTCCCGGGTAGAGACGAAGACCACCTTGGCCTCGCTGTCCTTGAGGATGTATTCGATCTGATTCGGCGGGAGGGTGGGGTAGAGCGGGACGTCCGCGGCACCCATGCAGATCACCGCATAGTCGCTGATGGCCCACTCGGGGCGGTTCTCGGAGAGGAGGCCGACCCGGTCACCCTTCTCTACTCCCATGTCGGTGAGCGCCGCGGCCAGCCGCGTCACGCGCTCCGCGACCTCCCGGTGGGAGATGGATCGCCAGCTTCCCCCCTCCTTGTACCGGAGGGCATCCGGTCGGCCGTGTCGCTCGACCGCCGAGAGGAAGACCTTGCCGAGGGTATCGCGATCGAAGGGCTTGAGCTCGACGTGCGGGGGAGCGGTGCCCGGGGCGGACGTGCTTGCCATGCGGCCTCCTGGGGATCCGGGGGATGGAAGGGTGAGAGCGGTGGTTCGCGGCTCTCCGCGGGGAAGTGCGCGGCCGCGCTCCCCCGTCTCGCCGTGTGATCGATCGAGGGAACGGCAAGGCGCAAGCCAGGCCGTTCCCCCGGCAGGTCAGCAGTGCTCGTCGAAAGCACTCCGAAGGTCGCCGGCGATCTCCTCGGCGGTGCGGCCCTCGATCCGGTGACGCTCGAGCATGAGGACGACCTCGCCGTCCTTGAGCAGGGCGATCGAGGGTGACGAGGGGGGATAACCGTGCAGGTGGTTCCGTACCTCCTGCGTGGCTTCCGCGTCCTGCCCGGCGAAGACGGTGGCCGTCCGCTCCGGCCGCTTGCCGTCGTCCAGCGCCAGCGCGACCGCGGGGCGCGCGTTCCTCGCCGCGCATCCGCACACCGAGTTGATCACGATCAGGGTGGTCCCCTCCGGATCGGAGAGCGCGTCCCGAACCTCCTCGGCGCTGCGCCATTCCTCCACGCCGAGCCGGGTCAGCTCTTCACGCATCGGACGAACCAGAAGCTCACTGTATGCCATCGTATGTCCTGTCTTTGATGAGTGTGCCGATCGGGTCGCTTCCTCGATCGGGTCCTACGTCTCCTCCCGGGGTGTCCAGGAGATGTCGGGGACGTTCGCCAGCCGGTTGACGGCTCGCGCCGCGGTGAAGAGGTAGTCCGAGAGGCGGTTGAGGTACACCACCGTCTCCTCCGGGATAACCGCCTCGTGGCCCAGGTGAACCACCCGGCGCTCCGCCCGGCGGCAGACAGTCCGGGCCAGGTGGAGATGTGCTGCAGGACCGGTACCGCCCGGCAGGATGAAGTTCCGGAGCGGCGGCAGGTCCGCCTCCAGGCGGTCGATGGCCCCCTCGAGCCGCTCGATCGCATCGTCCTCGAGCTCCGGAAGGTGGGCGGGCCGGCTGCCGTCCTCCTTCTCCGGGGTGGCGAGCTGCGCCCCCAGGGTGAAGAGGTCGGCCTGGATCTGCCGGATTCTGTCTCCCACCGTATGCCGCGCCGATGCGGAGAGGGAGGAGAGGGCCACGCCGAGCACCGAGTTGAGCTCATCGACCGCTCCGTACGCCTCCACCCGCGCGTGATCCTTCGGAACCCGGCCGCCGCCGAAGAGGCCGGTCTCGCCCCGGTCACCGGTGCGCGTATAGATCTTCATCTCCCTGCCTCCAGTCGTAGGATCAACGTACCGCCGCTTCCAGGAGCTCGAGGGTGCCGGCGTCCGCATCCAGCCGGGCGCGAATGCCGAGCGGGAGCGTCCACATCTCGTCGATGTGGCCGACGGGGCACCCGGTCAGCACCGGAACGCCGCGGTCGTGGAGTCGGCCGGCGAGGACCTCGCGGACGGGGGGAATGTCGTCCCTCGTAGGGATAGGCACCTCCGTCATGCCTCCGATAACCACGCCGGCGACCGCGTCCAGCACGCCGGCCAGCTCGAGCTGGGTGAGGAGCCGGTCGATCCGGTACGCCGGCTCTCCGACCTCCTCGAAGAAGAGGATGGCGCCCTCGGCCCGCAATGCGTCCGGCGTCCCCAGCGTGGCCGCGAGCAGGGCGAGGTTGCCCCCCACCAGCGGCCCCTCGGCAGCGCCGCCGCGGATCGCGGCCGGGCGCTCCCCCGATTCCTCCGGGAGCGGGAGGACGCCCGCCGGCTCCGGGCGGACGAGGAGCTCCCGGAGCCGCTCCCCCGTGAAGGGCGGGAACGGGTCGGCCGCGGCGTGCGGGCCGTGAAAGGATACCAGCCCCCGCCGTACCAGGGCCAGGTGCAGCGCGGTGTTGTCGCTGAACCCGATCAGCGGCCGCGGGCGCTCCAGCATCGGCCGCCAGTCGATCCGCCGCAGGAGCCGCATGGTACCGTACCCGCCGCGCAGACACCAGACGGCGTCCACCGCGGGAGAGAAGAGCGCTGCCTGCAGATCCCCGAGCCGATCCTCGTCCCTCCCGGACAGATACCCGTGGTGGGAGCCGGCGGCGTGCGGACCCGGAAGCGGCCGCCACCCCCACGCCTCGACCTGCTCCACCGCTCGCTCGAGCGCTCCGGGCGGGAGGGGTCCAGCCGGCGCCACCAGCGCGATTCCGGCGCCATCCCGCAGCCGTGCAGGACGGATCATCGGTCCGAACCCCCGGTCGAGAGGAGCGGAAGGAGGATCACGCCCGCGCCAGCGACCAGGATACCCCCCATGAAGTAGGGAGCCCCGATGCCGACGCCGGCGAAGAGCACGCCGGCGAGCACCGGGCCGACCACGCGCCCGAGGGCGGAGAGGGACTGGGAGACGCCGAGCAGAGTCCCTTGATCGGTGCGTCCGCCCCTCCGCGAGACCAGGGCCGAGATGGCCGGTGTCGTGGTTCCCTGGCCGAACGCGACGCCGGCCAGGGCGAGCGCGAGGAGGAGGGGAGACGGGGCTACCGGAATGGCCGCCAACCCCGCAGCCAGGACGACTGCCCCGGTCACCGCGAGACGGACGTCCCCCCACCGTCGGCTCAGCCGCCCCACCAGGAAGCCCTGCACGATCACCACGAGGACGCCGATATAGGCGAAGACGTAGGCGATCTCCGCCGGACTCAGCGCCCAGGCGCGGTCCGCCCAGAGTGAGAAGGTCGCTTCCAGCGCGGCGAAGGCGAAGGTCACCAGGAAGAAGACCGAGTAGAGGCGCGCGAGGGTCGCGTCCCGGAAGGCGCGGCGCGCTCCGGCGACGCGCTCCCGCAGCCCCGCCCCGAAGCTCGGGGGCGCTGCCGACCGATCGGTGTGCGGCAACGACTCCGGGAGCCGGGCAATGGCGAGCAGCGCGTTGAGAAAGGCGAGCGTCCCCGCTGCCAGGAACGGGACGGCGGCGCCGTAGGGGGCCAGGAGCCCGCCGATCACCGGCCCGAAGATGAAGCCCAGGCCGAAGGCGGCGCCGATCAGCCCCATTCCCCGGGCCCGGTCCGCCGGGTCCGTGACGTCGGCTACGTAGGCCTGCGCCACGCCGACGTTGGCCCCCATGAACCCCGCCAGGATACGGGCGCCGAAGAGGACCGCGAGGGAGCCGGCCAGCCCGAAGGCGATGTAGGAGATGGCCGAGCCGAAGAGTCCGATGATGAGAATCGGTCGCCTCCCAAACCGGTCGGAGATCCTCCCCCACCACGGGGCGAAGACGAACTGCATGAGCGAGTACACCGCCACGAGCATCGTCACGGCCACCGGCCCCGCCCCGAACGTCTCGGCGTAGAGGGGCAGGAGGGGAATGACGATGCCGAACCCGACCAGGTCCAGGAAAACGGTGAGGAAGAGGACGGCGAGGGGCGCGCGTCCCCCGGCCAGTTTCGTTCCGCCGACGTCCGAGGGGGGTGGCTGAGAGACGGTCCGCGTGGGTACGGGGGTCAACGGAAGCGCCGCCCGAGAAGCCCGGAGAGCCGCTCCACCGTCTCGAGCGTGGAGGGCTCCTCCGGCTCACCGGGATGCACGGATCGTCCGATGTCGGACAGTTGCGTGCGGATGTCCAGGAGGACGCTCAGGAAGACCTGGTCCCGCTGGAAATCGAGCTCGAGGCGCTGCATCTCCTGTTCATCCCCAACGGCTTCCGCCCGCTGGAAGGATTCCCGGTATGCGTTCTCGAGGCTGCTCAGCAGCTGGCGGGAGGAGCGCAAGGCGTGTAGAGTGTCACCGGTGTCAGACGCGTATCGCCAATCGTGTCCGGCCGGGCGTGCCACAGCGTGGTCCGGCCGGCGGGAAGCGAGGAAGATAGGCCGCGAACCGCTCTGATACAACGGGAATCGGTGGTCGTACCTCGCACGCGTCCACAGCGACGACGAATGGACCTCGCGAGCGGCCATTCCTGGTATGTCTTGTGCAACTCCGCAGACTGTTTCCGACACATCCCTCGCTCCGAAGATGCCGGAATGACGAGTCCCACTGAGAAAGCCGTCTCCCCGCAGAGGCGGGCCAACGAGATGTACTGGAGCACGGACGCTCCCGTCCGGGCCATCGCGGAGGAGGTCGGGATGAGCCGGAGCGCCGTCTATGGCGCCATCGAGCCGCTCGGGACCGGCGTACGCTCCCCCGAGGGCGATGCGGACCTGGTCTTCACCAACCGAACCAACCGGGAGCAGGGGCTCGGGACCTGCCCGATCACGGGGGCGGAGGTGAGCCTCGAGGAGCTCAAGGATCCGGGTGCCTCTGGCGAGCATGCGAAGGGGAGGAAAGGGAAGCCGTCGGTCTCGCTGCAGGAGCGCGCCGCCTCCATCGATCCGGAGCGCGCGGCCAAGGTGGCGGGGATCGTCGGGGCGGGGCTCGGGATCGGTGCGCTCGCCGTAAAGGTCATTCGGGACCGCTCGTAGGTGGTCGTCCTCTCCCCCGCCGGAAGGGTTTCGTGACGGGCGACCGCGTCGAGGCGCTCTCCCGGATGCTCGAGGCGAACCCGGATGACCCGCGCGCGCGCTTCGGCCTGGCGCTCGAGCTCGAGCGCCAGGAGCGTTGGGAGGAGGCCGCCGACCACCTCCGCAAGTATCTCCAGAGCACGGACGACGAGGGGAACGCATACGGCCGCCTCGGGCACGTGCTCCGGGAGCTGGGGCGGGAGGAGGAGGCGCGCGTGGCGTACCGGGACGGCATCGCCGCCGCCCATCGCCACGGCCACCCGACCATGGCCGCGGAGTTCGAGGAGATCCTCGAGGACTGGGACGACTGACCCGTCCCCTCGCCGAGACCCCCCATCTCCCACCCCTCCCCGTACCGCATCGGGGATGCGCGCCGCTGCGGGTCTTCGTAGCTTGGCAGCGCCACCCGTCTAATTCCGTTCGCCACAACCGCTTCGCATGACCGTCGCGACCACCACGGAGCGCGTCGAGCCGCGCTTCATCGACGAGGAGATGCGCGAGTCGTTCCTCGACTACGCAATGTCCGTGATCGTCCAGCGCGCCCTCCCCGATGTTCGGGATGGGCTCAAGCCGGTGCACCGCCGAATCCTCTACAGCATGTACGAGCTGGGGCTGCGTCCCGACCGTCCGTACAAGAAGGCGGCGACGGTCGTGGGCGACGTGCTCGGAAAGTATCATCCGCACGGGGACAGCGCGGTGTACGACGCCCTCGTGCGCATGGTGCAGGAGTTTTCCCTCCGCTATCCGCTGGTGGACGGGCAGGGCAACTTCGGATCGATTGACGGGGACTCGGCCGCGGCATACCGGTACACCGAGGCGCGCCTCTCCCCCGTTGCCCTCGAGGTACTCGCGGAGATCGAGGAGGACACCGTCGACTTCGCCCCCAACTTCGACGACCGCCTGGAGGAGCCGAAGGTACTCCCCTCCCGCCTCCCCAACCTCCTGGTGAACGGGAGCAGCGGCATCGCGGTCGGGATGAGCACCAACATTCCCCCGCACAACCTCGGGGAGATCGGTCGGGCGGTCATCCATCTTCTGGATCATCCCGAGTGCACTCTCGACGAGCTGATGTCCTTCGTTCCGGGACCGGACTTTCCCACGGGCGGTCTCATCGTTGGGAGGAAGGGGATCCGCGATGCGTACGAGACGGGCCGAGGGCGCGTGATCATGCGTGCCCGCATGCTGCGCGAGCGGCGGCGGGGCGGTCGGGAGCAGCTGGTTGTGACCGAGATCCCATACGCCACCAACAAGACGCGGATCATCGAGCAGATCGCCACTCTCTCCCGGAAGGGGAAGATTCCGGACGTCTCCGACCTTCGGGACGAGTCAGACCGGGACGGCCTGCGACTGGTGCTCGACCTGAAGCGGGGCGCGGACGCCGCCGCGATCGCCAAGGCACTGCACCGGTGGACTTCGCTGCAGTCGACCTTCGGGGTCATCGCGCTGGCGCTGGACGACGGTGTGCCGCGGGAGATGCCGCTGAAGGTGCTCCTCGAGCGCTACCGGGACCACCGCATCGAGGTGGTGGTGCGCCGCTCGGAGTGGCGGCTCAGGCGGGCACGGGAGGAGTCGCATGTCCTGGAAGGGCTGCTGATCGCGCTCGAGAACATCGACGAGGTGGTCCGCATCATCAAGGGCTCCCGGACCCGCGAGTCGGCCGGGAAGAAGCTGCGGAAGGAGTTCGCGCTCACCGAGCCGCAGGCGGAAGCCGTTCTCCGCATGCGGCTCTCCCGCCTCACCTCGCTGGAGACGGGGCAGCTCCGCAGGCGGCACGAGGAGCTGCGCCGGGAGATCGGCGAACTCGAAGGGATCCTCGAGAGCCCGGAGCGGCAGGTGGCGCTGGTGCGCGCCGAGTTGGAGGAGGTCGTGAGCCGGTACGCCGATCCCCGCAGGACCACCATCCTCGATTCCGACGAGGTGTCGCTCGAGGCGCTCGTCGCGGACGAGAGCGTCATCGTGGTGATGACCCGCCAGGGGTACGCCAAGCAGATGCCGATGTCGCTCTACGAGCGGCGGTTGCGCGAGGGGCGGCCGCTGGCGGACATGGAGCGCTTCGAGGGCGACTCCCTCCAGCGGGTCTTCATGGCCCGCATGCAGGACATCGTGCTGGTCTTCACCCGGGGCGGGCAGGCATACGGCCTCGCGGTCGAGGACCTCCCCGAGCCGGGGCGCTCCTCCCGTGGCTCCGCCGTCCACGAGCTGGTGGGTATGGAGGGCGATGAGGAGGTGGCCGCAGTGCTGCCGCTCCGCGACCCGGGGGAGGGCGCGATGCTGGTTTTCGTGACCCGGGGCGGGGTCGTGAAGCGGATGGAGCTCTCGCCGATCGCCAATCCGCGTAGTGGCGGCATCCGTGCCCTCTCCCTTTCCGGGGGAGATGCCCTCCTCGACGTCCGTCCGGTCGGCGACGGGGACGACATCGTCCTGGTTACCGCGGCCGGGCGCCTGATCCGCTTCCCCGCCGATGAGGTGAGCAGCATGGGACGCACGGCGCGCGGGGTGCGGGGGATCCGGCTGCGGGAGGGTGACGAGGTGGTGGGTCTGGCCGTCGCCCGGCGCGATGGGCAGCTCTGTCTGGTTTCGGCGCGGGGACGGGCTGCGCGCCTTTCCCTCTCCGAGATTTCCAGTCAGGGGCGTGGCGGCCTGGGAAGCGCGCTGTCGGTGGCAGATGACGGCGACCGGCTCGTGGCGGCCTTCGAGGTGGGTGGCGGGGAGCAGCTGATGGCGGTGGCGAGCGGAGGCCGGATGCACACCCTCTCGGTCCGGGAGGTGCCCGTTGCCGCATCCGGGGCTGACGATGCGCCGATCATCCCGCTCGCGGGGGAGGAGCGGGTCGTCTCGGTGAGCCGCCTGGCGAAGGGGGGGAGCCGTCCCCCGGCTGCCGCGGAGGAAGAGACGCCCGAGGAGGGGGAGGATTCGCCAGTTTCCGAGGCGGAGGCGGACGACGAAGAAAGCGCCGGCAACGATGAAGTCACCGGCGAGGAGCAGCTCTCGATGGAGGTCGATTAGCCTCGGTCAGGCCGCGGCGAGCTCCCGATCTCCCAGGCGGGCCACCGCCCGGGTGGACACACCGCCGCCGCTACAGAGAAGGTCCATCACACGCTCGGCGGGGGTGCGGTAGCGGAGGGCCACTGCGCGGAGCCCGAGGAGCCGGTTCACCGTCACCGTGGTCGGGGCGATCTCCTGACCGCGGAAGAGGCTCCGGAAGGCGGCCTCCGCCCCCGGCCGGAAGTTGCGGGCGACGAGGACGACCGTGTGCGGAAAGTGCTCCAGCACGTCCGGAACGGCGGCGCGTAGCTCCGGATCGACGGCGTAGGATACCTCGGGGAAGGCGAAGACGAGGCCCTCCCGATCGCCGGCACGGAAGCGAACCGCCTCCGCACCACCGGGGAGCACCACCTTCTCTCCCTCCTCCGTCAGGTCCACCATCACCTGCCCGATCCGGCGCCTGAACTCGTCGACGGCGAGCTCGCCGCGGAACGAGAGTCGGCGGAGCCGCTCCGCGAAGTACCGGTCCGCATCGAAGTCGCGGAAGTACGGGAGGAGCCGGCGTGCCGTCTCGGTCGATACCCAGCCGCTCTCGCTGAGCGCGGAGACGAGCTCGTCTCCGGTGGCCCCCGGCCTCCGCTCGGCGACCCACCGGATCCCCCGCTGCATGCGCGAGAACTCGCCCTCGCGGTCACGCGGGGTGAAGACGGGAACGAAGTTTTCGCCGAACCAGATCATCTAGGCAGCGCTCGCTGAGAGAAGGCTTGGGGTCGGAGAATGCCACATTTCCCGACCGTCCGTCAAGCAGATGATATAGCCGGAAGTGCAGGTGCTTGTTCCGGAGTCGCCGGCGGCGTAGGATGGCGCGAGTCGCATCATCGGTCGTCCGTTGGCGGCTCCTGCCGCCAGTAGCGAACCTCGATCTCCCCATCTCCCCTCTTCTCGAGACGCTTCATGAAGCGCTCCCGGACCATTCGCATGATGGGGCGCCGGGTCGCGGGAACGAGAAGGGCGATGCCGAGGAGGTCGGTCAGCACGCCCGGCGTCAGCAGGAAGGCGCCGCCGATGAATACCGCGATCCCATTGAGGATCGCGTTGCCGGGAAACTGCGCCCCGGCAAGGGAGCGCCGGAGGTCGCCCCAGGCCCGGGCCCCCTCCAGACGCGCCAGCCACGCCCCGACTAGCCCGGTGATGACAACGATGGCGATGGTCGGGAGCGCCCCGATGGCTCCTCCGATCCGGATGAGCAGGTAGAGCTCGACGATCGGAGTGATCGTGAAGAGCAGGAAGAGCCGGAAGAGCATCCGCGATTTGCCTCAGTCTTGACAGTGGATATGCCGAAGGCGTTAAACTCATTTGATGCGCCGCGCTGGCCAAGGTGCCGCATCGATTCTCATCCCTATTCCGGAGGTGCCGTGCGCCGGCTCCCGACCGCAGCCATCCTGCTCTTTCTCCTCGTCTCCGCCTGCAAGGTGGAGCCCACGCCCCCCGAATACTACGAGGGCAGGTATGCCGCCGGTCCGGACCTGGACGCAGCCCAGCAGGAGGTCAGGGCGCAGGTGGATTCGATGGCGGCGCTCCTCCAGGCCGGGGAGGGGACGGATGCGCTGAACGTCTTCACCCACGGACCGGATGCCCGCATTGCGCCCGGGCCGCTCGAGGACGGGGGCCCGCTCGTCCCTACGGGGCGCATCACGGTGGCGGTTAGCCCCTCCGCGAACACCGGCTGGTTCGGTGCGTCGTTCGATGCGGTGGACGAGCGGGAGGAGGTCCTAATCACCGGGGTGATGACCCGCCAGGAGGGTGAGTGGACGCTGGTCCAGCTACACGCCTCGGAGATCAGTCCTCGGTGACCGGCTGAATCGGACGGTTGAGCCGGATCACCGCCGCCTCCTCGTCCTCGCGAGGGGGCGGCGGTGCCATCGGCGCGAACTGGACCCCGGGCTGGAAGCCGAGGCGCTCGCCGGCGGCTTCACGGAACGCTTCCTCGTCGATCACCCCGACATTCAGTAGCTGCCTCAGCACCTCGTTCCGGCGAGCGCCGACCGCGCCCACATGATCGGCGGGGCTCTCCATACGGGGTGGCAGGAGGAGGCCGGCCAGGGTGGCCGTCTCGCTAAGGGTGAGCTCAGCCGGCTCCTTTCCGAAATACTCCCGCGAGGCCTGTGTGATCCCGTAGATGTTCCACTCACCGTCGCGGCCCATCCACACCCGGTTGAGGTAGAGCTCGAGGAGCTGTCGCCTGTTCAGCCGACCCTCGAGCAGAGGAGCCATGACGAACTCGCGCGCCCGACCGCCGGGCGTCGCGTCGAGGCGATGGACCTGCCGGACCAGCTCCCGGCTCACCGCGCTCTCGTCTTCGGCGCCGGTGATGAACCGGCGGTCTTCGAATCCGGGATCCACTACGGTCAGGAAGACGCGCGGCACGAACTCGGGCAGGGCATCGAGCGCGGTCCAGTCCTCCCGGGTCTGCGCTTCAGCGTACTGCTGAACGACACCCTCGCCGATCTCGCGATCCGCGCCGAAGGCGAACCCCGCGACCCCGCCGAGCACGAGGGCGGTGATCACGACGAGGGCGCCCACGTCCCCGCGGGGCTCCGCCGTCGCGGTCCCGGACCGCCGTCCCACTCGACCTCCCCCCCAGTTCGCGGCGCTCGCCCCGCCCTTCTCTCTCTTCAGTCTCATACGCATGCGCTGGAGATCTCCTTTCCCTGTCCCGTTCGGCTCGGCCGGGCGCAATTCGCATACCCCATGGGGTCACTGCGGTTGCGGCCCCGGAGCGGTCTGATTACCGTAAACGTCGACGGATCACCTTCGGTGTGCGTGATCCACATCACTTTCGGGTCAACTTCCGGCTCGGGCTTCGAGCCGGTCTCCGCGAAGCCAACAGGCAGATGACGGATCGATATTTTCGCCGCGGGTTCGGTCGCCGAAAGGAGATCGAGGCCGTGGTGCAGGCCGACTACCACAGCGGGCTCGTCGATGCCATCCGGGAGGAGGGGCACACCCGCACCTTCGGGGAGGGGGAAAAGGCCGTCACCGTCCGTCTGGCCGAGGCCTTCGGGTTCTGCTACGGAGTGGATCGCGCTGTCGACTATGCGTACGAGACCCGCACGCAGTTCCCGGACAAACGGATCTTCCTGGTCGGAGAGATCATCCACAACCCGCACGTCAACCAGCGGATGCGGGAGATGGGGATCGAGTTTCTCTACCCCGCGGCGGGCAAGCACGGCATCGATCGCTTCGACTTCTCCGGACTGACGGAGGACGACGTAGTCATCCTTCCCGCCTTCGGCGTGACCCTCCAGGACTTCGAGCGGCTCAAGCAGACAGGGGCCGTGCTCGTGGACACCACGTGCGGGAGCGTGCTGGTGGTTTGGAAGCGGGTGGAGCAGTACGCCCGGGATGGCTACACCGCCCTCATCCACGGGAAGTACTATCACGAGGAGACGGAGGCCACGGCCAGCCAGGCGAGCAAGTATCCGAACGGAAAGTACGTCGTCGTCCTCGACATGGACGAGGCGCGGCTGGTCATGGACTACATCGAGGGAAAGCCCGGCGCTCTCTCCCGCGAGGCGTTTGTCGAGCACTTCCGCGACAAGGCATCTCCCGACTTCGATCCGGACCGGGACCTGGCGAGGATCGGCGTCGCGAACCAGACGACCATGCTCTCCAGCGAGTCGCTGGCCATCGCCGACGAGGTCGGCAAGTCGCTCGCTCGCCGATTCGGGAGTCAGGCGGGGTTCGACATCGACGAGCACTTCCGCTCCTTCGACACAATCTGCTCCGCGACTCAGGAGCGGCAGGACGCGGTGAAGGAGATGATGGCCTCGGAGGAGGGGCCGCCTGACATCATGGTCGTGATCGGCGGATACAATTCTTCCAACACGAACCATCTGGCGGTGCTGTGCGCGAAGCACACCATTACCTACCATGTGTCCGATGCGGCCTGCATCGATCCCGAGTCCGGAACCATTCGGTTCAAGCCGAACGGGACCCCGTTCAATACCCCGGAGACGACGGCCGAGGACTGGCTTCCGGAGGGGCCGATCTCCATCGGGCTCACCGCCGGGGCATCCACCCCGAACAACAAGATCGGCGCGGCCATCGAGCTGATCCTGACCGCGCGGGGCCTCACCTCGGAGCTTCCCGCCGGCGAGCCGGTCGCCGCCTGAGGGGTTCAGCGACAGAATCTCGCCTGCGCGACACGGCGCAAGAAAAGAAGCGGGCGGCCTCCCCAAAGGCCGCCCGCTTCTTTTTTCCGTTTCAGGATCGATCGGTGATCAGTGGTGCTCCGCAGGCCGACCCATCACCCGGAAGGCGTGGTTCGCCGAGCCCGCGATGGATCCGATCCCCGCCACCGCAAGGAAGAAGGCCACGACGCCCCAACCGATGGCGGCTCCGTCCCGGTCGATCTGCCCCCACTGGATCGCGGTCATGGTCGCCATGACGGCCAGCGCAAGCAGGATGATCCCGATGACCGCTCCGATCCCGAAAACTAGGTTCTTGCTCATCGCGCAGCTCGGAGGATGGGTTAATTGAGGCGGCTGAGCGCGTATACGTACGCCGATACTGCCTGCAGCTGTTCGTCGTCGAGGCTCGCCCCGCCCATCGGGGGCATAGCGGCGGGATACACCCGAGGTTGAGCCACACCGCTGCGGGTGATCGAGACGATCTGCTCGAAGGTGCCGTCGATGTGGATCCAGTCATCATCGTTCAGCGCCGGTCCGATGGTGCTCCCCGCTCCACCGGCGGCATGGCAGGCGACGCAGACCCGCGCATAGACCCCCTCGCCCATTTCCGCCATATCGGCGGTGACCCCCGCCGGGAAGTCGATGGCACCGAAGTCGACCACGTCCATCGCCAGTGCGTCGGCCCCTGCACGAGGTGGCTGCGGGAACTCGGCCACTGGAGGTGGTCCCGGATCACGCTGAGTCACCTTGGGGAAGCCTCCCTCGTCCCAGTCGCAGGCGGCGACCACGACGGCGAACAGGGTTCCCACGGCCAGCAGCAGTGGCCACCGGATGCTCGAATTGAGGGTTCGGTCGGACATCAGGGTCGTATCAGGCGGAAACGATGAACTACGCGCCCAAGATGACCCTCCGGCCCTGCAGTGGCAAGAGGCGCCGCTCGCGGGGCGGGCTTCTGACGGATCAGGGCTGTAGGTTCAGGCCGTGACTCTCATTCAGCGCAGCCGCGATCACGCGGGCCACCTCCCGGTGCGCCTCCGCGGTCAGGTGGACCCCGTCGAACGAGACGAGCGATCCGAAGAAGTTCGGCGCTCCGCCCATCTGGGCAGGAACCGGGCAGGAGAGGGCGATCGCCTGCTGGAACTGCTCCGGGGTCGCGGCCGTGGCCAGCATCTGGCACTTCCGAATGCGGTTGAACGGAGGCCCTTCCATGGCCAGAGGGAGCAGCCTCTGGTTCGGATCGACGTAGATCCAACCCTCGGCGGCCGCGCGCGTGGCGATGGCCTCGTTGTAGGATGCGACGCGTCCCTGCACCGTGGCCTGCTCGTCGACGGTGAGCAGGTGGGGGCTTCCGGGCGGAAGCTCGTCGGGATTGCACGTGATTTCAGAAAAGGCGTCGTCGGCGAGGACGCGGAACGAGACCATGTTGCGCGCGAGCGGATTCGGCGTTCCGTCCGGAAAGGCGGGGGCGCAGCTGTCGCTCACCGGCTTGAGCGCGCCGCGGACCTCGGGAGGCAGTAGCTCCCGCTGCTGCCAGATGGCCCAGAAGTACGCCCCCGGCTGGAGGAGCGGTGCGGCGAGAACGGCGTCGACCACGCCTATGAGGACGGCGTCGCGAGCTTGAGTGCGGTTGATCTCCTCGACCAGCCGGTCGAGATCGGCCTCGAAAGCGGCCTGGGGCGTGAGCAGGGCGGGAAGGCCGGCGATGGCCGCGGCGAGCGCGTCGTTGTTGCCGATCCAGACCGAGACCAGCGTCGGATCGGCGTCGTGCATCGCCTCGATCTGTGTGCGGCCGCCCAGGATCAACGAGGTGAGGGTGGTAGCGGATCCACCCTCCGCCGCCGTCAGGTTGTCAAACAGGTCCAGGATCCGGGCTCCCGGGACCGCGAGGTTCTGGACGAACGGAGCGGTCGGCGTGGCACGGAGCGCGCAGGCCGGTGCCCCGGGAGGGGCGATGGTGGCTGTTCCGAGCGGCGCCGGCTGGGCGAGCGGCGGCGGACAGCCGGGGAAGGCCAGCGCGGGAATGCCGAAATCGACGCCGGCCGCCTCTGCCAGGTACACCGGATACGCCTCCGCCTGGGTGCTGTCCACGATTCCGCCCGACTGGAAGCCCGCGGTGATGGAGTTGCCGAGGGCCACGTACCGACTGAAGAGCTCCTGCTCGGCGGTCAGCGCGGGCGGGTCGAGCAGACCCTCGTGGTCGACACAGGCGACCGCGGCCAGAGCGCCCGCGAGCAACGCCGCCGGGAAGAATGCGTTTCGTGCTTTCATCGTGGTTTGCACGTAGGAGTTGTTACGGGGGCTCAGAGGCCGCCGCCGAAGGCGTACGAGATCGTGAGGCCGAGCACGTGGCCGGTGCTGCCATACACACCCCGGTTCAGCTCTTGGGCAGTGAGGTCTCGCGTCGGCCGGCCGCGTACCCGGCCGCGTCGGTCCGCCTGGTCGATGAACTGGTAACCGAGGTCGATGCGGGCGCCTCCGATCCGGTAGCCGATTCCGGCGGTGTAGTAGTTCCGCTCCGCCTCGGGGAGGAGTGGCGTGACGGTCTCGTCCGGCGTGGCCGCCGTGTTGTAGATGAAGCCGGCCCGGAGGTCGAGCGCTTCTGCGACGGCGAGCTCCGCGCCGATGCGGTAGGTGCTCGCGTCGCGATAATCGAGGATCAGCGTCTGCCCCGGCTGCTGGGCGAAGTCGAGATCGAACTGGCGGAAGGTGGACCATCCGGTCCACTGGTAGTCGAGCAGGACCCGGAGCGGGTCGATCGGCCGGTAGGCCAGCCCGACAACTGCCATGTTCGGGAAGGTAATGCTCGTGCTCACCTCCTGATCTGCAGGAAAGGCCTGACCGATCAACGCATCCGCCGGACCGATCCCGATGATGTCGATCCCGGTGGGGATCTGCTCGAACTCGGCCGTCCCCGTCACATCGAGGTCGACCGAGTGCAGGTACCGGGCGCCGAACTCGAGATTCGGTGCAAGATACGCCTTCATTCCCACGTGCACCGTGGTTCCCCACCCATCGCCCGCCAGCCGGACGTCGGCGAAATCGGTACCCGGAAGGAAGCCGAGGGCGCCGAGCCCCGGGTCGGCCCACGCATCGAGCCGCTGGTTGATCTCGATTTCCCCGCGGACGAAGT
>SKRI01000155.1 GCA_007118565.1 Gemmatimonadota bacterium | reverse complement strand
CGAGAGCAGGTTGTCCTCCCACCGGTGCCAGATGCTCCGGCCGAAGGTCCCGCAGAGGCTCGACGGATGCCGGAGGAGGTCCTCGATGGCCCGCGCGATCCGCTCCCGCTCCTCGGCGGCGAAGGTCTCCCGGCCCACCCCCCGCCCCCCCACTCCGTGCAGCCCCCAGGCGGGAGGGTCCGGCGTGCTCACCTTCGCCGGCGGCAGCTCCACCCTCTCGACGGCCGGCTCCGGCCCGTCATGGACGATGAGGAGCAGCGCTACCCCGGCGCCGACGGCCAGGAGCGCCAGGAAGACGAGGAGGAGGAACAGTGCCCGCGGGGTTCCGGTCACCCGTTGCAGCATGCGTGGTCACGGTGTCGGGATCGGACGACGGCGCCGGGCGCGGCGGCCCGCCCAGATGGTGACGCCCACGCCGGCAAAGATCAGCGCCCCGGCCGGCACAAGATACGGGGAGAGGATCTCTCCCAGGAGCGGTACCGCCAGGAGCGCGGTGGCGACCGGCTGCAGGTACACGTAGACCGCCACCACGCTCGACTCTACCCGCTTGAGAGCCCACTGGTTCAGGTAGTACCCGGTCACGGTCGGCACCAGGATGATCCAGGCCATGGCCAGCCAGGCGGTGCGGGAGAGGTTTCCAATCTCCCCGACCAGGGAGATGGCCCCCCAGGGAAGAAGCCCCAGCGCCCCGAAGACGAACACCCAGGTGATGACGGTGAGCGGGTCGTACCGGGAAAGAATGTCGCGGGAGATGACGAGGTAGACCGAGAAGGAGGCCACGTTCAGCAGGACCAGCGCGTTGCCGAGACCGGCGCTACCGCCCAGGTCCACGCCCACCAGGAGGAGCGCACCCACCCCCGCCAGTGCGATCCCTGCCCACTTGGCGGCGGTCGCGGTCTCCCGGCCGAGGCCGATGGCCACCAGGAGCGTCATCGCCGGACCCGCCGTGATGATGGTCTGCGCCGCCGTGGCCGTGGTCATGGTCAGGGCGGTGATGTAGAGGAGCTGGTTGGCCACTACGCCGAAGAGGGCGTAGACCGCCAACCGGCCATAGTCGGCCGCCGACCGGATGCGCTCACGGCTGACGATGGACCAGATGAGAAGGAAGAGGACCGCGGCGCCCGCTACGCGCAGCATGGCCACCGAGGGGCTGGACATATCGCGCAGCGCGACGATGATGGCCACCGGGAGCGTGGCGAAGAGCAGCTGGACGACGACGAGGACGGTGTAGACCGGCCAGAGCCCCGGCTTCACCCGCCTCCCGCCGGTGTCACGGCCCCGCGTCTCACTGCAGCGCCAACTCGGCTGCGAAGGTGGTCCGCAGCGCCTCGACGAATCCTTCCATGAAATCGACGCTCCCCCGGCCCGAGGCCAGGAAAGGGTCCATCACCGTGCAGCGGATCACGCTCAAGCCCCCCTCCGCGCGGTACTCTCCGTCGGAGATTCCCAAACCGTCCAGTATCGCGGTGATCGACTCACCGTACGATTCGGCCTTGAGCAGCGTCTTGGTCACGAAGTACGGGATCTGCCGTGCGTCACGCCCCGCGGACACGCTCATCGCCTCATACACGCGCGTGCAGAAGTCGTTGATCTGCTCGAGCGTATCGAGCGAGGGGTGGGAGATGGCGAAGCAGACGATGTTGAGGTCCGGGCTCGGCAGCGGTACCACCTGGAAATCACCCCAGTCTGCCCGGGAGATCCGCCCGTGCAGGGTGAGCGCCCCGCGTGCCGTCTCCCCGATCAGATACCCGTACCCGTCCGCGTTGAGCGGCAGCACCTTGTGCGACATCCAGACGCCGGCGGCCGCGGCTCCGGGCTTGGAGCCTTCGAAGATGTACCGGCCGATGTATCCCCACTCGGAAGCGCCCCGGTGGAAGAGGTAGGGCGCCTCCACCGCCACCAGCTCCCGGACACGCCGGTCGCGGAAGCAGACCGCGCCGGCCGGATAGGGGACGAAGCCGAGCTTGTGCGGATCCACCGTGACGGAGTCGGTCGATTCGAGGGCGCAGAGCGCCTGGTAGACGTCGCCATCCGGCCACTCCCCGCACCCCACGTCGGCCACGACCTCGGCGTGCGACCGGCGGGAGCCGTCCGCCCCCCAGACCAGAGATGCGGCGTAGCCCCCCCAGGCCGCGTCGGCGTGCAGGAAGAAGGCGAGCTCGTGCTCCCGAGCCATCCGCTCGCGCACGTCCACCACCTCGTGGAGGCGGTCGACCGCACTTTCCTCCGTGGTCCCGATCACCGAGATACACCCGATCACCGGCTGACGCCGTGCCGCCAGACCGTGGAGCGTCTCCTCGAGCGCATCCACATCCATGCGGAAGCGCTCGTCCACCGGGACGTGCACCAGCTGCGTGCTGCCGATTCCCAGCGCCCGGCAGTGCTTCTCCCACGAGTAGTGTGCCGTGGAGGGGACGAGGACAACGGCGGAGGGAAGCGCGTCCCCGAACTCGCTGAAGAGCCTCCGCCCGAACTCCTGGTACCCCAGCCGGGCCATGGAATGATGGCCCACCGCCTCGATGGCCCGCGACTCGTCGCCGAGTCCGGTGCGGAAGGCCTCCGCGGCATCGAGGGTGTCTGCCGGACGGAGGTTGAGCAGGGCCCAGAGATCCAGATCGAAGATCGACTCCGTGCCGCCGCCCGGCCGGCGGACCCGGAGATCGTCGGTCCCCATCTCCTCGGCCGCCCAGCGAACGGCCACGGGGAGGTACTTGAGGTTCCGCGCCACCCAGAGCGCCTCGAAGTTCGCCACCGTTCCGCCGGAGGTCAGGTGTCCCCACTGGCGGTCGGTGTCGTAGCCGAACATGGCCGAGAGCTGCGCGGCCACCTCGAGCTCCATGCGCGAAGTGACCGGGGACGCCTCCGCGGCCACGTTGTTCGGATTGTAGAGCATGGCGGCGAAGTATCCGATCAGGCTCGCCATGGTGAGGTCCGAGGCCATGTGGCCCACGTACCGCGGGCTGAAGAAGGGGACGCCCGCCTTGAGCTCTGCCAGGAGGCCGAGCAGCTCCTCCGAGAGGATGGAGATGGAGTGCTCGAACGAGGGTCGGGACCGCTCCGTCTCCCGGATGACGAAGCCGTCCTCGGGATGGAAGTTGCGCCGCCAGAAGACGTGGTCGCGGAACGCCTCCAGCAGGAGCCGCTCGAAGACCTGCGCATTCTCCCCCTTCGGTCCGAGGAAGATCGAGCCCAGATCCGGCCGTTGATTCATCTCCTCCGCCACGTCCCCTTCCCGATTTGTGCGATGATCACGCCTCCTCCAGCTCAGACGTCAGCCGCGCCCAGACCTTCCGCGCCTCCCGCTCGAGATCCTCGAGCGATCCCACGTTGTCGATGACCACATCCGACATCTCCCGCTTCTCCGCCGCCGGCATCTGGGCCGCGATGATCCGGTCCGCCTCCTCCGCATCCATGCCCCGGTGGGTGACCATGCGCTCCCGGCGCACCTCCTCCGGCGCGTCCACGAGGGCCACGCGGTCGAACTCGCCCTGCATCCCCGTCTCGAAGAGAAGGGGGATGTCCGCCACCACGAAGCGGCGGCCCTCCCGCTCGACCTCCGCGTAGCGCTCGTCCCGGAGGCGGCGCACCGCCGGATGCACGATCCCTTCCAGCCGCTTCCGGGCGGCCGGGT
>SKRI01000247.1 GCA_007118565.1 Gemmatimonadota bacterium | reverse complement strand
GAAGATCGAACGAATTGAAAGACATGCACCATGTAGGTCGCCGGGGTCGAAGTGCGGCTTTCCCCGGCAGAAAAAAGGAAGACGGCAAAGCTCGCCGCGGAGCCTGCCGTCCTTGGTTCGACTTCCCCGTACACCGCCTCGGGAGAAAGGGTCACTCCGGGGCTGAATCCTCGTTCCGCTCCAGCGCGTCGCGGTCCCAAGCACCGAGGTCCGCGGCCACCGCGTAGGTGGTTTCGAGAAACGATGTCAGCACGGCGTCGGGATCGTTGGCCGTCCGCACCGCATCATAGGGAAGGACGAACTCGCCGAGGTCTGTGTGATAGAACGCATCGGGTGGCTCGACCCGGGCCTCCCGATACCCTTCCGGCTCCGGGTAGGCGTAGGCGTAGAAGGCCGGCTCTCCCAGCCCGGCGCCAGGCCAGAAGCCGGCGCTCGCGACCTCATGGGAGTACGCTTCCTTCATGACGCGATCGGCCACGTTGGGCGCGCCCCCCGGATGCTCGGGCGCGGTTCGGCCCGAGAAGCGGGTAACAGCCAGGTCGAGAGCGCCCCAGAAGAGGTGCACTGGGCTGGACTTGCCGACGAAGCGCGCGCGGTAAGCGGTGAACACCCGCTCCGTGCTCAGCATGGCCCGCCAGAGACGCTGGGTGATGTCGGGGTCGTAGGCGGCGTGCGCCTCGTCCTCGTCGAACGGCAGCACATCTCCCGGGATCTCCACCGGAACCGGCCAGATTTGGGTCTCCAGGTCGAGCGCTGCCAACATCTCCATCACCCGCGCATGGAAGGCGGCCACCGAAATCGGCTCCAGCGCCAGCTCGCGCGCTGCGCCGTCCGCCCGCTCGATGCGGAGGCGGTGCGCAAGGAGGTCGAGGTCGATCTGGAAGCAGATGCTGCCCCGGTGAATCGGCCCGGTCGTCAGCCCACGCGACGTCAGGTAGAAGGTGGCCTCCCAGGAGTGGTTGAGGGCGGGCGCATGGGCCAGCCTGACCTTGCCGACGATCTGGAGCCAGCGGTGCAGCGTGTCGTGGGCCTCCTGCCAGGCGGTGAGGGGCGGGAGCTCCGGCCACGGGGCGGATTCGGAGGGCATGGGTGTGCGGGGAAAGGGGGTGGCGGCACGATCTCGCGGCCTTGCTGCACGAACGCGGCCGCGGTAGCCGCGGCACTCCACCTCGCGAGAGCGATCGTGACCCGAAGGGCGGAGACCCCGCAGGAGCGAAGCTCCGAGGAGGCTTCGTCCGCGCGGCGGCGGTCGTATCGCCGCCACGCGGATAGAGCGCGGTGCCGGCCTGAGGCCGGCACTCGCTCAAGGAAACTATCCGTAAATCCTCGCCATCATCTCCCGTCGGGAGACCCCAGGCTCAGTCGTCCGTCGCCGCGACTAGCCCGCGCGACTCCCCCTTAAGGTGGCGGTCCAGCCACTCGATCTGCTCCGCCAGCACGTGGAATACCGACTCGCGCGCCGCGTAGCCGTGGCTCTCGTGCGGCAGCATCACCAGCCGGGTGGTGGCTCCGTTCCCCCGCAGCGCCGCGTAGAAGCGCTCGCTCTGCACCGGGAAGGTGCCGGAGTTGTTGTCCGAATCACCGTGGATGAGCAGGATGGGCGCGGTGATCTGGTGCGCGTAGGTGAAGGGGCTCATCCTCATGTAGACGTCCGTCGCCTCCCAGAAGGTGCGCTCCTCGGCCTGGAAGCCGAAGGGGGTGAAGGTCCGGTTGTATGCGCCGGAGCGGGCGATGCCGGCGGCGAAGAGGTCGGAGTGCGCGAGCAGGTTCGCGGTCATGAAGGCACCGTAGGAGTGCCCGCCGATGGCGATGCGGTCGCGCTCGGCCACGCCGCGGCGGACCACCTCGTCGATGGCCGCCTCGGCGCTCATCACCAGCTGCTCCACGAAGGTGTCGTTGGGCTCCTCGTCGCCCTCTCCGATTACGGGCATGGCCGGACCGTCGAGGATGGCGTACCCCTGCGTGAGCAGGAAGAGGTGCGAGGAGCCGCCCGGACGCACGAACTGGTAGGGGGTGCCGGTCACCTGGCCGGCGGCGTCCGCGTCCCGGAACTCCCGCGGGTAGGCCCACATGAGGAGCGGCAGCGGGCCGTCCTCCTCGGCGTCGTAGCCGGGCGGGGTGTAGAGGGTGGCCGAGAGGGTCACCCCGTCCGCGCGCTGGTAGGTGATCCGCTCCCGGCCGATCCCGGCGAGCTGCGGCGCGGGATCGGTGAAGTCGGTGACGGGATCGAAGGTGTTGTCGATCAGGTCCCGGGCAAAGAAGTTCGGCGGGTCGTCCGGGGACTGCCGCTGGGTGATGACCGCGTGCGCGTCGTCGTCGAGGATCGTGACCACCGATTCGTGGACGGGGGATTCGCTCCGCCAGAGTCGCTCCGACTCCCCGGTGGCCAGGTCGAAGCGGTCGATGAAGGGCCGGTCGCCCTCCGGCGATGCGCCCTGCCCGGTGAGGAAGAGCTCGTTGCCGTCCGCCGAGAAGAGGAGGACGGTGTGGCCCGTCTCCGTGGTGGTGGTGAGCGGCGAGCCCGGGTCGTTGTAGCGGTCCTCGGTGGATCGGTCCACCAGCAGCTCGGGCTCGCTCCGCGGGTCCTCCGGCCGCACGCGGTAGATCCGCTGGTTGCGGTCGTCCCACCACCGGGAGTAGAGGAGCGCCGCGTCGCCGCGGCCCCAGGTGATTCCGGCGAAGCGGTGCTCCAGGTCGGCGAAGGGCTGCTGCCGGCCGGTGAAGGGCGCGTCGAGCAGGTGGATGCGGTCGCGCACCTCCGCCTCGGCGCGCGGATCACCCCCGTCCTGCGCCTCGACCCAGGCAAGGGTGGCGGGCGCGTCTGCGCGCCACTGCACGCTGCGCGGCCCGGTGGTCACCGCGTCCCTCCCGATGGGGACCTCGTCGGCCAGCGGGATGTCCGCCACCTGCCGCACCTGGCGTCCCTGGAGGTCGAGCACGTTCACCTCGTGGGGAAAGCGGAACCAGGGAAGCCGGTAGGTGAAGGGCCGCTTCGTGGTGGCGACGAGGATGTACTCCCCGCTCGGCGAGGGATCGAAGGAGCGGAGAAGCCCCGGCTCTCCCACGTTTCGCGACGCGCCGCCAGCGACGGGAACGAGGGCGAGCTGCGCGGTGAAGTAGTGCTCGAAGAGCGCCTCGTCGTGCGGATTCTGCAGCAGGTCCTGGTAGGTGCGGCCCGGCGTGGCCCGCCCCTCCCCCTCTTCGATGACCGGGCCCGCTGGCACGCGCGGCGGGGCCGGCGCCTCGCCGCGCCCCTCCGGAATGCGCGCCACCAGGAGCGTTTCCCCGTCCGGCATCCAGTCGTACGGGGTCCCGGGGATGGCCGCGTTCACCACCGCCTCCAGCACCCGGCGGGACTCGCCGGTGGCCGGGTCGGCGACCCAGAGCTCGTGGCCACCCGCCGCGGCATGGGTGAAGGCGATGCGGGTGCCGTTCGGCGACCAGCGGATATGGTTGATGCGCGGATCCTCGGGAAGGGCTATCTCCACGTCCTCTCCACCCGCCAGGTCGCGCACGGTGACGCTGTTGGAAAAGGAGGTCCGGCTCGGCCCGTTGGTGCGAGGATTCATGCGCATCCCGGCCAGCCGCAGCTCCGGCTCCGCCAGATCGGCGATCGGCGGGAGGTTGCGCCGCCCGATGAGCAGCGCCCGCCTCCGGTCCGGCGCG
>SKRI01000051.1 GCA_007118565.1 Gemmatimonadota bacterium | reverse complement strand
GATGATGACCGATCTCGCGCTGTACGGGGCCGAGCGGTTGGGAGATGAAGACCGCGTCCCCGACTTCGAGAACCGGATCTCGGGCGGGGAGTGGGGAGATTACCGGGAAGCGCTGGAGGAGGACGGCGTCGAATCCCTATGGCGGGACTTCGTGCAGGTCACCGAGATCATGCACGACCGGGTGCACCACGCCATGTACAAGTCCATCGTCTACGACCGGGTAAGCCGTCAGCGCGACGCGGATCTCGACGACTACATCGGCGAGGGTCGCGCGCCGTACCCGCCCGGAGAGACGGTGCTCCGCACCGACCAGGTGCGGACCGAGCGCGTTTCCCGGGACCGCTTCCGCGAGTTCGTCTGGCACGGCGACTTCGAGGACCGTCACTTCCATTCCGCCATGCAGGCGATGGTGGTCTTCGACGAGATGCTCTACACGCTGATGACCGACTGGGCCGAGCACGGGGCGGGGAAGGTGGAAGCGGAGTGCCGCCCGTTGGAGGTGGGCGCCAGGATCACCCGCGCGGGATGGCACGAATACGCCAGCCGCGTCGAGCGCTGCGGTGAGGAGGAGTGGCGGCATCTCGTGCAGGTCACGGCCCTCATGCACGACCGCATCCACCACATGATGCACCGCGTGATGCTACACGACGAGGCCGCCCACGCGCGGACGGAGACCGGCCATCTCCCCGCCTCCGGCCGGTAGGCGGCCAGCGGCGCTGCTCGCAACTCGGCACTGGAGCGGAAAGATCTGCTCCTCGCATCAATAGCCCGCCGCTGGCGCGCTCGGGGCTGCCGCGGGAAGCTGGGCCGGGGCGGGTTGGGACTCGGTTTCCTCGTCGACCGGGCCACCGGGTCGGACGCGGCGGGCTTGGCAATCGGGCTTTCCACCGCAATCGCCCTCCCGACCATCGCCGAGCTCGCGACCTCGCGCTAGGGGCACCATAGGGCTCGGCCCCGCGCGCATTGCCCATGGCGGGCCTCACCCTCTGCCAGGTAGCTCGGTTAGCTGTTCACAATTGGCAGGCGGGGTCGAGGAGCTTGATCGCGGAGCCCTGCCAGCGGGCCTGGTGTGCCGAGCGCCAGGTCCCCAAACGGTTCTCGTGCGCGTTCACCACAGCATCGCCGCCCTCGCGGGCTGCGGCAGAGTAGAGAGACTTTCGACTAGCCCCCTCGACGACCGCGATCCACTCATAGGGGCAGTCCGGAAAAGCGGCGAGAAAGCGTGTGTCCTCTCCCGAAGAGGTGATGGTCGGCGCGCATGCTACGGTGGCAACACCGGTCAGGACTGGACGTGGACCACCTCTACCGGGAGCGGGATCTCGAGGCCCACGTCGTGTCTGACAGCACGCACGGCGTTCTCATCTGGGGACTGGAGCGGGAGGATCTGATCCTCACTTCGATGGCGGAGCTTCCCGGGCTTCCCGATGACGTGGTTGCGGACTACGCGGCCGCGAACGAGGCGGGGCGCGTCCTGAGCGCGGATGGGTTCACCCCCCGCAGCCGGGTGATGGTGCTGAGTTCAGCCGAGATTCGCGAGCTGACCGGCGGCGCGACGAGAGATGGACGCGGCTTTCGGAATCCCCTTCCTGCACCCGGGTACGTCACCTTCTCCCGGGTCGGAATCGCCGAGGACCGCGGCCTCGCAACGCTCGTCGTCGACTTCGTGTGTGGAGCCGCTGCGGGGCCGGTCAGATCCTGGTGCTGGAGAAGCGGGAGGACGAACGCTGGCACGTGAGGCAGGCGAAAACGATCATCCGTTACTGAGATGATCTGAAGGTTCAAGGAGGGCAGGGAGGAGTAAGCGCCTTCGGAGTGGCGGGACGCTTTGACGTCGTTGCCGGCGCGAATCGCCGGATTCGATTATCTTTCGGACACGCCGACGAGTCACAAAAGGAATCGGTGACCTTCTTCGGTCCGTGATGAAGGGAGCGTAAAGCTACGCGCTGCCGCCGGTCCAAGTCTCCCCCTGTTTCTCACCGATTTCATGCCCCGACTCCTCCAAGCGCTCCCCACCCTCGCGCTGCTCCTGCCGGTGGGGCTTGATGCCCAGGCGCCCCTCCAGCCCGCCCCGCTGGTCGAGCAGGTGGAGTGGCAGCGGGAGATCGGTAGGGCGCCCGAGCCGGCTCGATACGACACAGTCACCGGTGGTGAAGCGGTCCTCACGATGGGCGGGGCCACGCTGGCACTCGGCGCCGTGACCCTGGTCTCGATGGCGATGCTCATGGTCGATTTCCAGGGCACGGGGCCAAATTCTTCATCGGCCAGATTATCGACGGTGATATTCACTCTGGGTGGAGCGTTCGTCACACCAGCGGGCGCTCATCTGGCGAACCGTCGCAGGGGGCACTACTCGACCGGAGTGCTCGCGACGATGGGCGCGTTGGCGGCGACGGTGGGCGCCGGTCTGGTGATTGGCAGCCTGATGGATGAACCTAGCGCGGTGCTGCTCATTGCCGTTCCGGTTTCGATGATCGGTGCTGCCACAGTGGCCGAGATCGCCACCACGCGTTGATCGGCGCCGGAGGGGTGCTATTGAGCGAAGGGATCAGCGATCACCAGGCGATTATGGAAGTAGCTACGGCGCCCGGCGGAGCGGGCAAAAACCATTCAATGAAGCGCCATTCCTTGCCGCGATCTCTCCGCGGCTTGATGCTGAGTGATACCGTTTGCCCCTGCGCCCCGCCAACTCCTATGGTTAAGAACCTTGCCGGTCTGCTTTCACTTGTTGCCCTAATCCTCGCCTCGGTCCCGCTGCACGCCCAGGCGCCCCTTCGTCCCGACCCACTGATCGAACCGATCGTGCAGGAGAACCCGGCCACGTCATGGAATGGCCAGGCGCCGGTATACTACGGAACAGTGCAATCAGGCGCGGCCCAGATCGGCTGGACGGCGCTGGGAAGCGCCGCTGGAATCGGAGTAGGGGCATTGGCTGGCATGGCGGCCGCGTCGGGTCAGGGGTTTCCTGGCGACGTAATACTCGGAGGGCTGGTCGGATTTGCCGTTGGGACCGTCGCGGCCCCGGTGGGCGCCCATCTCGCGAACGGGAGGCGCGGCAACCTTCCGCTGGGCATCGCCGCGACGGTAGGTGCCACGGGCGGATACTGGCTCTTGATGACCCAGGTGCCCGGTATTCGCGGTTACGCGGCGCTCGGGATCCCGCTCGTTGCGATCGGTGTTCCGACGGCGGTCGAGATCGGTACGTCTCGGTGAACAGCGGGGGCACATCGTCTGAGCAGGGATCGCGGTCACGCGCAGGACCCCCAGCCATTCGCCCAGCACCTCTCTTGGCCGGCCCATCGTGTCTGCCATCGATCCGACCCTCAATCTCCCCCCTCCCATCTCCCATGAGAACCATCCCCACCTGCCTGCTCGCAGCTCTCGCCCTCACCGCCTGCGCGGAATCCCGCGCAGCCCCCGGCGCGGATGAAGCCGCCGATCCATCGGTGATCGAGATCATGGTGACCGGCTACACCTTCGACGCGCCCGACGAGGTGCCGGCCGGTTGGCTGACCTACCGGCTGAACAACGAGAGCGGCCACGAGATTCACGAGGTGAGCATCGCCCGCCTCCCCGAGGGGCGGACCTTCGAGGAATACATGGAGGAGATCATCCCGCCCTGGGTCGAAGTGTGGGAGGGGATCGATTCCGGTGAGCTGGACCGCGCGGGCGTG
>SKRI01000042.1 GCA_007118565.1 Gemmatimonadota bacterium | reverse complement strand
TATGCGCTCAAGGTCATGCGGGGAGACTTCGAGGATGTGGCGAGCGCGGACGGGAGCGAGGATGCGGACCGCATCATGGCAGCGGTCCGGCGGAGTTAGCCAGTCGGCCTCCTTCCACCTCAAATCAGAGATATCCGTGCGCCGGAGCCCTGCTGCACCCCGCCCGGATTCCGGACGCCACGCCCCCCTGCACCGGTCCCGGTGACGATCACACGAGCGCGGGCAGGAAGATGGGGCGCGGCGCTCGTCGGCGCGGGAGCGGCGACGCTGGGATACGCCGCCTGGGTCGAGCCGCGCTGGCTTCAGCTCCGGCGGCCCCGGATCCACGTTCGCGGGCTCCCCGGTGCCCTCGAGGGGCTCCGCATCGCGCTCCTCACCGACCTCCACGCCGGCCGACCCCGCGACTACGCCCTGATCCGCCGCGCCGTCCGCATGGTCATGGCCGAGGAGCCCGACCTGATCGCGCTCACCGGCGACCTCACGGTGGACGACGCCCAGGATTTTTCGGAGGTGCTCGCTGCGCTCGACGGGCTCTCCGCCCCGCTCGGTGTCTACACGGTTCCGGGAAACCACGACCACATCGTGGGGATCGGAAAGTGGCGACGCGACATCGGGAGCCATCCCGTCATCACCGATCTGACGAACCGGTCGGTCCTTCACGAGGTGGATGGTGCACGCCTCTGCGTGGCCGGGGTGGACGACTATTTCCGCGGCACCCCGCGGCTGCCGGTGCCTCCCAGGAGTGACCGCGACTTCACCCTCCTGCTCGCCCACTCACCGGACCAGGGGGAGCGCTGCTGCCGCATCGACGACGCCGTGGACCTGATCGTGAGCGGGCACACGCACGGCGGCCAGGTGCGCCTTCCCTTCCTCGGCGCGCCGGTCCGCTCGGCGGCGTTCGGGGAGCTCTACGACGAGGGGCTGCGGCGACGTCCCTGGACCCAGGTGTACACATCCCGCGGGATCGGCACCATTCATCTGCCGGTGCGGCTCTTCGCGCGGCCGGAGGTGGCTGTGCTCCGGCTCACCGGTGCGCCCCGGCCGCCGAGAGGGCTGGCAGCGCATTTGATGCGCCGCTGATTTGGCGCGGCCGCCCCTCCCGATCAGAGTACGGGGAGCAGGCGGATCATCCCATCTCCCCTCTACCGTCAGTTGCTTCCCGGCGAATACCGCAGATTGTCCATCGGTGGCGTCTGCGGCCTCTGGATTACGATCACCTCCCGGTCCGTCGCCTCATGGCAAGCGTTGCAGCCGGCGGTGAGCCCAGCGAACTCGGACCGGAAAGCCTCTGCGTCGCCTCGCTCGACGGCCTCATCGAGCGCCTCCAGCGCGGGAGTGATCATCGCCATGAGCTCGCCGACCGGCGCACCACGATACTCCGGATGGAAGTCGACGATGTCCTCGACAAGCTCTTCCATCTCGTGCAGCTGGTAGTCGGCCAGCGGCCAGTTTTCCGCGTCACCGGAGAACCAGATGTTCGCATGTCGAAACTGCATCTCTATCATGAGGGAGTGCAGCCCCGGGCGGAACGGCTCGACTTCGTCGGCTCCCGGCGAGCTGCCGTTCGTATCCTCGGCACCACATCCCCCGAGCAGGAGGAGCAGAGTCGGGACGAGGAATGCTGGGCGGGGTAGCGGTACGGGCATGGCATTACTCCTCAGCGTGGTTAATGAGGGCGAGCGAAACATCTCCCGCCGCTGCGGGCGGGCCTACTTCCCGAGCGCCCCGACGCGCCCGAAGGTCAGGTCGAGTATCTCCGGGTTATCGGGGTGAAGGTGATAGGCCTCTCGCCTTGAGAACGATGGCTTCGAAAACGATGGCGCTCCGAGCCGGTTCCCCTTCCACGGCTTCCGTCGCTGACTGCGGCCGCACGCCTTCGGGAATGAAAACGCTTCGATTCTGGTAGAGGATCAGCGTGCCCATGATCAGCAGGAAGATGGCGAAGGCGCGCTTGAGCTGCGCCTGGGAGACGAACCGGACCAGATACGTCCCCCCCACGATCCCCACCATGGCCACCGCGGTAAAGAGCGTCATGAAGGCCCACGGCACCTCCACCTGCCCCAGGTAGCCGAGGAATCCGGTGAGGCTCTTCATGGCGATGACGAGCAGGCTCGTGCCCACGGCCTCCTTCATCGGCACCTTTGCCAGCAGCACCAGCGCGGGGACGATCAGGAATCCGCCTCCGACCCCGACGAGGCCCGTGAGCACCCCAACCGCCAGCCCCTCGACCACGATCAGCGCGATCGGAAGCGGAGCCGCCGCCTCGACTACCAGCGGGAGCTCCCCTCCGGCCGGGATCGGCTGCTTCTGCCGGAACATGAAGAAGGCGGCCACCAGCATGACCACGGCGAAGAGCGCCAGCTGGGCGGCGCCGCTGAAGAAGACGGCGAGACGGGCCCCGAGATACGTTCCCGCCATGGCTACCCCGCCGAAGATCAGGGCAAGCCGTAGGTTGACGTTGCCGACCCTCCAGTGGCTGACGGCCCCCATGGCGGCCGTTGCCCCGACCACGGCCAGGCTCATGGCGATCGCCTCCTTGGCCCCGAACCCCAATACGTAGACGAGGATCGGAACGGTGAGGATGGATCCACCGCCGCCGAGAAGCCCTAGGGAGAGTCCGATGAGCGCGGCGAGCGCCACCCCGATCAGCGCCAACGGATCAGCTCGCGCAGCCGCGAACCAGAGGCCACCGGGGGAACCATACCGGATACCCTCCCGGAAAAAGCAGGGCGGTCCAGGTCGTCGACCGCTTCCCCTCGGTCAGGAGCCGATCACCGAAGGTCTCCGAGTCCAAGGGGCTGCGGAAGCCTCGATCAGGCCCGATCCCGCGGCCGCTCGGCCGTCCGCCCGCGCACCGCCGCATCCACCGAGTAGCGGCCGGCCCCGGCCATCGCGAAGAACACCGCCGTGACCAGAAAGAAGAGCGCCAGCTCGCGGTCACCGAAGGTGTCTCCCGCGTGGATTACGAAGGAGACGATTACGAAGTGAGCCGCCACGAAGACGGCGGCCGGGCGGGTCAGCAGGCCGAGGGCAATGAGGAGTCCGCCCCCGAACTCGGCGATGGCCGCCAGCCAGGCGAAGAGGGCTGGGGCCGGGAAACCCATCCCCCCGATCATCCCGATGAAGCCCTCCGAGGGCGGGATCTTGCCCCATCCGTGTGCCAGCGCCAGGGCGAGGCCGGCAAAGACCCGGAGGACGAGGAGGCCGATGTCCGTGGTACGGGTGTGGGGCTCTCCACCGAACAGAACGTCTTTCGTCTGCATGGGGGCACCGTCTGCGTGTGGGAGATGAGCAGGGAGGGCGGTCGGCGCGAGATCCGCCGACGCTGCCCCTGCATTGTAGCCCGCACCGGCAACCCTCGCCAGCCGGCCTGACGAGTGCGCGCCCTTCGGGACGCAGGCGCCAAGCGCCGATCATCCCCCTCCGAGCCTCACCGGGGAGAGCGGGCGCCAAAGCAGGTACCCGCTCCGCCCGGCGTCAGGATCGAGGGGAGGGACAATTCGAACGGCGAAGCGAAACATCACGTTCGGTGCTCACAATTGTAGCGGATCGCTACAACCTCCTGTCTTCCATCGACACATCGAAGTGCGCCGGGGCTCCGCGTCGGAATCTACAACTCGATGTGACGCAATCTCTTGCGATCTGGCATTCCCCCGGTATGACGCGTGCCTTAGGGATAGGGCATTCC
>SKRI01000101.1 GCA_007118565.1 Gemmatimonadota bacterium | reverse complement strand
GGGGGGAAGATCAACCGGGTCTCGGTGGCGAACGGGGACGTCGCGCAGATCCCCTTCCAGGCGCGGGTCCAGCACGACATCACCCAGGCCGTCCGCGTCCCCGTGGAGGTACATCCGGAGGAGTTCGACGTCCGCATGCTCCGCTGGGCCACCGTCTCGCCGAACGGGCGGCAGGTGGCCTATTCGGCCATGGGCAGGCTCTACGTCAAGGATCTGCCGGACGGGCAGCCCCGCCGAGTCACCAGCCAGAACGACCACTGGGAGCTTCACCCCAGCTGGTCGCCGGATGGCCGCACCCTCACCTACGTCACCTGGAACGATGGGGAGATGGGGGCGGTGCGCACCATCGGCAGCAACGGGCGCAATGCCCGCACGGTCGTGGGTGCCTCAGGACACTACGTGGAGCCGAGGTTCTCACCCGACGGGTCGGAGATCGTCTACCGCCGCGTGAGCGGCGACGGGCTGCGAGGCACCCTCTACTCGCGCGACACCGGCGTCTACGCGGTGCCGGCGCGCGGCGGGGAGCCGCGGCTGATCACCGACTCGGGCACGGAGCCGCGCTTGAGCGCGGACGGGAGCCGCATCTACCTCACCGGCATGGAGGACGGCAACCGCATCCTCTACAGCGTGGACCGGGAGGGACGGAACCGCGTCGTCCACATGCGGTCCGAGTTCGCCACGGACTTCATCCCCTCCCCGGACGGCCGCTTCGTGGCCGTCATGGAGCGCTACCGGATGTATCTGGCGCCGATGCCCGCCACCGGCCGCACGGTCACCTTCACCCCGGGATCCCGCGCCTATCCGGTCCAGCGGGTGACGGACGACTCCGGCTTCTACCTGCACTGGGCTCCCGAGGGTGACCGCGTCTACTGGTCGCTCGGGCCCACGCTCTACGAGCAGGAGCTGAGAGAGGTATTCGGCTTCTTGCGCGAGGGCGGCGACGAGGAGCGCGAGGCCGCGCCGGCGCGCCGGTACCCGATCGGCTTCCGCACGGCGAGCGACCAGCCGCGCGGCACCGTTGCGCTGGAAGGTGCCCGCATCGTCACCATGCGCGGCGAGGAAGTCATTGAGAACGGCACGGTGGTGGTCCAGGGGAACCGGATCGCGGCCGTGGGCCAGAGCGGCACAGTCGACGTTCCCGCGAACGCCCGTCGGATCGACGTCTCCGGCCGCACCATCATCCCGGGACTCGTGGATGCGCACGCGCACGGGCCGACCGGGAGCAACGGCATCATGCCGCAGACCCACTGGGGGTACCTGGCCAACCTGGCCTTCGGCGTCACCACCGTCCACGATCCCTCGTCGGGGACCGAGCAGGTCTTCACCAACGCCGAGATCGTGCGGGCGGGGGAGATGATCGGCCCGCGGATCTTCAGCACCGGGACCATCCTCTACGGGGCCGAGGCGGCCTTCCGCGCCGAGGTGGAGAGCTACGAGGACGCGCTGGCGCACATCCGCCGCATGCGCGACGTGGGCGCCATCTCCGTGAAGAGCTACAACCAGCCGCGGCGGGACGTGCGTCAGAAGTTCGTGGAGGCCTCGCGTGAGCTGGGGATCATGAACGTGCCGGAGGGGGGCTCCACCTTCGTCTTCAACATGACGCACATCCTCGACGGCCACACCGGTGTCGAGCACAACGTGCCGATCGCCCCGCTCTACGACGACGTGCTGCAGCTGTGGGCCGCCTCGGAGACGGGGTACACACCCACGCTGGTGGTCAACTACGGCGGGCCCTCGAGCGAGCGGTACTTCTACGCCCGCGACGGCGTCTACGAGAACGAGCGGCTCCTCTCCTTCGTGCCGCGCGAGATCGTGGTCCCCAACAGCCGTCGGCGGGAGATCGCGCCCGAGGCGGACTACCACCACATCGAGGTGGCCCGCGCAGCGCGCGATCTCTCCGAGCGCGGGGTGACGGTGCAGATCGGCGCCCACGGCCAGATGCAGGGGCTCGCCGCGCACTGGGAGCTCTGGTCGCTGGCCCAGGGAGGGATGAGCAACCACCAGGCGCTCCGCTCGGCCACGCTGGACGGCGCGCGCTACCTGGGCATGGACGGCGACATCGGCTCGATCGAGGCCGGCAAGCTCGCCGACCTGGTAATCCTCGAGGACAACCCCCTCGAGAACCTCCGCGACAGCGAGACGGTGCGCTACACCATGATCAACGGCCGGCTCTTCGACGCCGCGACGATGAACGAGATCGCCCCGGACGAGCGCCCGCGGGGAACGCTGCCCTGGGAGCGGTAGGAGATAGCTTTTGCGCGGCCGGCTCCACCGCCAGCACGGGGGTGGAGCCGACGCCCCTCCATCGCCCCCCTGAAGGGTCACGTCGGCACAACGAGCATGCGGTGCCACCCCAGGCGCTGTATGTTGGAGCCGCCTTCGAACGAACACCCGATTTTCGAACACCGCCGCACCCGATGAGCGCTTTGCGTCCCCTCCTCCCCGCCCTCGCGCTTCCCCTGGTCCTTGCCGCCGGGTGCGCCCCAGCCGCCGTACCCGCGCCGGGTACCGCGCCCGCGGGCTTGCCTGCTCCGCTCGTCACGCCGCTCGAGCGCGCCGGCCACGAGCGGCTGACCCGGCACGACGAGCTCGTCGCCTTCGTGGACGAGCTTGCGGCGCGCAGCGATCGCATCACGCGTCGCTCGCTCGGACGCTCGGTGGAAGGGCGGGAGATTCCCTACCTTGAGATCAGCGACGGCAACTTCGGGGCGGATCCCGACAAGGTGCGGGTCCTGATCTTCGCCCAGCAGCACGGGAACGAGCCCTCGGGCAAGGAGGCCGCCCTCGCGCTGCTCCGCGACATCGGCCAGGGCGCGCACGCCGGAGCATTTGGTCACGTAGACCTCCTTCTGGTGCCGTCGGTGAACCCCGACGGCGGGGAGCGGCACGAGCGCCGCAATGCGGCCGACGTGGACCTGAACCGCAGCCACCTGGTGCTGAACGGCCACGAGGTGCGCCTCCTCCGGCAGCTCTTCCACGAGTGGGAGCCGGAGGTGACACTCGACGTGCACGAGTATGGCCCCTGGTCGCCGGCCTGGACGCGGCACGGCTTCGTACGCCTCTTCGACGAAATGTACGGGCTCCCCACGAACGTGAACGTGCCGGAGGGGATCCGCAGCCTGGCCGCGGACGCCTTCCTTCCGCACATCGACGACTACCTCCACGAGCGCGGCTTCACCCACCACGAGTACCTGGTCGGGTCGCCAGACTACCTCCGGTACAGCACCTCGGACATCAACGACGGGCGGCAGGGGCTCGCCATCCTGGGGACGCTGGGGATGATCCTCGAGGGGAAGGGCGGCCGGGGCCCGGCCAACGACATCGAGCGGCGCGCGGCCGGGCAGCTGGCCGCGCTCGAGGGGCTGCTCTCGTTCGCGGCGGAGCAGCGCGACGACATCCGCCGCACCGTGCACGCGGCGCGACAGGAGCTGCGCGAGGGCGCTACGCGAGATTTCGTGCTGGTCATGGACCGCGCCCGCGCCGAGGAGCCGCTCAGAATCCCGACCCTGGGGGTGGAGCAGGGCGCGGACGGGAATTTCGTGGCCACCGACACCGTGCACGCGGAGATCGCAGCCTACCACCCGGGGGTGGTGGAGACGGTCACCACCACCCTACCGGAGGCCTACCTGATCCCCGGCGAGGAGCGCACCCTCATCGCCCTCCTCCGCGAGCACCGGGTGGAGATGAT
>SKRI01000097.1 GCA_007118565.1 Gemmatimonadota bacterium | reverse complement strand
GGAACGCCGTAGCGCGAACGCCTCAGTAGGTCGATACCGGCAGGGCAACCACGTCGTCCACGCGCATCGT
This sequence comes from Gemmatimonadota bacterium, assembly GCA_007118565.1. Lineage (GTDB taxonomy): Bacteria > Gemmatimonadota > Gemmatimonadetes > Longimicrobiales > Longimicrobiaceae > SKRI01. Next base: position 75,255 of record SKRI01000097.1, on the reverse strand, counting down.
CTCCACGGTCTCGAACGGCTCCCCGTACGCACGACGAATCAGAGCCCCGGCCCGGGCGTCGAGAGACCGGATCTGCTCCTCGATCGGCCTCTCCCCGCCGGGGAACACCTCTCCCATCCAGCTGCGCCCACCGAACTGCGTCTCGTAGCAGCGGAGAGCCATGATCTTGGTTTCGATGTGGTCGCTGGTGTCGACCACGAAGGTCGGCCGGGGCGCATCCTCCCGGTAGCTCAGGGTGTAGAGGATCTTGTGGGGACGATGGGGTTGCTCGCCGCCCGCCATGCTCCCGAGACCTGCCAGGTAGCAGGCATCGTATCCGAGGGCGGAGGCCACGCGATGGTCGGGATGCCGCCCCGTCCTCGCGTGCAGGATCACGGTCCGCGGCCGCAGGCGCCGGACGAGGGCGGCGACGCGGGCGCGCGTGGCCGGATTGTTCTCCAGGGCCGCGTCGGGAAGTCCGGCATTCTCGCGAATTGCGAGGCCGAGAGCCCTGGCGGCGCGCGCCGCCTCTTCCGCCCGCTCGGAGACGCTCCCGTACGTTCCGCTCTCCCCGCCGGTCAGGTCGAGCACTCCGACGCGGTAGCCGTCCGCGACGCTGCGCGCGAGCGTGCCGCCGCAGAGGAGCTCCGCGTCGTCCGGATGGGCCATGATGGCCAGCAGATCGAGATGCGGAGAGAGATCGGGCATGATCAGAAGAGCGTGAGCGCGGCGAGGATCAGATTCATCAGCAGATAGCCGCCCAGGAGAATGCCCACCGCCCGCGCCGTGGTCCGATGCCCGTTGAGCACCGAAGAGCCGACGCCGATCACGGCGAGCATCCAGACCGCGAAGATGTCGGTGAACTCCAAGGCGCGGTAGACCAGCGTGTCCCGTGGGAGGAACGGCACCAGGGCGGAAAGGGAGAAGCTCCAGGTGAAGTCACCGGTCGAGACCTGGATGGGGAGCGCGAGCAGGACGCCGAGTGCGGTGATGAGCCGCGCGTGCGCGGTGAGCGCCAGATACTCGGTGAACCGAGCGGGTCCGCGTCCGATGACGGAGAAGAGGAGCATGGCGATCCCGGCGAGCGCCGCGATGCGGAGCGGCTCCACCACGAATGCTCCCATTACCGCCATGGTCCGCTGCCAGCGCGCGATCAGCGCCGGGTCCGTGGTGAGGTCGATCTCCGCTCGCCGCGCTGCCGCCTCCGCCTGCGCCACCAGGAGCTCGGTGGGAAGGAAGAGGACCGAGAAGACCGTGACCGCGGTGGCCAGCGCGAGCGCGGCTCCCCATGGCGGCTGCGGACCCAGCGATTGGACTAGCCGGGTCGGGGCGGCGAAGGTCCAGCGGACCCGTTCGACGAAGGGAGGTGGTGGCGTGGGCTCGGAGTCGGCCATTATGGCTTCGCGGAGGAGCAGGGGTGTCTCGGCGTGCCACGATACACCCCCGCCCCCCCGCTACGCCACCCGCCTACTCCGGGGCGACTGTCCGCACCGCCTCGTACCCCTGCGCCGGAATGCGCACGCGGAGGACGCGGTTCAGCGAATCTACCCAGAGGTGCCGTACATCGGCCGGATCGTCATCCATGCGGAGAACGAGGTGGTAGGCGGGGACCGACCTGCCACCGATCTGGATGGAGGTCTCTCCACGGCTCTCCAGCGTGCCCATCACCTGCCGGTTCTGACTCGGGATGACGATCGGCACCTGACCGTTGCGCGGACGCTGCGCCAGGAAGGAGTAGTGGTGCGCCACCCACTCATCGAGGACCACGGCTCCTTCCGAGACCTGAAACTGGCGCATCGCCTCTCCAGTCGGGGTGCGCATCTCGGTGGTGAAGATGCCGCCGGATACCGAGCTGAAGATGCGAGTTCCCGGCGATCCGGCGGGGGGCCCCGCTGCGTACCGGGAGAGCGCAGCGCGCACGCCCGACACCTGGAGCTCCGTGACGCGGTCGACCGTCGCCTGGGTGAGCTGCAGCTGGACCCGTCCCTGGGCGGTCGTGACGGCACCCGTCCCCGTGCCGGAGCGACGGATGTTGAAGGTGTCGGTCCCGACGTCACGCCCCTCCACGGTGATGCGGAAGGTCCCGGCATCACCGTTCTGAGCCTCGATCGGCGTGGGGCCGGCCATGATCCCCGCGGTGAGAAGCCCGAATGCTGCGATCGTGAGCGCGTTGCGCATGGTGGTCGTACGATTGAAGCGTGGATTGACTGCAATCTCCGCTGGGGTACCCTCGCCCGCACCGGAAGGTTCTCCCCGGGCCGCTCCCTATCCGGCCGCTCGCTCGTCGGGAGGGGAAAGGAAGACCTTCTGGCGCACCTTCGAGCGGATATGGGTGTATATCTCCCGGCCCTTCTCCGCGGAGGCGAGAGTCGGCTGGCCCACCGCCCCCCGGCAGCCCGAGGGCAGGGTGGGGAAGCGTCCGCGTCCGAAGGGGCCCACTGCATCGCCCTCCAGCAGGTAATCGGCCGCCGCCTCCATGCGAACGAGCTCCGGCCGGAGGTGGAGGAGGAGGGAGGTGAGGATCTCTCCCCCGTGTTGCGGTCCCGTATTGCCCTCCAGAAATTGCGAGAGATCGATCGCGAACAGATCGAGCACGCGAATTCGGGCTTCCCGCACCCTCACGGTCGCGAGCGCTTCCAGGTGCGCGTCGTGACCATGGGCGGTGAGCAGGATGAACTCGTCGAACCCCTGGTCCTCCCACGAAGCCAGGAGCTCGTTGAGGACCCGGTGAAGCGTTTTCTCGCGGAGGGTCGCCGCTCCAGGATAGTCCCGACGGGTCCGCAGATTTACGCCGAAGGGGAGGAGCGGTGCCCGCAGCACGCCGAACTCCGCCGAGATCTCGTTGGCGAGGATGTCGACGACGATCCCGCTGGCACCGATCGGGAGGTGCGGGCCGTGCTGATCGCATTCGCCCACCGGAACGATCAGACGTCCGTCCCGCTCCAGACGTGATTCCACATCCGTCCAGGGCAGGTGACCGAGTGTGCACGAGGGAAGGGAGGGGCTCATGGTGACAGGGAAGGCGGTGGACGCTCCGGCGGGAAGCCCTCCGCAACGGACGGGCCGCTCCGCGCTCCGGGGCCGGCCGCTGTCATGGACAGGCGTTACCCTCGCGCTGCTCGCACTGGCGCTCTGGCTCCGCGATCCCGTCTTCCTCACGCTCGTGATCGCAGCGGTGGGCGTCGGGCTGTCGCTGGTGATACCACGCACCCGTTCCGGGCTCGTGGGGCCGCTCATCCTCGCGCTCGCCGTGGGCGCCGCGGTCGCCACGCAGCACAGGCTCCACCTCGTGGAGACGGACTGGCCGCGCATTCTGCGCACCGCGGAGGAGTCGGCTGCGGCCGCGCTGCGCAACGACCTCGACGTTCTCCTGGATCGCGGGGAGATTGCGATCGACGGGGCGATCTCCGCCACGCTGGAGCAGCGGCCGGGCAGGATCGATCTCGAATCGGTCCGGAGCGCGGCGGGGGTGAGTGCCGTGGCCGTCTATGACGCCGGGCGGCGGCTGCGTGCCTGGGGTGGCGAGCACCATGGCGAGATCCCGCCGGCCGTCGCGGCGGCGAACCGCCCCTACATGTACAGGGACGGTCCGCTCTTCGGATACCTCTATACCGCGCGCTCGCTCCCCGAAGGATGGACGGTGGTCGCGGCCACGCTTCTCCACGCCGAGATGGAGATCGGCGGTGAGCGCACCTTCGTCGAGAGCTTCGAGCGCGCTCATGACGTTCGGCCCGAGTTCGCCCGCCCGGATCGGGCGCGTGGTCCTGCGGTCTGGGACTGGGGAGGGGAGGAGCCGATTCTGAGCGTGAGCTTCGCGACGCTCACGCAGTCCGAGTGGCGTGATCGTGCGCAGCGCGACGGGCGGCGCCTGGTGGGCGCGATCTGGCTTCTCGCCTTCGGCTGGCTGGTCTCGGTCTGGTACCGGCGCCGCGGTCCTCCGGCCCTTCCCGTGGTGATCGGGGTCGCGGGGGCCCTTCTTCTTCCGCTGGGAGAGCTGACGGGCGCGGAGGCCCTCTTCTCCCCGACTCGATTCGTCCTTCCGGGGCCCCTTCCCCTCACGCTGGGACATCTCCTCGTCCTCCTCGTCGGCGCAGTCCTCGGCGTCCTGGTCTGGCGGGGCCGCTCCGGCTCGGGACGCACCATGCTTCCGCTGCGGGTTCTCGGTGCCGCGATCGCGCTACCGCTCGTGCTGGCCGGTATCGTCGCTGCCGCCTCACTCCCGCTCCTGGCCGCGGAGGAGGGGGGCGGATGGCCGCTCCTGATCACCGCCGCGCTGGCCGGCGCGCTCCTTCTACGGGTTCTGATGCCGTCCGGCTCGGGGACGCCGGATCGGCGTGGCACCGCGCTCCTCCTGGGTGCAGCCACGCTGGCGGTACTCCTGGCGCTGGGCGCCTTCCTGCTCTGGGCTCCCGATCGACCGACGCCGGTCTGGGCCGCGGGCCTATGGGCACTTCCCTTCGCACTCGTCTGCTATGGCAGAAACCGCGTGGCTCGCTTCGCGCGTTGGCTCGCGCTCGGCTGGATCGCGACCACGGCGGTCCTCCCGGTGGCGTGGTCCGGCCACCTCGAGGCGCGGCTCGCGGATGCCGAGGCAGAGCTCGGCCGGCTGGGCACCACGCCCGATCCCTTCCTCGACTTCCTCCTGCGGCAGTTCGCGGAGGAGACGCGGATCCTTGCGGACGAGGGGGAGCGCGGGGTCAACCTCCTCTACCGGGGGTGGATCGGAAGCGGCCTCGCGGGGGAGGGGTACGAAGCACGCCTGACGCTCTGGGAGGAGGGCGAGGTCGCGGCCGAGCTGCGGCTTGGGGATCTTCCGCTTCCGCTCGACCGTCTCACCCCGATCCTCGAGCGCCTCGACCCTGCGGAGGAACGTCTGGTCGTGGAGCGGCACGATGACCGCCCGTACGTGCACTATCTGCTCGCATCCGCGATCGGCGAGGAGCAGACGGTTTCGGTGGCGGTTCCCCCCCAGCGGACCCTCCGGGGCGCCGTCGGGCATGCCATGCTCGCCGGGCCGGGAGACCGGCTGCGTCCCCTGCCGCCGGACGCGTCGCTCACCCTGGTTCCGGACCCCGCGCCGCCTCCCGAGCTCCTCAGGGAGACGGCAGAGGGTCGCCGCCCCGTTCTCTGGGAGCGGGTCCCCGGAGGGTGGCAGAGCGAGACCATCGTGGATTTTCCGGAGGGCCCTGCACACGCCCATCTCCTGCTCCGCACGGGCCCGCCGACCCTGGTCGCGGCCCGCGCCGGGATGCGTGCCGCGGTGGTGCTCGGGATCCTCGCCTTCCTCTGGGGCATCGCTCTCGTCATCCGCGGGGAGGCGGCCGGGCTCAGCCGCCTACCGCGGATCTGGCTCGGAAGCTTCCGCGGACGCCTCACCCTGGCGCTCCTCCTCTTCTTCCTCATTCCCACTGCGGCCTTCGGCGCGGTTGCCTTCGAGGCCCTCTCGCGAGAGGTGCTGCGCGGTACGACGGAGCGCGTCACCTGGTCTTTGGAGCAGGCGGCCCGGGCTGCCGGAGCCGAGCGCCTCTCCGAGCTGTCGGCACGCCTCCGCTCCGAGCTCCTCCTCTACAGAAATGCCGTCCTCGTGGATGCGGGCTCACCGGAGGTGCTCGACCTGGGACTCTATCCGGTCTGGGTGAGCCCCCCCATCTGGGGGGATTTCGAGCGGGGAGAGCGGCTGGAGGTGGTCGAGCGGCGTCAGCTCGGCGGCCAGGAGTACCTGGTGGCGTACAGGAGGGTCGGGCCGGGGGAGATCCTCGCCGCACCCGCCCCGCTCGCCGCGGGGGAGATCGCCCGGCGGAGGCGCGAATTCGCCGATGTGGTTCTCTTCGCCGTCCTCCTGGGCGGACTCCTCTCCGTCGTCCTCTCACTCGCGGTGGGGCGCGCCCTCTCCCGTCCCATCGAGGAGGTCAGCCGTGCCGCCGCGCTGGTGGGGCGCGGAAACCTCAAGGTTCAGCTCGGCGGGCCCCGTCCCGATGAGTTCGCGGTGCTCGTCGAGTCCTTCAATGCCATGGTGGCCCGCCTGCGGCGTGCCCGGGGCGCCCTGCTGCGCGAGAAGCGCCGGACCGATGCCATCGTGCAGAGCACGGCCACCGGAGTCGTCGCACTCGACGAGGAGGGTGTGGTGACCCTCTCGAATCCGGGGGCGGCGGAGATCCTGGGCGTGCGCCTCGAGCGCAACCGCCCCCTTCCGGCGGGGGCCCCATTGCTCGGGATCGTGGCGGAGGCGGTGGAAGACTTCCGCCGGCAGGATGTCCGCGAGGTGCGCCGCGAGGTCGAGGTAGAGGAGCGGACGCTCCGATTGCAGATGCGGAAGCTGCGCGGGAGGGGAGGCAGCGGACTCGTCCTTACCCTCGAGGACATCACCGCCGAGGTCCGCACCGCCCGCATCCTCGCCTGGGGGGAGATGGCGAGGCAGGTGGCGCACGAGATCAAGAACCCGCTCACCCCCATCAAGCTCGCGGTGCAGCATCTCCGCCGGGCGCACGCCGACCGGCGGCCGGATTTCCCCGAGATTCTCGACCGGAATGTGAGCGCGATCCTGCGCGAGATCGATCGCTTGAGCGCCATCGCCAGGAGCTTCGCACGGTTCGGAGCTCCCGAGGAGCGCGCCGGGCCTTTGGAGCTGGCCTCTCCCGCGACGCTCGTATCGGACGTCCTCTCCCTCTACCACGGCGGGGCGGACGGGATTCGTTACGATCTCGAGGCGGACCCTGGAGTTCCGCTGGTCCACGTCCGACCCGACGAGTTCCGGGAGGTGCTGGTGAACCTGCTCGAGAACGCACGAGAGGCGATGAGGGGCGCAGGGCGGATCGAGGTGCGAGTTTCCCCTGATTCGGATGGAGAGCATGTCGAAGTCACGGTCTCCGACAGCGGGGAGGGGATCGATCCGGAGCTGCTGCCGCGGATCTTCGATCCGCATTTCTCTACTCGAACGAGCGGAACCGGGCTCGGACTCGCGATCGTGCGTCGTCTTGTCGAGTCGTGGGGCGGGCAGGTGGAGGCAGAGTCGGTTCCTCACCGCGGCACCACGATCCGTCTCCATCTGCAGACTGCCGAATCCGTCGGGTCCGGAAGCGTACGGGGCTGATCGGCGGAAGATCTCCGGCACAACGGGTTGTGAAATGGGGGAGATGGGGATATTGCCCGTGACGCATCGGGATCGGTAGATTCCGGCCGTTCATTGCGCTCCCTTTCTCTCCGGAATCCCTTGCTCGCCAGAGTTCTTTCCAGCGCCGTCCTCGGCATCGATGCCTACCTGGTTACCGTGGAGACGGACGTGGCGGCGGGCCTTCCCTCCTTCTCCACGGTGGGTCTTCCCCAGGGAGCGGTGAAGGAGGGGAGGGAGCGGGTGGTGGCCGCAATCAACAACTCCGGTTACCAGGTCCCGCCGAAGCGGATCACCGTCAACCTCGCCCCCGCCGACGTGCGGAAGGAGGGAAGTGCCTTCGACCTCCCGATCGCCGTCGGGATCCTCGCGGGGACCGGCCAGATCGAGGCGGACGGACGGCTCGAGCAGTTCGTCCTCGCGGGAGAGTTGGGGTTGGACGGAGCCCTGCGCCCGGTACGGGGCGCGCTCTCCATCGCCATCATGGCCAGGGAGCGCGGGCTCGCGGGTGTGATACTGCCGTCGGAGAACATCGCCGAAGCCGGGGTGGTCGACGGGGTCGAGGTGCGGGGCGCGGACACATTGCGTGAGGTCGCGGACTTCCTCTCCGGATCGGCCGAGCTCGCCGCCGCGGATGTCGACCGCGACGCCCTCTTCCAGGCGGGAGCCGAATACCCCGTCGACTTTTCCGAGGTGAAGGGACAGGAGCATGTGAAGCGCGCCATCGAGATCGCGGCTGCGGGCGCGCACAACATCCTCATGGTCGGCCCTCCCGGATCCGGCAAGACCATGCTCGCGCGTCGTCTGGCCACCGTTCTTCCGCCGATGACGCTCGCCGAGGCGCTCGAGACCACGAAAATCCATTCGGTGGCGGGGGCACTGGGGCGGCGGGAGGCGCTGGTGGCCACCCGACCCTTCCGGTCGCCCCATCACACGATCTCCGATGCGGGTCTGATCGGGGGTGGCTCCACACCAAAGCCGGGTGAGGTCTCGCTCGCGCACCACGGGGTGCTCTTCATGGACGAGCTTCCGGAGTTCCGCCGTAACGTTCTGGAGGTGATGAGGCAGCCGCTCGAGGACGGCGAGGTCACCATCGCCCGCGCCGCCGTGTCGCTGACATATCCTGCGCGCTTCATGCTCGCAGCCGCCATGAACCCCTGCCCGTGCGGCTTCCACGGGGATGCGCGGCGAAGCTGCTCCTGCGCCCCCCAGCTCGTCCAGCGGTACTTCAACCGCGTGTCCGGCCCGCTCCTGGACCGGGTGGACCTGCACCTGGAGGTCCCGGCGGTGCCGTACCGCGAGCTGACCGACCGGCGAGAGGGTGAGCCCTCGGCGGCCATCCGCGAGCGGGTGACCGCCGCCCGGGAGCGCCAGGCCGAACGTTTCAGCAACGAGCCGGACATACACGCCAACGCGCACATGGGCGTCCGGCACGTGCGCGACCACTGCCGGATCGGTGCGGGAGGAGAGGCCCTCCTGCGGACGGCCATCTCGAAGCTGGGCTTCTCCGCCCGCGCCTACCACCGGGTCCTCAAGATCGCCCGGACGATCGCCGACCTGGAGAGCGCCGCGGAGGTGGGCACTGCGCACATCTCCGAGGCCGTGCAGTACCGGAGCCTGGACCGGCGGGCTGCGGCGTAGGATCGGCGGAGACGCGCCGGCGGGCGCGGCACGGACCGTGCTCGGGCAACCGCGTCCTCTTCTGTTTCCCTCGAAAGGGGTTCGTCGATCATGGCACGGCTATTTCGCGGTCTCCTCGCCGGCTGGGGCGCTTCGAAGCTCGGTGGCGGATGCATCTCCACCATCATCATCTTCCTGATCCTTTTCTGGCTGCTCGGCTACGTCTTCTAGGCAGGGAACGGCCGCGGAGGGCACGGTCCCCTTTTGCCCTCGATTGATCGCGGGACGGGCCAACGGTAGCTTCCGGTGCCGGAGCCGTATCCCGGCATCCACGGGCCGCGTGGCCCGACCTTCCGATTCCTCCGAGACGCGCTGAAGCATGCCCAGCCTCATCCCCTCTGCCGAACGGCGAGCACGGCTGCGCGCCGTTCTGCGCGAGTGCGACTCCGTGGTCGTGGGGTACAGCGGGGGGGTGGATTCGGTCTTCCTCGCCAAGCTCTGCCTTGACGAGCTCGGCTCCGATCGGGTGCTCGCCGTGACGGGGCGCAGCGCCAGCATCGCCTCCTGGTCGAAGCAGTCAGCCCGGGAGGTGGCAGGTCGCTTCAACATCCCCTGGCTCGAGGTGGATACCGAAGAGCTCTCCGATCCCAGGTACGCGGCCAACCCCTCCAACCGGTGCTACTTCTGCAAGACGGAGCTGTGGGACCGCCTCCGGGCGGTGGCCCGAGAGCGGGGGCTGCGCACGGTGCTCGACGGCTCCAATGCGGACGACGTGGGTGACCATCGGCCCGGCGCGGTGGCGGCCCGGGAGCACGGCGTCCGCTCCCCGCTGCTCGAGACGGGAATCACCAAACGGGAAATCCGCGGCTGGTCCCGGGAGATGGGGCTCCCCACCTGGGATCAGCCGGCATCGCCCTGCCTCGCCTCCCGTCTCCCGTACGGCGTCGCCGTGACGCCGCGACGACTGCGAGAGGTGGAGGCGGCCGAGGAGGCGCTGCGGGAGATGGGCTTCCGCGAGGTGCGCGTCCGCCACCACGACCCTGTCGCGAGGATCGAGCTGCCGGCCGCGGAGCGTAGTCTCCTCCTCGACCGGGAGGCGTCCGTGCGGGAGGCGGTGCGGGCCGCAGGCTTCTCCCGGGTGGTGGTCGATCTGCACGGGTACCGACGCGGAGCCCTCAACGAGGGGCTGGCCTCCCCGGAACTGGTGCAGCTCGGTGGCGTACCCTCAGGAGTCGCCGGGTCGAACTGAGACCCCATCTCCCCGAGTACCGAAAGCTGCCGCGCATGATCGAGACTGCCGACCCGCGCATTCCCGCAGCCGAGCGAGCCCTCCGCAGCGCGGGGTTCGTGGCGGCGGTGCGGGCGGATGGCCCGGAGCGGGAGATCGCCTCGATCCTGGCCGCCCGGCCCGAGAGGGAGCGTCTCCTCGGTCCCGAGGGAGAGGCTGTGGCCGACGCCGTCCGCGCAGCCGGCTTCCGCTACGTCTCCGTTGACCTCCCGGAGGGCTGATGTTGCGCCCGCCGATCCACCCCGTCTCCCTGGATTCCCCCTCCGTCGATGCCCGGGCAATGGGCCGGCACGGTGAGACCGTACCCATCGGAGAAGGGGACCGATGACCAGGCGTCCGGTGCTGGGCTGCTTGGTGGCGCTGCTGCTCCTGGTCGGCGTGGGAACGATCGCGGCGACCATCCTCCGGCCCGACATCGCCCGGTTCCTCGGCCGGAGCGACGGACCCACCGCCCAGTCGTCCGCGACGGCAGCGGAGTCCGCGGATGAAAAGCTGCGGCTGCTGCTGGAGGAGGGCGAGGAGATTCGTCTCACGCCCGAGGAAGCGGCCAGCCTCTTCGATGCGCAGCTCTCCGGGTGGATTCCGCCCGCGTTCCGTCGTCCGGGTCTGGGAATCGGCGGCGACACGCTCTTCCTGCACGCGGCGGTACCCACCGAGCACCTTCCGGCCACTTCGGAGCTGGACGGGATCCGGCGGCTCCTTCCCGACACGGCGCAGGTCGAGATCGCGGGACACCTCGGACCGCTCGAGGCCGGCTCCGCCGCCTTCGACGTGGTGCGCATCCGGATCGCTCGCATCCCCGTGCCCGCACGGTACTACCCGGCCCTCCTGGACCAGCTCGGCAGGACTGCCGACGAGCGACTCGGACCTTCGTCGGTCGCGATGCCCCTCCCCCATCCCATGCGCAGCGCGCGGGTGGAGGCGGGCCGCCTCGTGCTCACCCCCTGAATTCGTACCCGGAAACAGCCGACCATGGCGCGCATTCTCATCATCGACGATGAAGACGGGATCCGCTCGATCCTCGCCCAGCTCATCGAGTACGAGGGGCACGACGTAAGGACCGCGCCCGCAGCCGACGAGGGGCTGGAGATCCACGAGGAGTTCGCTCCCGACTTGACCTTCCTCGACGTCAAGATGCCGCGGATGGACGGGCTGGAGGCACTCTCCGAGATCCGTGAGCGGGATTCCGAGGCGCTCGTCGTCATGATCAGCGGGCACGGGACCATCGATACCGCCCTGGAGGCCACCCGCCGCGGCGCCTTCGACTTCCTGGAGAAGCCTCTCGACACCGACCGCATCTTAGTGCTCCTGCGCAATGCGCTCGAGCATCGGGGGCTCCGGACCGAGAACGCGCGGCTTCGCGGGGAGGTGGAGAGCAGGCACGAGATCGTCGGGTCGAGCTTCGCTATCCGCCAGCTCCTCGAGCGGATCGAGCGGGTGGGGCCGACCGATGCCCGCGTCCTCATCACCGGGGAGAACGGCACCGGTAAAGAGCTGGTGGCGCGCGCGATCCATCGCCTCTCGCAGCGCGCGGACCGCGCATTCGTCGAGGTGAACTGTGCCGCCATCCCGTCCGAGCTGATCGAGTCCGAGCTCTTCGGCCACATGAAGGGGGCCTTCACCGGTGCTCACGAGGATCGGGCCGGGAAGTTCGAGCTGGCCGACGGCGGCACCCTCTTCCTCGACGAGGTGGGAGACATGAGCCTTGCCGCGCAGGCCAAGGTGCTGCGGGTGCTCCAGGAGGGACTGGTCACCCGCGTCGGCGGCTCGCGCACCCTTAAGGTGAACGTCCGCGTCATCGCGGCCACCAACAAGGAGCTGGAGCGGGAGATCGAGGACGGCCGCTTCCGGGAGGACCTCCTGCACCGGCTCAACACCATCCCCATCCACGTCCCCACCCTGCGCGAACGGCGGGAGGACATTCCCATGCTGGCGCGTCACTTTCGCGACCAGGTCCTCGCCGAGTCCGGCCTCCAGCCGAAGCGATTCACCGACGAGGCGCTGGAGGCGCTCCAGGAGATGGACTGGTCGGGGAACGTGCGCGAGCTGAAGAATGCCGTGGAGCGGCTCATGATCCTCGCCTCCGGGGAAAAGGTGGACGCCGGGGACGTGGTCACGCTCGTCCGGGGAGACGGCCACGCAGCCGGCGGGCTCTCAGGGAACCTCCTTGGCTGCGAGACCTTCGCGGACTTCAAGGACACGGCGGAGCGCGCCTTCATCCTCCACAAGCTTCGCGAGAACGACTGGAACGTCTCCGAGACGGCTCGCTCGGTGGATATGCCGCGCTCGAACCTGTACAAGAAGATCGAGAAGTACGACCTGGTGCGGGAGGACTGAGGTTCTCGTTCGTCACCTCCCGGCTTCCTGGCCCATCTCGCTGGCTCAGCTCGCCGAGGCAGGGCGCCTCGAGTGGCTCGCTGTGGCCGCGGTCTGGATGATCGCCTCCTTCGGATCGGCCGCCGTCATCGCCTGGATCCAGCGGCGGGCGTATCCCTCCCTCTCCTTCTACAAGCTGTGGGCGTTCTGGACGGTGGTGGCCTCCTTCGCCGTTCTCGCCATCCTCCTGCTCGGCCTCCTCTGAGCCCTCCGCAATGGTTTGCGAGCCGCCCGGAGGCCGCTAGATTGGCGCCTCGTCACCGAGCCTCACAAGACCGGACGCCGGAGAGCCAATGATGCAGTACAGGAACTTCATCGGGGGAGAGTGGGTCGAGCCCCGGACAGGGAACTACTTCGAGAACCGCAACCCCGCGAAGTTCGCCGAGGTGATTGGCGAGTGGCCGCGCTCGGGAGCGGAGGATGTGAAGGAGGCGGTCCGGGCCGCGCGGGACGGTTTCGAGCGGTGGCGCAGGACCCCCGCCCCGGAACGGGGAGACGTGCTCCGCCGCGTGGGCGACCTCATGTCGGAGCGGAAGGAGGAGATCTCCCGGGTGGCGACGCGGGAGATGGGGAAGGTGCTCCTCGAGACCCGCGGTGACGTCCAGGAGGGGATCGACACCGCCTACTACGCGGCCACCGAGGGCCGTCGCCTCTTCGGCCACACCGTCCCCTCGGAGCTGCGGAACAAGTGGGCGATGAGCTACCGCCGGCCGATCGGGATCACGGGCCTCATCACCCCTTTCAACTTCCCGATGGCCATCCCGACGTGGAAGATGTTCCCGGCGCTCGTCTGCGGTAACAGCGTCATCTTCAAGCCGGGGGAGGACGTTCCGCACACCGCCTCGCTGCTCGTGGAGATCCTGGAGGAGGCGGGGGTCCCAGCGGGGGTGGTGAATCTGGTGCACGGCCTGGGTGACGAGGTAGGCTCCGCCATGGTCCGGCACCCCGAAATTCCGGTCATCTCCTTCACCGGCTCCACCGAGACCGGCCGGGAGATCGGACGCATCTGCGGGGAGCAGCACAAGCGCCTCTCTCTGGAGATGGGCGGGAAGAATGCCCAGATCGTCATGCCGGACGGGGACCTGGACCTGGCACTCGACGGCGTCCTCTGGGGTGCTTTCGGGACGACCGGACAGCGGTGCACCGCCACCTCCCGCCTCATCCTGCACGAGGACATCCACGACGATTTCGTGGACCGGCTGGTAGAGCGGGCGGAGAAGCTGGTGCTCGGGGACGGGCTGATCGAGGAAACGGACGTGGGACCGCTCATCAATTCGGCGGCCGCGGAGAAGGTCGATCGGTACATGAAGGTCGGTTCGGACGAGGCAACTCTCGTTACCGGAGGGGAGCGTCCCAAGGGGAACGGGCTCGCCGGCGGCTACTTCTTCCAGCCGACCATTTTCGCCGATGTGAAGCCCGGCTCCCGGCTGGCCACTGAGGAGATCTTCGGCCCCGTCCTCTCGGTGATCAAAGTCGCTGATTTCGACGAGGCGATCCGCGTCAACAACGAGGTCCGGTACGGCCTCTCCAGCGCCGTGTACACGCGCGACGTCCAGACCTCCTTCCGGGCGCTCCAGGAGCTCGACAACGGGATCACCTACGTCAACGCTCCCACCATCGGCGCGGAGGCGCACCTACCCTTCGGCGGCGTCAAGGAGACGGGGAACGGCCACCGCGAGGGTGGGTGGGAGGTCTATGAGTTCTACTCCGAGACGAAGGTCTGCTACCTCGACTACTCCGGGGCTCTGCAGCGTGCGCAGATCGACAACTACTGAGGCGCATCGGAAACGGGAGAGGACGGGCAGGGAGGGGGAACGCCGCTGGAACGGAAAGTGTAGTCAGTTGAGCTGACTACGTTCGTTTGCGGTGCCATGGAAACGCCCGAATCGACATTCGAGGGACGTGCTGATGCCCCTGCCGCGCCCCGGCGGGAGGGGCCGTCGCTCACCTACTGGGTCTGGGAGTGGACGAAGTCTCTCCTCATTGCGGTCCTCCTCTTTCTAGTCATCCGGAGCTTCCTGGTCGAGGCCTTCAAGATTCCGACGGGATCGATGGAGGGTACGCTCCTGGCCGGGGATTTCCTCCTCGTCAACAAGCTCGCCTACGGGGCCGATATCCCCTTCTCCGAGAACCGGCTTCCGGGGTATGCTCAGCCGGTCCGCGGGGAGGTGGTGGTCTTCCTTCCCCCGCACGAGGAGGGTAAGAGCTACGTGAAGCGCGTCGTGGGGATTCCGGGGGACACCCTCGAGATGCGTGACAAGATTCTCTACCTGAACGGCCAGCCGCAGGAGGAGCCGTACGCGCGCCGGATAGATCCGATCACCGATCCCGGGGATCAGCGGATGCAGTGGCAGCGGAGGTACCTCGCGGGCGCGGCCGCCGGCATGGACCGGTATCGGCCCACCCGCGATAACTGGGGGCCCCTTGTGGTCCCCGAGGAACGGTACTTCGCGCTCGGCGACAACCGTGACAACTCTGAGGACTCCCGACACTGGGGATTCCTGGAGGGGGAGGCGATCCGCGGCCGCCCGCTCTTCGTCTACTACTCGTTTGAGCGAAACCTCCACAACCCCTTTTCTTGGCTCACCTCGGTCCGGTGGAGCCGCATCGGCGACGCCATTCGCTGACGGTCCGATCCCTTGACACGGGGTGCTCGTGCACCTATTGTTGCGGTCTGTTCTGCTCACGCTTTCCGCGGGTGCGTCCCAGGAGAGCGTTTTCGTTGTTCGTGGTCCGGCCGCGTGCCGGATCCTGCGCCGTCATTGGGAAGCTTGATGAAGACGTACTCCGTAAAGGCCGGCGAGATCGAGCGCCGCTGGTTCGTGGTCGACGCCGAGGATCAGGTCCTCGGCCGCATCGCCAGCGAGATCGCCCGCATCCTGCGCGGCAAGCACAAGCCCACCTACACTCCCCATCTTGACACCGGCGACCATGTCGTGGTGATCAACGCGGAGAAGGTCAGGCTTACCGGCCGCAAGGCGGATCAGAAGACCTACTTCCGTCATTCGGGCTACATGGGGGGGGAGAAGCACATCCCCTACCGCCGGATGCTCGAGACGCACCCGGAGCGGGTGGTGGAGCTCGCGGTGAAGGGGATGCTTCCGAAGAATGCGCTGGGACGTCAGATGCGCAGCAAGCTCAAGGTGTATCCGGGTACGGATCACCCGCATACCGCGCAGCAGCCTGAACCGCTCACCTTCTGACGGCCGTCGGGACCTCACAATCGGAATTATGGCAATCGAACAGTACCACGCCGTGGGGCGGCGCAAGACCTCGGTCGCTCGTATCTACCTCCGGCCCGGGAACGGCCAGTGGACGGTGAACGGGAAGACGCTCGAGGACTACTTTCCTCGCGCGGTCCTCCGACAGGCAATCATCCAGCCGCTGCGCGCTACGGACACCGAGGGCGCCTTCGACGTCAAGATCAACGTCAATGGTGGCGGAATGCGTGGGCAGGCCGAGGCCGTGCAGCTCGGAATCGCCCGCGCGCTGGTCAACAAGGATGAGGATCACCGCCGCCCGCTCCGGGCGGAGGGTCTGATGACCCGTGATCCGCGTGAGGTGGAGCGGAAGAAGCCGGGCCGTCCGAAGGCTCGCAAGCGCTTCCAGTTCTCCAAGCGCTAGCAGCACAGCCGGTCGCGGGGAGCCGGCCTCGAGCCGCCCCCGCGACTACTGGCAGGCAGTTGCAGCAGAAACTTTCACACCTTCCCGACGTCGCGCGGGGTGCCGATCATGGATCGGTCGAGCGTGGCGGGTGACGGAGGTGGACGATCCAACCCAATTTCAACCATACCATGGCGGAACCGCAGATCCAGGACCTCCTCGAGGCCGGCGTCCACTTCGGACACCAGAAGAGCCGTTGGAACCCGAAGATGCGCAAGTTCATCTTCGCGGAGCGCGGCGGCATCCACATCATCGATCTAAAGAAGACCCTCCGTCAGCTGGAGCTGGCGCAGGAGCTTGCCCGTCACGTGGTGTCACGTGGTGAGCGCATCCTCTTCGTGTGCACCAAGAACCAGCTTCGCGGCATCATCCGCAGCGAGGCGGAGCGCTCCTCCTCCTTCCACGTGACCGAGCGCTGGCTCGGCGGGATGCTCACGAACTTCGTGACCATCAAGAAGCAGATCCGCCGCCTGCGAGAGCTGGAGCGCGGGGAGGAAGAGGGTGCGTACGAGTTCTACACGAAGAAGGAGCAGCTCATGTTCAGCCGCGAGCGCGAGCGCCTCGACAAGTACCTGGCCGGGGTGAAGGACATGTCCCGCCTGCCGGGCGCCCTCTTCGTGGTCGACGCCAAGAAGGAGCGCATCGCGGTGCGCGAGGCGAACAAGCTCGGCATTCCGGTCATCGCCATCGCCGACACGAACACCGATCCGGACCTGCTGACCGTCCCGATCGCGGGTAACGACGATGCCATCCGTTCCGTCAGCGTGCTCACCGGCGCGATCGCCGACGCGATCATCGAGGCACGAGCAGCGCTGCCGGAGGAAGAGCGCCGCCGTGCGGAGGAGGCGGAGGCGACCACCTACTCCACGGAGACCGGAGAGTCCGCCTCCGCGGATGACGAGCGGAACAAGCCCTCTCGCAGGCCGCGCCGCAAGCGCCGGCCGAAGCCGGAGGTCATCGCCAGCATTCGTAGTAGTGGCGACGACGAGGAGTAGGGCACCCGTCGCGCGGTGATGTCGGCGGAGCGGGGCCACAGGAAGTTCCTTCCCGTGGCCCCGTTCGGTGTCCGGCGGTTCCGGCTGCCGACGAGTAGTTGATCGTTTGATTCAGAGACAGTTCACCCGGTGGGGATAGAGACGACCATGGCTAGCATTTCTGCGAAGGATGTGAAGGAGCTCCGCGACCGGACCGGTGCGGGGATGATGGAGTGCAAGAGCGCGCTCTCCGAGACGAATGGGGACATGGAGGCGGCCATCGACCTCCTGCGCGCCAAGGGTGCCGCCAAGGCAGCGAAGCGTGCAGGGAAGGAGGCGAGCGAGGGGGTGGTCGGCAGTTACATCCACATGGGCGGAAAGATCGGCGTGCTCGTCGAGGTGAACTGCGAGACGGACTTCGTGGCCAAGACCGATGCCTTCCAGGGGCTTGTCCGGGATTTGGCCATGCACATCGCCGCCGCCAATCCCGCGGCGGTTCGGAGCGAGGACCTGTCGGAGGACGTCGTGGCGCGCGAGCGCACCGTCTACGAGGAGCAGCTCCGGGAGTCCGGAAAGCCGGAGAAGATCTGGGATCAGATCATCACGGGGAAGATGAACAAGTTCTTCGCCGAGAACACCCTCATGGGTCAGCCGTTCGTGAAGAATCCGGATCAGACCATCGAAGAGCTCATCACGGAGGTCTCGGCCGGAACCGGCGAGAAGATCGAGGTGGCCCGCTTTGCACGCTTCGAGATCGGCGAATGACGGGAGCGGGTAACGCAGCCGTGACGAGCGGTCGCCGGGAGCTTAAGTACAAGCGGGCGCTCCTCAAGCTTTCGGGGGAGCAGCTGGCGGGCGGCAACGGCTTCGGGATCGAGCCGGCGGTGGTGGAGCGGCTCGCGGAAGAGATCGAATCCCTCGTCGAGGCCGGTGTCTCCCTCGGCGTCGTCATCGGAGGCGGCAACATCGTCCGAGGGGTTCAGGCCAGCGCGCGCGGCATGGATCGTGTCTCCGCGGATCACATGGGGATGCTCGCCACCGTGATCAACGCCCTCGCCCTCCAGGATTCGCTCGAGCACCGGAAGGTGGAGACGCGCGTCCTCACCGCGGTGCGGATGGAGCAGGTGGCGGAGCCCTACATCCGTCGCCGTGCCATCCGGCACCTCGAGAAGGGAAGGGTGGTGATCTTCGCGGGTGGAACCGGCAACCCATACTTCTCCACGGACAGTGCCGCAGTTCTCCGGGGGCTGGAGATCGACGCGGATGTCATCATCAAGGCGACCAAGGTGGACGGCGTTTTCACCGCCGACCCCGAGACCGATCCGTCGGCCGAGTTCATTCCCCGGATCTCGCTCTCGGACGTGATCGCGCGGAACCTGCGCGTCATGGACGTAGCCGCCATCTCCCTTTGCCGGGACAACGGCATCCCCATTATAGTGCTGGGCCTCGACGGAGAGGGAACTGTGGAGCAGGCCCTCTGCGGCGAGTCTGTCGGAACCCTCGTGCACCCCTGATCGATCGGTGGAGAACTGAGATGAGCCAACCGGAGTCCGCACGGCAGAAGATGGAGCAGGCGCTGGAAGCGCTTCGGCGCGACTTCTCCACCGTCCGCACGGGCAAGGCATCGCCCGGGCTCCTCGATACCGTCAAGGTCGAGGCCTACGGGTCGAAGATGCCGCTCAACCAGGTGGCGACGGTCGGTGTTCCCGAGGCGCGCCTCCTCACGGTCCAGCCGTGGGACAAAGGCCTTCTCTCCGACATCGAGCGCGCGATCCAGACGGCCGACCTCGGGCTCAACCCGTCGAACGACGGAAACCTGATCCGGATCCCGGTTCCGCCGTTAACCGAGGAGCGCCGCAAGGAGTACGTGAAGGTGCTGCACAAGATGGCCGAAGAGGCGCGCGTTTCGATCCGCCATGCCCGGAAGGAGGCCAACACGGGCGTGAAGGAGTCGGAGAAGGAAGGGGAACTCTCCGAGGACGACGCCCGCCGGCAGCAGGAGGGGATCCAGAAGATGACGGACGAGTACGTCCAGAAGGTAGATGCCCTGCTCGCCGCCAAGGAAGCGGACGTGATGGAGGTCTGATGCCGGGGTCGCGGGCGGCGGCTCGCCGCCACCGTCGAACCCAATTACCTTTCATTGGACGCTCACCCCCAGGCACCGCCCGCTATGTCAGCTGACCTTCAGGCCCGGATCCGCATCGACGGCGACGTGCCCCGCCATGTAGCCATCATCATGGATGGCAATGGTCGGTGGGCCAAGGAGCGCGGCAAGCCTCGGGAGCACGGTCACCGGGCGGGAATGCAGGCGGTGCGTGAGGCGGTCGAAGGCGCGGGCGAGGTCGGCATCGAGGTGCTCACTCTCTTCGCCTTCTCCAAGGAGAACTGGCACCGGCCACCTGGCGAGGTGAAGGCGCTCATGTCCCTTCTCGAGACGTATGTCCGCCGTGAGCGGAAGGAGCTGAAGGAGAAGGGGGTCGAGGTCCGGGTGATCGGCGACACGGCTCGTCTGGGCCGGATGACGCGGGCAGCGGTGCGCGACATCGTCGAGCACACCCGCGGCGGGACCGGGCTCCGCCTCAACCTCGCCATCAGCTACGGCGCGCGAGACGAGATCGTGTCGGCCGCCCGCGCCCTGGCCGACCGGGTCCAGCGGGGCACCCTCCTTCCGGCGGAGATCGACGAGGAGACGTTCGCCGCCGAGCTCTTCACTGCCAAGGATCCGGACCCCGACCTCCTGATCCGTACCTCCGGCGAGCACCGCATCTCCAACTTCATGCTCTGGCAGCTCGCCTATACGGAGCTCCACACGACGCCGGTCCTCTGGCCGGACTTCACGAGAAAGGATCTTTTCGAAGCCATCCTCGAGTACCAGCGGCGGGAGCGGCGCTTCGGTCGCGTCGCCGCGTCCTGAACCCGGGGTCGGTGCAGTGAGGTCGGAGACAGCGGTCCGCCTTCTCGTAGCCGCGATCGGCATTCCCGTTGCTCTCCTCGTCATCTACCTGGGAGGGTGGTGGCTGACCCTTCTGGTCGCGGTGGTGGCGGGCCTCGCCGCGCGCGAGTTCTATCAGCTCGCCCGGGCGGTCGGCGCTCGTCCACTGCAGCTGCCGGGGGTCGTGATGGCGGTAGGTGCCGTTCTGATCGCCGGTGTCGGATTCGCGGCCGGCGGGATAGGCGTCTGGCTGATCTTGACGACGCTGGTGATGGCGGCCGGTGTCATCGGGGCGCGCAAGCCGGAGGAAGGCCCTCTCCTGGCGGCCGCCGCCACGGTATTCGGGGCGGCGTACACCGGCGGCCTGCTCGCGTACGCCGTCCTGCTGCGCCATCTCCCCGGCATCGAATCCTCCCTCCACGGGGCGTCGCTGCTTTTCCTCCCCGTCCTCCTCACCTGGGTCAACGATTCCGCGGCGTATTTCGGGGGACGTCGCTTCGGGCGCAACAAGCTCATCCCCTCGGTGAGCCCGGGGAAGACGGTCGAGGGCTCCGTTGCCGGGATCACGGCCACCGTGCTCGTCGCCCTTCCCTACGCCTTCTGGCTGGAGCAATTTCCCACCTATCGGGTATCCCTCCCCGTCGCCCTAGGACTTGGCCTCCTCGTCGCGGTCGCGGCACAGGTCGGGGATCTGGTCGAGTCGCTCCTGAAGCGGGACGCGGGAGTCAAGGACTCCGGCACCCTGCTTCCGGGACACGGGGGCGCCCTCGACCGATTCGACGCTCTGCTCTTCACGATACCGCTGGCGTACTTTTTCTTCTTCTATCTGGTCGGCCCGTGAGCACCCGCGGGATCAGCATCTTGGGTGCGACCGGATCGATCGGCCGCAGCACGCTTCGCGTGCTCGATCAGCTCGACGGGAGCTTCCGACCGGTGGCCCTCACGGCGCACCGAAGCGTCGATGTGCTCGCGGAGCTCGTCGATCGCTACCGGCCCCGTCTGGCGGTCGTCGCCGACGCCGATGCGGCCATGCCGGCGGACCCCTCCGGCGGAGCGGACTGGATGCAGGGGCGGGAGGCGCTGATCGAGGCCGCGACCCATCCCGACGCGGAGATCGTCCTGAACGCGCTGGTCGGCGCAGCTGGGCTCGCCTCGACGATTGCCGCGCTGCGGGCGGGCAAGCGGGTGGCCCTCGCCAACAAGGAGTCGCTGGTGTGCGCGGGTCCGCTCGTGCGCCGGGCGGAGGAGGAGGGGGGCGGGGAGCTGATCCCGGTCGACAGCGAGCACAGCGCCATATTCCAGTGCCTGCAGGGGTGTGCCGCCAGAGGGGAGGTGCGAAAGCTGGTCCTGACGGCCTCCGGCGGCCCGTTCCGCGAGTGGAGCGAGGCGCGGCTCTCCGACGTCCGGCGGGCGGATGCGCTTCGACACCCGACGTGGGAGATGGGGGCCAAGATCACCATCGATTCGGCCACGCTGGCCAACAAGGCGCTCGAGGTGATCGAGGCACACCACCTCTTCGGCATGTCGTACGACAACATCGAAACGGTGGTGCATCCGCAGTCGATCATCCACTCCATGGTGGAGTTCGTAGACGGATCGGTTCTGGCGCAGATGGGCTTTCCCTCCATGGAGATCCCCATCCTCTACGCGCTCACGTATCCGGACCGGATGCGCTACGAGTCCCGGCGATTCGATCCCGTCGCCGCCGGGGACCTCAGCTTCGAGCCGGTGCGGCACGCTGCCTTCCCGATCTTCGGGCTGGGGGTGGAGGCCGGACGCGCCGGCGGGACGGCTCCGGCCGTCTTCAACGCCGCGAACGAGGTTGCCGTCGCCGCCTTTCTGGAGGATCGGCTCGACTTCCCGGGCATTCCGGCGGCCGTGGCCGATGCGCTCGATCGGTGGGAGCAGACGGAGCTCGGATCCCTTGATGACGTGTGGCACGCCGATGCATGGGCGCGCCGCGTGACTGACCATTTCGTACGGAGCCAGGCGCTTTGCTGACCACGGTTTTCGCTCTACTCGTCGTACTCTCGGTCCTGATCTTCGTCCACGAGCTGGGGCACTACGTGGCCGCGAAGTCGGTGGGGATCGGCGTGCCCCGCTTCTCCATCGGCATGGGCCCCCGGGTGACCGGCTTCCGTGCCTGGGGAACCGAGTGGATCATCTCCGCGGTCCCGCTCGGGGGGTACGTCAAGTTGGAGGGCATGGAGGACGATCCGCTCGCGGGCGGGGAGGGAGATGAAGGCTTGGTCGGGCCGGTCGAGGATCACCAGCCCCCGCCGACCTCGTTCGACTCCAAGCCGATTTGGGCCCGAGCCTGGGTGATCTCGGCCGGTGTCATCTTCAACATCATCTTCGCGGGGCTCCTGCACGCGGGGCTCTTCTTCGTCGGCGGCGAGGCGATCGATCCGAATACGAGCATCGCGATCCTCGAGCGTGAGGAGCTCACCGGGATCGCGGAACCGCTCGCGAACATACCGGACGGAGCCGAGCTCGTGGCCGTGGGTGAGCACCGGGTGGAGACCTGGAACGAGGTGTTCGACGCCTTCCGAAGCGCCTCCCCGGGCTCGACCGTGCTCCGCTTCGCCGATGCGGATCCGGTGGTCCTGCAGCTTCCCCAGGGAGATTCGGACCGCTTCGCCCTCTTCGCGAGCATCACCCAGTACATCGAGCCGGTGGTGGGAGAGGTCGTCGAGGGTAGCCCGGCAGCCGAGGTGGGGCTGCAGCCCGGCGACCGGATCCTCGAGGCAGGGGGGCAGGAGGTTCGGGTCTGGGGCGAGCTGGTTCGCATCATCGAGGCGCATCCGGGAGAGCAGCTCGGCCTCGTGGTCGACCGTGCCGGGGAGAGGCTTGCGCTCACGGTGACCCCGGACATCGACACGCGGCTGGACGAGCGGACTCGCCGGGTACCGATCGGCAGGATCGGCGTGGGGGTCGAGGTGTCCGAACGGGAGATCCGGCGCTACGGGCCGGTGGCCGCCCTGTCCCGGGGAGGCGAGCAGACCTGGGAGCAGTCCGCCATGGTCTTCGGCTTCCTGCGCAACCTGGTTGCCGGCCACGAATCACCCCGCGACTTGGGCGGGCCGCTCGCCATCGCCCAGATCTCTGGAGACCGCCTGCGGGTGGGGTGGGGCTCGCTGATCTGGTTCATGGCCTTCTTCTCGGTGAACCTGGCCATCCTCAACCTGCTGCCGATTCCGGTGCTCGACGGCGGCCACCTCCTGTTCCTCGGGCTGGAGGCAGTTCGCGGGCGGCCCCTTTCGGTGGAGCAACGAATCCGGCTTTCCCATCTGGGTTTGATCTTCGTCGTCGGATTGATGGTCTGGGTGATTACGAACGACTTCCTCCGGTTCTTCGGAATCTGAAGATGGGGGGAGATTCCCCTCGCCGGATATGGTGAAGTCGGCTCTATCTTGGCGGTGCCAAGCGTGTTATATTCTTCGCTGACGGACACGGTTTCCGGTCGTCTAAGGAGATGAGCGGAGCGTGATTTCATTCCTCCGACCCAGGAGGCTCGACATGGATCGTCAGCAGCTCGATCACATCGAGCGTCGGCTCCTCCGGGAGCGCGAGAGAGTCTTGCGGTCTCTCGGCCGCTTCGACGAGCTCTCGAAGATGTCTCGTGATTCGGCGGATTCCGACCTGGCCAGCTATTCGCTGCACATGGCCGATCAGGGAACGGATGCCATGGAGCGGGAGAAGTCGTTCCTCTTCGCCAGCAAGGAAGGCCGGTATCTCTACCGCCTCGAGGAGGCGCTCCGGCGCCTGTACAAGGAGCCGGAAGAGTTCGGGAAATGTCACCGCTGCGGGGAGGAGCTTCCGTTCGAGCGGCTGGACGCGCTCCCGCACGCCCGCTATTGCCTGGGCTGCAAGCAGCAGGAAGAGAAAGAGGCCGCCGCGTAGTCGTCCCGATCGTATGCGATTTTTTTGCGGGGCCGTCCTTCAGGACGGCCCCGCTCGCGTTCTCAGAGTAGCGCGAGCTGGGCGGGCATCAGGCAATTGCGGAGCCGGGTCAGCTCGACAGGGGTGATCGGTTCCGACTGCCGCGCCACCTTCAGCGTTCCCTCGTACCCGGCGCCGTCCAGGGCGCGCGCAACGGTCTCTTGCGCCAGCTCCGGCTGATTGGCCCGCTCGCTCAGGTGGGCGAGGATCACTCCCCCCAGCGCTTCGTGGCACAGCTCCGCGGCGAGCCGACCGGCCGCCCCGTTCGAGAGGTGACCGTGACTGCCGGCGATACGGGCTTGCACCGACCAGGGGTACGGGCTCCGGCGCAGCATCCCCTCGTCGTGGTTTGCCTCGAGGATCAGCAGGTGACAGTCACGTAGCGCATGGCGGACCGCGGTGGTGGGGCGTCCGAGGTCGGTGGCGATTCCGAGGCGATTTCCGCTCGCTTCCTCCTCGACGGTGATCGCGATCGGGTCCACCGCATCGTGGACCGTGAGGAACGGATCGATGCGCAATCCGCCGATGCGGAGCGGACGCTGCGCCCGATACCGACGAATTTGCTCCGTCCCATCGAGCAGCGCCCGGCAGGCACCGACGGTGGCATCGGTGGCGAAGATGGGCCACCCCCACCGACGCGCCGCAATGCCCATCCCCCGCACATGGTCGCGGTGGTCGTGCGTCACGAGCAGGGCATCGATCGATTCCGGGTGGACATCGACCGCATCGAGACGACGGGCCAGCTCGCGTCCGCTGAACCCCGCGTCGACGAGGAGGCGCACCCCGCCCCCGTCGACCAGGACCGCGTTGCCGCGACTGCCACTTCCGAGGACGGTGACTCTCACCTCTGCTCCACCTCGTCCCCGGCCTGGGCGCACCCCCGCCGCCAGGACGCCTCCAGCTGCTCCCGGGCGCCGTCTCCCAGCGCCACCCCTCGACGCTCCATAACCCGTTCGGCCACCTCCAGGAACTTGTCCACCCGGAAGGGAACGAGTTGGTCACCGCTCCCCCACCGGAACGGGGGGACCCACTTGGGCGGCATCTCCGCGCCGAAGAGGTTGCTCCCCGCCCCGACGACCGTCCCCGTGTTCAGCAGGAGGCCAATCCCGGTCTTCACATGATCGCCGAGTAGGGAGCCGAGCTTGATGCGACCGGTGTCCCGCTCTCCCGCCGCGGTGGTGATGCGGATGCTCCCGTAGTTGTTCTTCAGATCGCTGTTCGTGGTCTCCGCTCCAAGGTTGACCCAGCGGCCGAGATAGGCATGGCCGAGATGGCCGTCGTGGGCCTTGTTGCAGAAGCCGAGGAGGACGCTTTCCGCGACCTCGCCGCGCACCTTGCAGACAGGGCCGATCGATACCGCCTCCACGGAGCCACCCAGAATGGTCGAGTTGGGACCGACATAGGCCGGACCGGCCAAGCGGGTGAATGCCCGAACCGCGGCGCCGTCGTCGAGCCAGATGGGGCCGTCCGTGGTGTCGAGCACCACACCCGGCTCGATGACCACCCCTTCACCGAGGTGTACCGCTCCGCTGCCGATCCGGTAGACGCCCTCCCCCAGAGAAACCGCGGGATCGGGCGCCACCGCCGGGATGTCGAGGAGGAGCTGCGAGGGCGTGTCCAGCGCCAGCTCCCACACCTCCTCGATGACCTCCCCCGGAATGTCGATCGGGTCCTCCCCGGTCGCCGCCTCCCCGGGGTCGAGGAATTGGTCGGCAGACGGCGCAGGCTGGCCGGCCGGGACGAGGAAGCCGACGTTCTGTCCCGCGAGGCGAATCGCTCTTCCCGCACCGCCGAGATCGTCCCGAAACGCCGCTCCGGCCTCCCAGGCGGGGACGACCCGGGACGAGAGGAAGAGGCGCGTCCGGTCCGTGGAAACGTCGTCGGGCTCGATCACCGGCGCGGACCCGGCCTCGGTGAAGCCGCGGAGGTGCGCCGCCGTGACGTGTCCCGCGCAGCTCAGGCCGGTGAAGCGCTCCAGGCGAGCCCGCTGGACGAGAGCGCCGAATACGAGCTCTCCGGCGGGGCGGGTGAGGGAAAACGGCTCCCACTCCCGGGCTGTGCGGTCGTCGAAGAGGATGAGGACGGGATCGGCCATGGTCGGTTCAGCTCTGCGGTCTGAGGTCGTCGGGAAGGTCGCGTAGAAGCGACTTGAGATCGGCCGCGCGCTCCCGGCGGGTAACGAGCGTCACCTCTCCGGTGCGGACGACTATGAGGTCGTCCACATCGAATGCCACGACCGCCCCCTGCTCGGCGTAAAGCGCGCACCCACTGCTCTCGACTCCAACGGCGCGACCGCTCAGCACGTTGCCGTCGGCGTCTGCGTCCCGCGTGCGGAAGAGGGCCTCCCAGCTCCCCACATCGTCCCAGCCGAAGCGGGCAGGAATCACCCCGACCCGCCCGGACCGCTCCAGAACGCCTTCGTCGATGGAGATGGGATCGGCCCCACCGAAGAAGCCGGCGGCATCCCCGGCCTCCGCGAGCGGGAGGAGGCGTGCCAGCTCGGGGCTCCGTGCACGGACCTCCTCGATCAGGTCGGCTACGCGCCAGACGAAGATCCCGGAGTTCCAGAGATACCCGCCCGAGGAGAGGTAGCGCTCCGCCGTGCCGAGGTCGGGCTTCTCCACGAAGGCATCCACGGCGAGGCCGCCAAGATCGTCCAGCGGCGCGCCGGTGCGGATGTAGCCGTACCCCACCTCCGGCCGGTCGGGGACGACTCCGACCGTCATCAGCCGGCCTTGCTCCGAAGCCAGGCAAACGGCGCGGGAGATGTCATCCCGGAAAGCATCGTCGTCGTCCACAGCCGCATCGGCGTGGAGCGATACCATGACCGCCCCGGGGCTCTGCCGGGCGATGCGGACCGCCGCCCAGAGAAGTGCGGGGCCGGTACCGGCGGCGCGCGGCTCGATCCAGAGGTGCTCCTCGTCCAGCTCCGGAAGGACGCCGAGGAGCGGTCCGCGGAGCCGCTCCCCCGTCAGGATGCGCAGCCGATCTGCCGGAACGAGGGGAAGGATCCGGTCGACGGTGTCCCGGATCAGCGGCCGCGCCGAGCCGAGCGGCAGGAGCTGCTTGGGTCGGTCGGGGGTGCTCGCCGGCCAGAACCGTGATCCGATTCCTCCGGCGAGCACCACCGCCCAGACCTCGGGCTCCGCTTCACCGGCGTTCATGTGCGATCTCCGGCCTGCTGAAAGAGCTCGTTCACGCGCGCAGCCAGTTTCTTGGGGCTGAACGGCTTGGTGAAGAAGTCGGTGGCACCGAGCGAGAGGGCTCGTGCCCGGTCCGACTCCTGCCCCTTGGCGGTCAGGATGATGATGGGGACCTTCCGGCGGTGCTCGAGGCGGCGGGTTCGGGACAGGACCTCCAGCCCAGTCATCTCCGGCATCATGATGTCGAGGAGGATGAGGTCGATCGGATCGCTTCCCTCGATCCGCTCCATTGCCTCCCGACCATCTCCCACGAGAGATACCTTGTATGGGCCCTGCTCGAGCTTGAGCTGCACGATCCGCCCGAGATACGGCTCATCGTCGGCCACGAGGACGTGGCGCACCGAGGGTCGGGAGGGGCCTTCGGTCATTTCGCTCGGATCGTCCGGGTCGGTGAGGGCACGCCTGAAAGTAGGGGTCCGCTCCCCTCCCGTCCACCGCGGGGCAGCACCGCCGGGAACGGAGGTTGCCGAAGGTTGGCACAAGGTTTTGCTGCCGCCCCCTCGGGTGAGCCGATTCTTTGTCATCTTTCTGTTTCTCGCGCCCTCTCGTCGATCCCATGAAAGCGTCCCAGACCATAGCGGAGGCCGCCCCGAAGGGTGGGCAAGCCCTCTCTCGCGACCGCATTGCCGAACTGCTGACCGAGGCGCGGGCGCGCACCCTGCTCCTCGTATCGCCGCTGTCGGACGACGATCTCGCCCGCCAGCACGACCCCCTGATGAGCCCGATCGTCTGGGACCTGGGGCACATCGCGGAGTTCGAGGATCTCTGGCTACGGCAGAACCTGACCGGCGCCTCCGAATATCGTGACATCCGCGGGATGTTCGATCCCTTCGAGAATCCCCGGGCCACCCGTGCCCAGCTTCCGCTCCCCTCGCGGTCGGAGTGTCTGGACCTTCTCGCCAGCGTCCGGAGAGCGGTGCTGGAGGGGCTCGAGGAGGTCGATCTCACCGCCGACGATCCGCTCCTCCGCGAGGGCTTCGTCTTCCGCATGGTCTTGCAGCACGAATATCAGCACAACGAGACGATCCTCCAGACGCTGCAGCTGAAGCAGGGGGAGCCATATTCGGCGCCGCGCGGGTTCCGCACTCCCGAGCGGGGAAGCCGGGTGGAGGGAATGGCGCGCTTCCCAGGAGGAACCGTCCGCATCGGCACGGACGACCGGACCGCGGCCTACGACAACGAGCGGGAAGAGCACGAGGTGGTGCTCGATCCGTTCGAGATCGACCAGTCGCCCGTCACGAACGGCGACTTCGCCGCCTTCATCGATGCGGACGGATACGGTCGCTCCGAGCTCTGGTCGGAGGCGGGCTGGCGGTGGCGCGAGGAGAACCCCGAGATCGAGGCCCCGAAGTACTGGTTCCGGGCTGAAGGCGGGTGGCATTACCGCATCATGGACCGGACCGAGCCGGTCGCCCCGCACCGGCCCGTCTGCCACGTCTGCTACTTCGAGGCCGAGGCGTACGCGCGCCACGTCGGCAAGCGCCTCCCGACAGAGAAGGAATGGGAGGCCGCCGCGACCTGGGATCCGGAAAGGGGGTTACGGCGTCGCTTCCCCTGGGGGGATGCTCCTCCGGGACCGAGGTATGCGAACCTCGACCAGCTCGCCTTCGGAAGCGCGCCGGTCGGCGCCTACCCGCTCAACACCTCTCCCATCGGGTGCTACGGGATGATCGGGGATGTGTGGGAGTGGACATCGAGCGATTTCCGACCCTATCCCGGCTATGAGACCTTTCCCTACCCGGAGTATTCCGAGGTTTTCTTCGGAGACGAGTACAAGGTTCTGCGTGGTGGCTCGTGGGCCACGCGGCCGGGGGCCATTCGCAGCACCTTCCGGAACTGGGACTATCCGATCCGCCGGCAGATCTTCGCGGGGCTCCGGTGTGCCCGCGATGTATGACGCGGCCGCCCGCGAGCGCATGCGGGAGGATGTGCGGAGTGGCCTCTCGCGGCCGCAGAAGGAGATCCCGCCCGTCTACTTCTACGACGAGCGCGGGTCCGAGCTCTTCGAGGAGATCACCCGGCAGCCGGAGTACTACCTGACCGAGACTGAGCGCAGGCTCCTGCGCCGGCACATGCCCGCCTGGACGCGCGAGATCGGCACCCGTGCCCTGGTGGAGCTGGGTGCGGGAAACGCAGACAAGACGCGCGTCATCCTCGATGCCATGGTGGAGTCCGGAACCGGGGAGCTCTACGTGCCGGTCGACGTGAGCGCAGATTTCCTCGAGGCGACCGTCGCCCGCCTCGCGGGCGAGTACCCGACGCTCGCCGTGCGCGCCGCGGTGGCCGACATGACCCGTCCGGTCGAGATTCGGGTCCCCCTCCCCGAGCCAGCGATCTTCGCCCTGCTGGGGAGCACGCTGGGGAACTTCGAGGAGCATGCCGCGGTCGAGCTCCTCTCCCGCGTCGCCAGGAAGATGCGGCCCGGGGACCGCCTCCTCCTGGGCGTGGACCTGCGCAAGGAGGCTGCGAGGATCCAGGCCGCCTACAACGACGCGGCCGGCGTGACCGCGCTTTTCAACCGGAACGTCCTCCGGGTGATGAACCGCGAGCTCGGTGCGGACTTCGCTCCGGACTCCTTTGTCCACCACGCCTTCTACGACCCGACGGAGGGCCGCATCGAGATGCACCTCGTCAGCGATCGCGCGCAGACGGTCCACGTTCCCGGCGCGGGAAGCTTCTCCTTCGAGAAGGGGGAGACGATCCGCACCGAGATCAGCGCCAAGTACGACCGCGCCGGCGTGGAAGGGCTCTTCTCGACGGCCGATCTATCGCTGTCGAGATGGGCGGAGGACGAGGACGGCTTGTATGCGATCGTGCTCGCCATCTCCCGGGAGCCCGGCTGATGGACCGGCGCCTGCTCCTCCCGCGCCTCCGGGAGACGTGCTTCCCCTGGACGCTCGGCGCCGTTCCGCGCCCGGATCGGGTGGGTGTCGAGGTGGAGTTCCTTCCCCGTCTTGCCGACGGGACGGCGGTGCCTCTCGCACAGCTCGTGAAGCGCATCGCCGCCCACGGCGTGGCGCGCGGGTGGTCGCTGGGCCGCACTCCACTCGGAGACCCCCTGTTCCATCTCCCGGCCGGGGGGACCATCGGGTTCGAGCCGGGCGGACAGCTGGAGTACAGCTCACCCCCGGCGGCGAGCGTAACCGAGCTGGGTGGCACGACGGAGGAGGTGCTGCCGCCGCTCTTCCGCGCCCTGGCCGAGGACGGTGTGCGTCTGGACGGGGTCGGCCTCGACCCGCTTGGCCGCGTGGAGGACGCCCCGCTCCTACTCCGCAATGAGCGCTACCTCCACATGGCGCGGTATCTGGCAGGACGCTCCCCGTGGGGGGCGCGGATGATGCGCCAGACCGCCGCCATCCACGTGAACCTGGACTTCGGAGCCCGCGGCGGCGACCGGTGGCGCGTCCTGAATGCGGCGGCCCCGGCGCTCACCGCGATCTTCGCCAACTCATCCCGAATGGAGGGGGGAGATGGCGGGTGGCGGAGCCTCAGATCGCGTGCCTGGCGCGAACTCGATCCGGAGCGGACCGGGATCTTCGCGAGCGCCGAGGACGCGGCGGATGTGTACCTCGCCTTCGCGCTTCGGGCGCCGCTCATCGCCCGACCGGACGCGAGCGGAGCATACCTGCCCGCGGCGCGCTGGCTCGAGCGCGGCGAGCTGGACGGCGCGACCTGGAATCGGCACCTGACGACCCTTTTCCCGGAGATCCGGCCGAAGGGGTACTTCGAGATCCGCACGCCCGACGCGCTCCCGCTCGAATGGTGCCTGGTTCCCGCCGTGGTGCTGGTGGGGCTGACCTATGACGACGAGGCGCTGCGCACCGCGCGAGAGCTGCTGCCGGAGCCCTCGGCGGAGTCGCTCGCGAGGGCGGGCCGGGCGGGGCTGCGCGACCCGGCCCTTGCGCGCACCGCCGCCGAGCTCTTCGACATTGCCCTGGAAGGGTGCGGCCGCCTCGGGCCGGCCGAAGTGGACGACCGCTCGCTGGCCACCGCCCGGACGTTCTTCGAGCGCTTCACGAGCCGGGGACGCTCGCCGGCGGACGAGATCGGCACCCGGCCGTTGGCCGAGACAGCCTGACGCCCCCGCGTTTGCAGGTCGCCGAAGAACCAGGTCGCTCACCCTCGTCGGCCGAAGGAGGCGGGGACGCCGGAGCGAAGCGGCCTTGCTCTCCCGCGGACGGCGTTTCCGCTCCGAAGGACCCGGAAGCCGGCAGTCAGCACCCTGTCAGGGATCCGGATCGAACGGGGAGATCCGCACCCCGTCCTCTGTCACCCTCACCACCGAGCCGGCGGGGACCTCCTGCCAGGACGCGCCCCCGTCGAGCGGCTCGGAGCTGAGCACCGTTCCCAGCGGCGCGCTCGGCGGCCGCTCGGCCAGGTAGAGGGTGTTGGCGCCGCCGCCGGTGGCGTAGCGGACTCCGACCAGCGAGTCGCCGTCGCAGAGGACCGAGGTGAGCCGCGCCCGCACGCCGGCCGAGCGCGCCTCGCGTGCCACCTGCGCGGTGGCGCTGCCGAGCGCCTCGGCACCTCCATCTCCCCCCCGCAGCCTTGCCACCGCCAGCCGGAAGAGCGCCTCGGTATCCGAGACCCCGCCGAGGGTGGCGTACACCTCGTCGGGAAGCGCGTGGTGAAGCCGTCGCATGAGCCGCGCGCGGAAATCGTCGACGGCCCCGTTGAAAGCGAAGGCGTGCCGTCCGGCGGTCATCGGCTGGCGTCCGCCCGCCACCGGGATCCCCGGCGTCGCCGAGCGGACCACCGCGAGGGCTGCGGGGGTACGTACGGATCGCAGGAGGGCAGGTAGGTCGGAAGCTTGCCAGATGGGCCGGTCGCCGGCGATGCGCACGGGCCGACCCTCATGATACCAGACTACTCCGAAGCCGTCGGCGTTGGCCGTGCCCGAGAGCATCTCCCGGGGGCGATAGCTCTGGACGAGGAGGGAGTGCTCGGCCTCCAGAACGGGAAGGGCGGGGGAGAATGGCTCCCCGAGATAGGCGAGGATGCGGCACATGGGAGAATCCGGTCCGGATCGGTGGGCGGGGACGAGCGCTGGGTGGTGCCGCCCAAGGTAGTTCGGCGCCCCGTGGGCAATCAATCACGGGGCGCCTTGACGCACCCGGAGCGGCCGGCCATCCTTAGGGGCTGGACCGCCGGGACGAAATTTTTTCGAAGGCGTGGCCTTCTCTCTGATCAATGATGACGAGTCGGATTCTCAAGAATATTGCCGTTCTGGCCCTCCTGGTGCCGATCGCGGGCTCCATCGGTTGTGACGACCCGACTGCCGGGCTCTTCGACCCCCAGATCGTCGAGGACACCGTCGAGTTCTGGCTCCCGGATCCGCAGCGGGACGACCTCCCCACCGCGCTCGACGTCTCGGCGAGCCCGATGGGCATTGCAGGTGCGCGCTTCCCCGAGACCACGGCGGGCGCCAACAACTGGGATGTCACCGTCCGGATGCGGGAGGGAGCTCTGACGCTGGTCACCCCGGCCGGCATCGGCCTCGACTCGCGCGCCGGCCTGGCCGAGCCGATCACCGACCGATCGATCGAGGAGATCGACCGCGCCCCGGTCGGCGAGTTCACCCGCGACCGCACCCTTCCGCTCGCAGCGGGGACGGTCTACCTGGTGCGAACCCGCGCCCAACCCGGATGCCGGGAGCAGTTCTCCAAGATCACCCCGGTCGAGATCGATGCCGGGGAGGGACGGGTCGCCATGCGCGTGATCACGAACGCCCGCTGCAGCGACGACCGTCTGGTTCCGTGATCGCTCTTCCCCACGCATGACCCCACAGCCCCGACGTGCTTGACCTTCGCCGGATCCGCGAGGAGCCCGAGGAGGTGCGCGCCCGCCTTGCTCCCCGCGCCGACGCGGCGGAGCTCGGCAGCGGCATCGACCGCATCCTCGAGCTGGATAGGGAGCGCCGCGCGCTGATCGGGGAGGGAGACGACCTCAAGGCCCGCCGCAACACCGTCTCCCGCGAGATCGGCACCCGCAAGCGGAGCGGGGAGGATGCCGACGACCTCCTCGAGGAGATGCGCACGGTGTCCGGCCGGATCCGCGATATCGACGAGCGTCTGCGCCTCATCGAGGGGGACATCGATTCGATTCTCCTGCGAACGCCGAACACCCTGCTGGACGGGGTTCCCGCCGGCGACGAATCCGCCAACCGGATCGTGCGCACGCACGGCGAGCCGGTCGAGCTTTCCTTCACGCCGAAGCCGCACTGGGAGCTGGGGGCGGAGCTCGGCATCCTCGACCTGCCGGCCGGAGCGAAGGTCGCCGGGAGCGGATTTCCCGCCTACCGGGGCCTCGGCGCGCGTCTCCAGCGTGCGCTGGTGAGCTGGATGATCGACCTCCACACCGAGGAGCACGGGTACGAGGAGGTGGCGCCGCCCTTCCTGGTCAATCGGGAGGCCATGACCGGTACCGGCCAGTTCCCGAAGTTCGTGGAGGAGGGCGATGCCTACGAGCTCGAGCAGGACGGGCTCTATCTGATCCCGACGGCCGAGGTTCCGGTCACCAACTTCCACCGCGACGAGATGCTCGAGCCGGGACGGCTCCCGGTGGCGTACGTGGCCTACTCTCCCTGCTTCCGGCGGGAGGCTGGCGCGGCGGGGAAGGATACCCGCGGCCTCCTCCGCGTCCACCAGTTCGACAAGGTGGAGCTGGTCCGCTTCGAGCGGCCGGAGGACTCGGCCGAGGCGCTGGAGCGTCTCGTCGGTCAGGCCGAGGAGGTCCTGCGCCGGCTGGGGCTCGCCTACCGTGTGGTGCTGCTGGCGGGGGGAGATACCGGCTTCGCGAGCGCCATGACCTACGATCTGGAGGTCTGGGCACCGGGAGTGGATCGCTGGCTCGAGGTTTCCAGTTGCTCGAACTTCACGGATTTCCAGGCCCGCCGCGCGGGCATCCGCTTCCGTCCCGCCCCGGGGGAGAAGCCCGAGTTCGTGCACACGCTGAACGGGTCGGGGGTGGCGCTGCCTCGCACCGTCATCGCCCTCCTGGAGAACAACCAGCGGGAGGACGGGAGCGTGGCGATCCCCCAATGTCTGCAACCGTACCTCGGCGCGGAGGCGCTGACTCCCACGGCCGACTGACGTGGTCCGTCCCGTGGGAACCGCGACCGCGGAGGCGCTCGCCGGGCTGAACCCCGAGCAGCGGGTCGCCGCCGAGCACTTCGAGGGGCCGATGCTCGTGCTGGCGGGCGCGGGCTCCGGGAAAACGCGTGTCCTGACCACCCGCATCGCCCACCTCATCGGCGAGCACGGGGTGGCCCCCCACCACATCCTGGCCCTTACCTTCACCAACAAGGCCGCCGGGGAGATGCGGGAGCGGGTGCGCACCCTTCTCGACCACGAGCCGGCTGGCATGTGGATCGGGACCTTCCACGCCACCGGCGTGCGGATCCTCAGGCGCTACGCCACCCGGCTTGGCTGGACCCCCGGCTTCCTGATCTACGACGCGGACGATGCGCTGAGCCTGCTGCGCCGCATCGTGAAGACGGATCTGGGGCTCGATCCCAAGCGCTGGAACCCAAAGGCGTTCCGCTCGGCGATCTCCGCGGCCAAGAACGAGCTGGTCTCCGCCGAAGCGTACGCGGAGCAGGCGAGGGACGCCTTCGAGACGAAGGTCGCCGATGCCTACGGCCGCTATCAGAAGGCGCTCTCGGAGGCCAATGCCTTCGACTTCGACGACCTCCTCGTCAAGCCGGTCGAGCTACTCCGTCGGGACCCCGGGGTGCTTGCGGCCTACCGCGAGCGCTTCCCCTTCATCCTGGTCGACGAGTACCAGGACACCAATCACGCGCAGTACGTCTTCCTGCAGCTCCTGTCGCGGCAGTCGCACGCCGTCGATCCGGGCGCGGATCCAGGTGCCGAGAACCTCTTCGTGGTGGGAGACGACGACCAGTCGATCTACGGCTGGCGCGGCGCGGACATCCGCAACATCCTCGACTTCGAGCAGGACTTCGCCGACGCCCGGGTCGTGCGGCTCGAGCGCAACTATCGCTCGACCCGCACCATTCTCGACGCGGCCAACCGGGTGATCGAGGAGAATGTGCGGCGGAAGGGGAAGACGCTCCGTACCGAGGAGGAGCAGGGTGAGGAGATCACCCTGGTGGAGTCCGCGGACGAGGCGGACGAGGCCGGCTGGATCGTCGGGGAAGTCCTTTCCCGCCTCGGCGCCGATCCCGGCCTCACCGCCCGCGACGTCACCGTTCTCTACCGGACCAATGCGCAGTCCCGGTCTCTGGAGGAGGCGCTCCGGCGGGAGGGGGTGCCGTACCGCGTGGTTGGCGGGGTTCGCTTCTACGAGCGGAGGGAAATCCGGGACGTGCTCGCCTACCTGCGGATCGTGGCGAACCCGGCGGCCGATGAGGCCTTCCTCCGGGTCGTCAACGTCCCCCGCCGCGGGGTGGGTGACACCTCCATCGCCCGGCTGGCGGAGTGGGCAACGGCAGCGGGGGTGCCGCTCCTCGCCGCGGCCGGGGAGGCGGCCGGCATCGACAGCATCCGGGGCGCCGCCTCCCGCTCCCTGCCGGAGTTCGCCGCGCTGATCCGGAAGCACGCCGCCCTGGCGGAGCGGGAGGTGCCGCTAGAGGACGTTCTGCGCCAGCTCGTTGAGGAGTCCGGCATCGTTCAGGCGCTCCGGGACGAGGGCCCCGAGGGAGAGGACCGCGTGGCCAACGTCGAGGAGCTGATCGCGGGCGCGGCGGAGCTCCAGTCCCGCCTCGACGAGGGGGATCCGGAGCTGGCGCTGGAGATCGCGGAGAGCGGCGAGGGAGAGCTACGCGCCATCGACCTCTTTCTGGCTCACGTCGCCCTGGTCGCCGACATCGACCAGCACGACGCCGACGCGGACGTCGTGACGCTGATGACGCTGCACAATGCCAAGGGGCTGGAGTTTCCCGTGGTCTTCATCGCCGGGCTCGAGGACGGCCTCTTCCCGCTGGCCCGGGCACACGACGAGCCGGCGGAGCTCGAGGAGGAGCGGCGGCTCTTCTACGTCGGCATCACTCGCGCCAAACGGAAGCTCTACCTCACCCACGCCAGGCGCCGCCGACGGGGGCGGGAGTGGCTGGACGCCATCGCCTCCAGCTTCCTCCGGCCGATTCCCGAAGAGCTTCTCGAGCACCGCCGCACCGACCGGGTGCGGATGCGCGGAGACCGCCGCTCGGGATACGAGCGGGAGGGATATGATCCGTTTGCATCTTCCCCGCCGCTCCGGCGGCGCTCGGCGCCGCCCGAGGACCCGACCTACGTGGTCGATTATGCCGACTCCCAGGACCTCCCCAACCTGAACAAGGGGGCGCGCGTCCGGCACCCGCAGTTCGGCTCGGGCACCGTGCGCGAGTTGACCGGCGTGGGTTCCGACCTGCGGGCCACGATCGAGTTCGACTCGGTCGGCCGAAAGCGGGTAGCGGTCCGCTACGCCAACCTGCAGCCCGACTGGGACTGAGCGGCATCGTCGGGACCGCGCCGTTCCCCCCGGTTCTCGCCGGGGGTTCAACCCATCTCTTCGCTCCCTCATCCCGGTATCCCATTTCTGCCTGCGCAACTCTTGCAGAGGGCGGGGGAGTCACGCGCACCATTGAGAGCCGACCGAGCCTCCGCACGCGAGCATGAGCATCACCTCCGAGGAGATTTCCCACCTTGCCCGGCTGGGCCGCCTGCGGCTGGAGCCGGACGAGGAGCGCATCCTGGCCGAGCAGCTGGGCGGCATCCTCGAGCACATGGATGCGCTGTCCGGAATTCCGGAGGATGAGGGAGATGGATCCGCCAGCGCGGAGGGCGGCCGCACGCCCCTTCGCGACGACGGTGCCGTCCCCGACACCATGATCCGGGAGCCCGATGTCGCGGCGCCGGCATGGGAGTCGTCCTTTTACCTGGTTCCGCGTCTCCGGTCGCGGGATCCGCTGCCCGACCCGGCGGGGTGAGCCCCCCGCTCGTCCCCGGCGCCATCGCGGGAATGTCGCGGGCGCTGCGCGACGGAGATCTGCGCGCGGGCGATCTCGTCGATTCGGCCGAGGCCGCGCTCTCCCTGGTGGAGGGCGGGGCCGACGGCATCAATGCCTTCCTCTCCACCGACTTCGAGCGAGCCCGCCAACGGGCATCGGAGATGGACGACGAGCTCCGGGACGACGCGGAGGTGTCCCGACCCCTGGCGGGTATCCCGGTTGCTCTCAAGGACAACATCGTCACCACTGATCATTTCACCACCTGCGGGTCACGGATCCTCGAAGGCTACCGGAGCCCCTTCGACGCGACGGCCGTCCGGCGGCTCCGGGACGCGGGGGCCGTGATCATCGGGAAGACGAACATGGACGAGTTTGCCATGGGCTCCTCCACCGAGAGCTCGGCGTACGGTCCGACCCGCAACCCGCTCGACCGGCAGCGCGTTCCGGGAGGGAGCTCGGGCGGATCGGCTGCGGCGGTCGCCGCTGGCATCGTGCCAGCCGCGCTGGGATCGGAGACCGGCGGCTCGGTCCGGCAGCCCGCGGCGTTCTGCGGGGTGGTGGGGATCAAGCCGACGTACGGTCGGGTCTCGCGGTACGGCCTGGTCGCCTTCGCCTCCTCCCTTGACCAGATCGGAACGCTCGGACGCACCGTGGACGACGCCGCCCTCCTCCTGGAGACGATTGCGGGAGCCGACCCCTACGACGCGACCTGTGCCCATCGCCCGGTTCCGCCGCTCGCGCACCCCACCGAGCAGGGACTGGAGGGGGTTACGGTCGGGGTTCCGGAGGAGTACTTCCCGGACTCCCTCGACGCCGGCGTGCGGGCGCGTTGCGATGAGGCGCGGCGGGTCATGGAGGCGCTGGGGGCCACGGTGCGCGAGGTCTCGCTGCCTCACACCCGGTTCGCCATCCCGGCCTACTACGTAATCGCACCAGCGGAGGCATCGTCCAATCTGGCGCGCTTCGACGGGGTCCGGTACGGGGTGCGGGCGCGAGGTGTTGTCACCGTGGACGATCTGTACGAGCGGAGCCGTGCCCTCTTCGGCCCCGAGGTGAAGCGCCGCATCATGCTGGGAACCTTCACCCTCTCCGCCGGCCACCATGACGCCTACTACGGGAGGGCACGCCAGGCGCGATCTCGGATCGCGGCGGATTTCGAGAAGGTGTTCGCAGGCGGCGTGGACCTCCTCCTCACCCCGACCGCTCCGACGACACCCTTTCGGCTTGGCGAGAGGACGGCGGACCCGTACGAAATGTATCTCGCGGACGTCTTCACCGTGGCGGCGAGCCTGTCGGGCTTGCCGGCGCTTTCGCTCCCCGTCGGGGCGGTGGAGGGGCTGCCGGTCGGAGGCCAGCTGATCGGACCCCGCTGGTCGGAGGCGACGCTCGTGCGTGCGGCTCGCGAGGTGGAGTCGGCGCTCGCCCTCGTCCCGCTCACGGTGGCCTGACGATGTCCACGGAGACCGGAGATAACGGACCAGAAGCGGTAATCGGCCTGGAGATCCACGTCCAGCTCGCCACGATGAGCAAGATGTTCTGCGCCGACCCGGCGGAGTACGGTCGCCCCCCCAACTCCGCCGTCTGTCCGGTCTGCCTCGGTCTGCCGGGCGCCCTTCCCGTGCCGAACGCGAAGGCGGTGGAGCTGGGGATCCGGGCTGCCCTCGGCCTCCACTGCGAGGTCCACGAGCGGTCGGTATTCGCCCGGAAGCACTATTTCTATCCTGACACGCCGAAGGGCTACCAGATCACCCAGTACGACCCGCCGCTCGCCTCGAAAGGGTATCTGGACGTGCCGGACCCGGACGGATACGCAATCTCCCGCGTGGGCATCCGCCGCGTCCATCTCGAAGAGGATTCGGGGAAGTTGCTGCACGAGCGACTTCCCGGGAGGACCGGCATCGATCTCAACCGTGCCGGCATCCCCCTCCTCGAGATCGTGACCGAGCCCGAGCTGCGCTCGCCGCGGCAGGCGCGGGCCTTCCTGGACCGGCTGAAGCGGGCACTCGAGTACATGCGAGTGAGCGACTGCAACATGGAGGAGGGGAGCCTCCGGGTGGATGCCAACATCTCCCTCCAGGATCGCGAGGGCGTGGCTCCCGCCGGGAGGACCGAGCTGAAGAACCTGAACTCCTTCCGGAACGTGGAGCGGGCCCTCCGCTTCGAGATCGATCGTCACGCTGGCATCCGGAGCTCGGGCGGTGAGGTCACTTCCGAGACCATGCTCTGGGACGATGCCGCCGCCGAGACCCGGGGAATGCGAAGCAAGGAGGCGGCTCCCGACTACCGTTACCTTCCCGAGCCGGATATTCCACCGCTCGTCGTTGCGTCGGAGCGGATCGAGGGGATCCGCGGAACGCTGCCGGAGATGCCGTGGGCGCGATGTGCGCGGCTGGTGTCGGACCTCGGTGTCAGCGCGGAGCATGCGCACGTGCTCACCGCCAGTCGCGAGCTTGCCGACTACTACGAGGCGGTCGTCGCCGCGAGCGCAGAGCCCGGGGACGCCGCCAACTGGGTGCTGGGAGAGGTGCTCGCGGCGCTCAAGTCCGAGGGGTGCGGGCTGGAGTCGTTCCCCGTCCGCCCCGCCGAT
This sequence comes from Gemmatimonadota bacterium, assembly GCA_007118565.1. Lineage (GTDB taxonomy): Bacteria > Gemmatimonadota > Gemmatimonadetes > Longimicrobiales > Longimicrobiaceae > SKRI01. The sequence goes on along the minus strand of SKRI01000097.1, from coordinate 35,634 downwards.
CTGGCCGGGATGCTCGACCTGGTCGCGAGCGGCCGCCTTTCCCGGGCCGCCTCCCGAGACGTCTTCGGGCGGATGGTGGAGACGGGCAAACCCGCCGCCCAGATCCTGGGCGACGATGGAATGTTGCGGATCCGCGACGAGGATGCGGTGCGAGGCTGGATCGACGCCGTCCTCGCGGAACATTCCGGGGAGGTGAGGCGGTACCGGGAGGGGGAGAATCAGCTGTTCGACTTCTTCATGGGCCGGGTCATGCGCCGCTCCGGCGGAAAGGCGGATCCGGATCGTGTCCGGCCCCTGCTACTCGAAGCGCTGGAGGAAAGTTGAGCTATTCTGGTCCGACCGTGCGGTCGCACGTGATGAGCCTCCTCGTCATGGTCGGGCTGATGCTCCTCACCGGATGCGGCCGGACCGCGCCGTCCGGGGACCAGGTGGTGGCGGGCCCTGCCGCCGAGCAGGAGGTGGTGGTGCTGGTGCACGGCCTTGCGCGGAGCCGGCTCTCGATGCTCCCCCTAGAGTGGTCCCTCGAGAGCGCCGGATACCGCGTCCTCAACTACGGGTACTCCAGCCTCTCCGGAACGGTGCCGGAGCACGGAGCCGATTTCGCCCGCTTCCTCGAGGAGGAGGTCCCGGCGGGCGCCCGGGTCCACTTCGTAGGACACAGCATGGGGAATCTCCTCATCCGCTGGGCGCTCACCCGGGAGCCGCGGGAGGAGGCAGGCCGGGTGGTGATGCTCGCCCCGCCAAACAACGGATCGGGGTCGGCCGACCGCTGGCTTCCCTATCTTTCGTGGATCGTTCAGCCGCTCGAGGACCTTACCACCGAGCCGGAGAGCACTGCGCGCTCGATCCCGCCGGTGGACGGCGTGGGGATCGGGGTGATTGCGGGCGCCTGGGACGGAAAGGTCTCTCCGGAGGAATCGTGGCTCCCGGAAGCTCGTGACCACACCTTTGTCTGCGCCACGCACACCTTCCTGATGATGCGGGAGGACGTTCGTACCCTCACGCTGCGCTTTCTGCGGGACGGACAGTTCGAGGGGAAGTCGCTGGCAGACGATGTCAGGCCGCTTCGTTCCCCGGAGGCGTGCGGGACGTTCCTCTGAGATCGTCCGGATCCCTGCCGGAATTTTCCCTCTCCTCGGCCGTCTCCACCTCCTCGGGTCCCTCTGGGACCGTCTTTCCCCGCTGCGACCAGAACCCGAATGGCTCCTCCGGGAGCGGGAAGCGCTCGTCCGCCGCGTCACGAAGGTATTCGATGTTCGGCGAGCCGCTGCGTTTGAGTGCCTGGCGGCGGATCTTCTTGGCCATGCGGAGGTTCTGCTCCCCGATCGGGTCGAGCGCGAAGGCGAGGCTCTCCCCCTCCCGGCGGAGGTAGTCGATCACATAGTCGAAGGAGCGCGACAGGTAGTCGTCGATGGTCGGTTGCGGGAGCTTCCACCGCGAGTTCTCGAGCACGGCGGAGAAGACCGAGTGCCACCGATCGTTGTCCTGAAAGCGGATCATCCCGCGGAAGATCCGGCGATTGGTCTGGAAGGAGAAGAGGGTGGCCGAGAGGACCTCGTCGAAGTGGGCATCGGCCTCGCTGTGGTCGTGGTTCATGACTACCTCGCGGGCGATGCTGGTGTAGCGCTCCCCGAGCTGTACGTCCATCCGGTGCTCCCAGTACGAATGGCCGAGCGCCTGGCTCGACGAGGTCAGCAGGAGGCGCCGGGGAACGTAGATGTTGTGGGCGATGGTGTCCGCGGCCAGGTGGGTCAGATACCCGGTGCCGACGGCGCGGAGCCGGTCGGTGTCCGCTTTGGCGAGGATCTCCTCTCCCACGGACCAGTGGTGGCAGTGGCGTCCCTCGGGAACGTATTTCTTGGCCAGGGAGATGTCCGCCGCCACCGAGCCGTAGAGAAAATCCCTGGGATAGGCGGAGAGGAGCGTTCGCAGGGCGGGAGGCAGCAGGTAGAGCGAGTCGAGGACCCCGAGGCCCAGGCAGATGTGGGTGGCGGGGCCCCACGCCCAGGCGGGATCGGGGAGAACCAGGAGGATGGCCGCGGCCGTGAGGAGGACACGGAAGGTTCTGGTGCGAAGGACGTTCATCTCGGCCGCATGCTGCGTCGGGGGTCACTCATCCGGCTGTCCAATCCGGCACCCCGGGGAAAGGCGCCTTCGAAAGCTACTCGTTGAGCCGACAACGGATCCGTGACGCAGGGGAAACGGACGGCCCGCCGCACGAGCGCCGGGCCGTCGAGTCCCTACTTCCCGAAGCGCTTCTTCGTCTTCCCAAGCCGCTTGGTGGTCTTCTCCATGCGCTTCGAGAGCTCCTTCATCTGCGCCTCGACGACCGTCTCCAGCTCCCCCTGCGCATCGCGGAGGATCTGGGCGACCTCGCCCTGGAACTCGCCGAGGATCTCCCTGCCGGCGGAGGCGAGCTCCTGCGACATCTCCCCCGTTGCTCCGGCAGCCTCGCGAAAGGCACCCCGCGTCTGCTTGTAGCTGGACTTCATCTGCTTGCTATAGGGCTTCCACTGCTTCGCCACCCGCTGCTGGGGCGTACGCTTCGGCTTCAGCAGGAGCGTGGCCCCGATGCCGAGGACGGTGCCCACGGCGAAGGCGGTCATGAAATCCACCTGATCCTGGTGCTGCATCAGAGTCTCCCTGATTCATGGTTGATGTGTCCCCGATCCGGCGTGGCCGGAGGTCGGGGTCGCCGCAGCGCGTCGGCGCCGGCGCGGATGCCGCGCACGGTGGAGGCGGTGTCGATGAAGATGTCCTCCGCCTCCTCCTGAACCACCTTGATGAGCCCGTTGAGCTCGTTGATCCGTTCCTCCGCGACGACGACCACCTCGTTCACCCGCTGGTTCGCGTTGGCGATGGTCTTGTTCAGCTGCTGGACGTCGACGCGGATGGCGGTGGTCATGTAGTTCACGTTGTCACCCACGTCACGCGCGTGCTTGAGCACCGGATCGACACCGTCCTGCACCTTGTCCAGCAGACCTCCGACCTTGCCCACCAGCTTCTTCGCGATGAGGGCGATGGCCGTCAGCGCCACCACCGTGGCCAGAAGGGCCAGGGCAATGATGATCGTGGCGATGTCCCGAATTATGGCGAAGGCTCCGGCGGCTCCACCCGGGTACGCCTGAACGGCGACCACCGTGTCGGCTGGGGCCTGGACGAGGGCGGGCAGGAAAGTCGTCGTGACGATCAACCAGAAGGATGAAAGCAAGCGGCCAGCTCCGTGGTTCTCTCGTGAGGGGAGGTGGCGGCAGCGCCCAATGGATCCGAGTGCGCGGATCGACGGGGATAGCCGCATCCCGTAACGGGGTGCGGGCTGTGCAAGTCTGATTCCATGCAGGGCCCCGCCGGCCGGCGGGGGCGGAGAGAGGTCAGCCGTCCTCGTCCAGCTCGGGAGCGAGCCCGGTGACGCGGGACACGGGAACGGTGATGGCGATCCCCGTGGCCGGACTCTCCAGATCCCCGCAGATCTCCTGGAGGAGGGAGATGACGGCATCCGCCTTCTCGTCGTCCACGACGCTGAAGATGGTCTGGTTCTTCGGGCGCGTGCGCGACGCCAGGGACTGGAGGCCGGCGAAGATGGGGATGTCGTGGGAGAGGACGCGGCCCATGCCCTCGCTGTCCAGGATGGTTGCCCCGGTCACGCCCAGCTCCATGAATCCGGAGAGGATCTCGTCCAGCTTCTCCTCCTCGTTGATGACGGCGATGAGTAGCTGCACGGGATCGCCGCGGAGGAAGAGGGTGAACGGGAGGCGCATGGCCGACGCTGCAAAAGCTATGGAGGGCCAGGAAGCCGGTCAAGAACGCGACCCTTACCCGGCGCGGCGAGGTCGGTCGATGCCGTGCATGATCCTTGCGCCCGCCGACTCGCTTTCCGGCCGCTCCCCGGGGTGCGGCCGTGCCTCATCTCCCGTACAACGAAATCGAGCGTGCCGAAATACATCGTCGAGGGAGGTCGTCCTCTGCACGGGACGGTCCGACCCTCCGGGAACAAGAATGCCGCGCTGCCGATGATCGCGGCGGCCCTCCTCACCGAGGACGAGGTCATCCTGGAGAACGTCCCCTCCATTCGTGACGTCCATACCCTCCTGGACCTGCTCGAGCTGCTGGGTGCACAGACCGAATGGATCGGTGACAATACCGTCTCCATCCGCGCTGAGAAGATCGAGCGCTCGGAGCTGGATGCGGGGGCCGCAGCCCGGATCCGCGCATCCATCGTGCTGGCGGGCCCCATGGTGGCCCGGACCGGAAAGATGCGCCTGCCGCCCCCTGGCGGCGATGTGATCGGCCGGCGTCGCATGGACACCCACTTTTTGGCACTCGAGCGTCTTGGAGTAAAGGTGGACGTGGAGGACAAGGTGTTCGTGCTGGAGGCCAAGAAGCTGACCGGCGCGGACGTCTTCCTGGACGAGCCGAGCGTCACCGCCACCGAGAACGCGGTCATGGCGGCATCGTTGGCAGAGGGGACCACGCGGCTCCGGAACGCCGCGGCGGAGCCGCACGTCCAGGATCTCTGCCGCATGCTCGTGGGAATGGGGTGCACCATCGACGGCATCGGCACGAACACGCTCGAGATCCAAGGCACCAAGAAGCTGAATGGCGGACGCTTCCGGGTGAGCGCGGATCATATCGAGGTCGGATCGTTCATCGGGCTGGCGGCGGTCACCAACAGCGAGATGACCATCAAGGACGCCGATCCGCAGTTCCTCAACTCCACCCTGATCGGCTTCGGACGCCTCGGGATCGTTCCCGAGGTTCGCGGCGGCGATCTCTTCGTGGCCAAGGACCAGGAGCGCCGCATCCAGATGGACATGGGCGGCTACATCCCCAAGATCGATGACGGGCCCTGGCCGGCCTTCCCCGCGGATCTGACCTCCATCGCCCTTGTCGCCGCCACCCAGTGTGAGGGAACGATCCTGATCCACGAGAAGATGTTCGAATCGCGGATGTTCTTCACCGACAAGCTCGTTTCGATGGGCGCCCGGATGATCATCTGCGACCCGCACCGGGTGGTGGTGGTGGGGCCGGCCAAGCTGCGGGGCGGGGTGGTGGAGAGCCCGGACATCCGCGCCGGAATGGGGCTGCTGATCGCGGCGCTCGGTGCGGATGGCCGCAGCGAGATCTACAACGTCGGTCAGATCGAGCGCGGGTACGAGCGCATCGACGAGCGCCTCCGTGCGCTCGGTGCGAGCATCGAGAAGACGGATTCGCGCGATCCGGACTGAGCCGGGTCCACGCGACATCACCTACAGAGGAGGGCGACATGGAAGAGCAGCGACAGAGAGGCGAAGAGCGGCCGGGGCTGGAGGAGGGGGTGCGGACCGGGATCGGGATCCTTCACGCACTGAAGGACGCCATCGAGGAGACCATCACCGAGGCGGTGGACCGCGGCGACCTCGGCGCCGACCGAGCCCGGAACGCGGTGCAGGACGCCGTGCGGCGGGCCCAGGAGCGCTTCGAGGAAGCGCGCGGCGGATTCGACCTCGTTCCTCGCAAGGAGTTCGAGCAACTCCGCGCAGAGGTTCTCGCCCTCCGGGAGCGGGTGGAGCGCATGGAGGGAGGCGGCGGCACGAAGAGCGGGGAGGGCGACGCCGGGGGAATCATCATCGACGCCGAGTGACATCACCCGCAGTGACTGAGGTCCAGCAGATCAGGGAGGCGAGGGCGGCGGGGGACGTCCCGCTCTGGACCCACCCGGAGTGGCTGCAGCGCTTCCCCTGGCTACTGCAGGGGACGACGGGACGCGGTGACGAGGAAGAGCCGTTCGACCTCGGCCTCTTCCGCGGGCAGAACGTGCGCGTCGTCCACGACCGGTGGCGGGAGCTGCTCGTCTTCAGCGGAGGACAGACCGCGGTGCATGCGCGCCAGGCCCACGGCATCGATCTCCTCGTCCACGAGCGTCCGTACCCCCGTGGGCTTTTCGTGGGGGAGCGCGTTGACGCGCACGTCACCCGCGTCCCGGGGCTGGTGGTTACCGTCGCTGCCGCGGACTGCGTCCCGGTCTTCATCGTCGATCCGGTGCACCGCGCCGTGGCCGTGGCCCATTCCGGATGGCGGGGAACCGCGGCAGGGATGACCGAGCGGGTCGTGGAGACGATGGTAATGCGGATGGGTTCCGATCCGGCGGCGCTGCACCTTCACGCGGGGCCGGCCATCTGCGGGGAGTGCTACGAGGTCAGCCCGGACGTCCACCGTGCGGTGAGCCCGGAGGAGCCGATTCCGGCGGGTCCCGCCCCGGTCGATCTGCGCGCCGCCATCCAGCGGCGGGCCGTCGCGGCCGGCGTCCCGGCGGAGCAGGTGACGGCCTCCAGCTGCTGCACCCGTTGCGGCCCCCCGGACTTCTTTTCCCACCGCGCCGGCTCGACCGGCCGACAGGTGGGGCTGGTAATGATCCGCGAGGCAGCCTGACACCCTCTCGGGCACGGCTTGGCGGCTTGCAGGCACCGGAGATCGGTTGTATACTGATAGCGATGCTTATCGGGCGTCCCACCACCGGGCGCCCGTTTGTTTTGGGTCGTGCAGTGGGGAGCCGGTGGCCCCACTTTTTTGTTTCCGGCATTATCGAGACATGACCGACGACAGCCTGAGTCGGGAGATCGAGTCGAAGGTCGAGGCGCTCGGCTTCGAGGCCGTGGAGGTGGAGCGCGCGGGGAATCGCGCGCGTCCCATCATCCGGCTCAGAATCGATCGTCCGGACGGTGGGCCGGAGAGCGGGGTTACGCTGGACGAGTGCGCCGAGGTGAGCCGCGCGCTCGAAGCGTCGCTCGACAACCATCCTGGATTGTCGGACCGGTACGTTCTGGAGGTGTCCTCGCCCGGGGTGGAGCGACCGCTGGTGCGGCCGCGTGACTGGAGTCGGTTCGCCGGCCAGGAGGCGGCGGTGACCGGTAACCGACCTCTCCTCCCGGACGGGAGCAGTCGGGCCGAAGGAACGATTCTCGGCATCGCCGGCGAAGGGGGTGAGGAGGAGGTTTCGCTCCGGCTCGCCGATGGCTCCGAGGTGAGCTTTCCGCTCTCGGCGGTGAAGAAGGCACAGCTGACGTACGATTGGGGATGACGCGCGAAACCCGGCGGCGTGACGCCGCGGGACTCGTTGACACGCACGGGTGAGTTTATGAGCAACGCAACACAGATCCTCGCCGCACTTCGCGAGATCGGCTCGGTCAAGTCGTACTCCCGCGAGGAGACGCACGAGCTCATCAAGGAAGGGATGCGCGCGGCGCTGGCCAAGCGATTCGGACTCAACGTCGAGGCGGAGATCGAGATCGCGGAGGAGACGGGTGACATCGAGATCGTCGTCCTCAAGGAGGTCGTCGAGACCGTCGAGGACCCCTCGCGCGAGATCTCGCTGGTCGAGGCCCGGTGGGACGATCCGGACTTCGAGGTGGGCGACATCATGGAGGTTCCGGTCAAGTTCGCCGAGTTCGGCCGCAACGCGGTCATGGCGGCGAAGCAGCGGATCCTCCAGCTCGTCCGCGAGCGGGAGCGCCAGCGGATCCGGGACGAGTACGACGATCGGGTCGGCGAGCTCCTCTCCGGGGAAATTCAGCAGGTCGAGCGTGGGAAGCTGGTGCTCATGCTCAACCGGAGCCGTGATGCCGACGCCATCATCCCGTGGAAGGATCAGAATCCGCGGGAGCGCTTCCGCCAGGGGGAGTCGATCCGGGCCGTCCTCAAGAAGGTGGACGAGACGCCCAAGGGACCGAAGCTGATCCTCTCGCGGGCGGACCCGCTTTTCGTGGCGGCCCTTTTCCGCCTCGAGATCCCCGAGATCCATCAGGGGCTGGTAGAGATCCGGGCGGTCGCCCGCGAGGTGGGTGGGCGTACCAAGGTGGCGGTCTCTTCCCGCGACGAGTCGATCGATCCCGTGGGAGCCTGCGTGGGGCTCAAGGGGTCGCGCGTGCGGGCCGTGGTGCAGGAGCTGGGGGGCGAGCGGATCGACATCGTGCCGTGGCACGCCGATCCAGAGGTCTTCACCAAGCGCGCCCTGGCCCCCGCCCGCGTCTCCAAGGTCATCTCCGATTATGAGAACCGGGTGATGACGGCCATCGTGGACGAGGATCAGCTCTCGCTCGCCATCGGCCGGAATGGCCAGAACGTCCGGCTCGCCTCCCAGCTCATCGGCTGGCAGGTGGACCTTTACGGCTCGCGCGAGTGGCTGGAGAAGGGAGCTGAGCGCGCCCTCTTCGGCGGAGGCGAGGCCACGGGGGAGGACTACGAGACCAGCGACTTCCCGCTGCGCGAGCTCGAGCTTGCCCCGGCGACGCTGGCCGCCCTCGAGGCGGCCGGGTACACGACCTTCTTCGATGTCCTCGACCTGGAGCGGGAGGACCTTCTCCGCATCCCGGCGATCGGACCGGAAGAGGCGGACCGTGTCCTGGAGCTGATTGACGCGCTCACGGTGAGCGAGGAGGAGGCCGAGGCCGAGGCCGCCGAGAAGGAAACCCGATCCGACGCGCTCGAGCCGGTCGAGGCGGAAAGCGAGGAGAGCGAGGAGAGCGAGGAGAGCGAGGAGAGCGAGGAGAGCGAGGAGAGCGAGACCGGGACCACGGAGGCCGTTGAGCAGGAGGCGGAGCCGGAATCGAAGGCTTGACATCGCCGGAGCGGGCGGGGAGTTTCCGCTATTGGCCGGAACTCATCCCCCACCGGTTCCCGTGGTAGACGGATCATCCCCGGACCGTGCGCTCTCCATGCTCGGCATGGCGCGGCGTGCCGGCGCAGTGATCACCGGCACCGAATCCGTCCGGAACGCGATACGGGCGTCGGAGACCGGCTTCGTCGTGGTGGCGGCCGACGCGTCTCCTACGCAGCAGCGGAAGCTGCTGCCGCTGCTGGAGGCGCGCCGGATTCCGTACCAGATCCGCTTCACGCGAAGTGAGCTTGGCGGGTCGGTGGGGCGGGCTCCGGTCACCGCCCTGCTGGTCACCGAGAACGGACTGGCCAGTCGGATCCGCGAGCTGCTCGACTAGGATGGACCGGCACGCTGCCGACTCCTGCCGTGTATGGCAGGGATGGGTGAAAGCGTCGTCGTCTGAAACAACCCTCAGGACTGAGGCACAGGAGGAAGCTGTACGTGATACGTGTTTATGAAGTGGCAAAGGAGCTGAGCGTCCCGTCCGGGGACCTCGTACATCTCTTTCGGGAGATGGGGGTCCCTGTGCGCAGCCACTCCTCGGGAGTCGAGGAAAAGCACGTCGCCAAGGTCCGGACACTCCTCGAGAGGGAGCGGCGGCAGGGCCGCGCGACCAACGAGGATGCGCTGAAGGCCGCCATCGAGGATCAGGCCTCCTCCGCTCCCCGTACCCGTCGTCGCCGGCGGCGGGCGGAGCCGGAGCCCGAGGTTGCCGAGGCGGAGGTCGCGGACGAGGAGGCCCCGGAGACTGCTTCACCCGTGGCGGATGCCGCTGACACCATCGCGGCCGAGGCGGCAGAGGAGGCGGAGGCGGAAGGAAAGGACGTCGCCGCGGAAGCCGAGGCTATCGCGGAGGAGGCGAAGCCCGAGCCGGAGCCCGAGGTCGCCGAGCCCGTGGCCGAAGCCGAGGAGGCCGACGAGGTCGCCGAGGCCGAGCCGGAAGAGAAGGTGGCCGCGGAAGTCGAGCCCGAGGAGGAAGAGAAGGCGGAGAAGCCGCGCCGCGTTCTGAAGCGGCCGCCCCCCGCCCGCGCCAAGGAACGTCCGACACCCGCGGCGTCGGAGAAGCCGTCCGGCCCGCCGGCGCGTCCGGAGGCACCGATGCCGGTTCGCCGCGGCGTCCCCGAAGAGGGTGGCCGCGTGCGGGTTCAGGCGCAGGGCTTCACCCCCGACGGGCGACGCAAGCGCGCGGACAAGGACAAGAAGGGGAGAAAGAAGCGGCGTTCGCGCGTCGATCAGGATGCAGTCGAGCAGAACATCCGGAAGACCATGGCAGCCATGGGCTCCGGAGGTGGCGGTGGCCGCCGCAGCAAGCGGAAGGCGAGCAGGGAGGAGCGCGCAGCGGTTCAGGAGGAGCGTCAGGAGGAGAAGCAGCGACAGCGGGAGGAGGAGGCCCGGACGATCCGCGTGGCGGAGTTCCTGACCGTCTCCGAGCTCGCGGAGCTCATGGACGTCTCCCCCTCGGAGATCATCTCCTCTGCATTCAAGAACCTCGGGTTGATGGTCACCATCAACCAGCGCCTCGACTTCGACCAGATCGAGCTCCTCCTCGAGGAGTTCGGCTTCGAGGCCGCACGTGAGGAGGAGCTCGACGAGAAGGAGTCCGTGGAGGTGGCCGAGGACCGGCCGGAGGATCTGGTCAACCGGCCCCCGGTGGTCACGGTGATGGGCCACGTCGATCACGGCAAGACGTCCCTCCTGGACTACATCCGCAAGGCGAACGTGATCGCGGGCGAATCCGGCGGGATTACCCAGCACATCGGCGCCTACCACGTCGAGCTGGACGACGACCGCTCGCTCAGCTTCCTCGACACTCCGGGGCACGCCGCCTTCACGGCGATGCGTGCGCGCGGCGCGGAGGTGACCGACGTCGTGATCCTGGTGGTGGCGGCGGACGACTCCGTCATGCCACAGACGAAGGAGGCCATCAGCCACGCCAAGAACGCCGGCGTGCCGATCGTCGTGGCGGTCAACAAGGTCGATCTCCCCGACTCCAACCCGATGCGGGTCAAGCAGGATCTCCTGCAGCACGAGGTCGTGCTGGAGGAGTTCGGGGGAGATGTCCTCTCCGCCGAGGTGTCGGCCATCACCGGGGAGGGGATGGACGAGCTCCTCGACAAGGTGCTGCTGCAGGCCGAGATCCTCGAGCTCAAGGCGAACCCGGAGCGCGACGCGGTCGGCGTGGTGGTGGAGTCCCGGCTCGATGTGGGGAAGGGGCCTGTCGCCACGGTGCTCGTCACCAACGGGACCCTCCGGGTGGGCGATCACGCGGTCTGCGGCCTGCACAGCGGCCGGATCCGCGCCCTGCTCGACGAGCGGGGGAAGATCGTGGACGAGGCCGGTCCGTCCATCCCGGTGCAGGTCCTGGGTCTGGGCGGCGTTCCCCAGGCGGGGGACCAGCTGCGCAGCATGGCGGCCGACCGGGCCGCGGAGATCTCGCAGCACCGCCAGCGGCTCGACCGGGAGAAGCGGATGCGGATCAAGAGCCGCGGCGTCGCGCTCACCGACATTTCGAAGATGCTCGCCCGGGGCGAGACCGCGCCGCTCAACCTCGTCATCAAGGGCGATGTGGACGGCTCGGTCCAGGCTCTCTCCGATTCGCTGGAGCAGCTGGCCACGGATGAGGTGCAGGTGCAGGTGGTCCACCGGGCCGTCGGGGCGATCAACGAGTCCGACGTCCTGCTCGCCTCGACGTCGGGAGCCATCGTGCTCGGCTTCCACGTGCGGCCCACGGCCGAGGCGCGACAGGTGGCCGAGCGCGAGGGTGTCGACATCCGCCTCTACAACATCATCTACGAGGCGGTCGAGGAGGTCCGGGCGGCCATGGAGGGCATGCTGTCGCCGGAGGAGCGCGAGGTCCTGCTCGGCGCGGCCGAGGTCCGGCAGATCTTCAAGGTTCCCCGGGTGGGAACGGTGGCCGGCTGCATGGTCACGGAAGGGGAGATCGTCCGACGGGGCAAGGTGCGCCTCATCCGCGAAGGCGTCCAGATCTACGAGGGCGAGCTCGGGAGCCTGAAGCGCTTCAAGGACGACGTCCGAGAAGTCCGCGAGGGCTTCGAGTGCGGCCTCAACATCGCCAACTTCAACGATGTGAAGGTCGGCGACACCATCGAGTGCTACCGCGTGGAAGAGATCGCGCGAACCCTGAGCGGCGCCGCGGAGGGATAGGGGAGCGCGGCCGGAAGTTTCCCTTCCGGCCGTTTCCCGATCGTTTATGAGCTATCGCCGCGTGGACCGCATCAATGAGCTCCTCAAGCAGGAGATCTCCCTCCTCCTTCGGGGAGAGCTCGCCGACCCTCGGGTCGCGGGAGCCACCATCACCGCCGTCAAGGCCTCGCCCGAGCTGGATTCGGCGCGCGTCTTCGTGACCGCGCTGGGAGATGACGAAGAGAAGGAGGAGGCGGTGGCCGGGCTGATCAGCGCCGCGCCCTTCATCCGCCGTACGCTCAGCCGCAAGCTGACGCTGCGTCGGGTTCCGGAACTCCGCTTCGAGGTCGACCATCAGCTCGAGGGCGCGCAGCGCATCGAGAGGCTTCTCCGCGAGGTGTCCCCGCCTCCCGAGGAGGACGGAGAGAAAGAATGAGCGAGGGCGGGGTCCTGCCGGTGGACAAGCCGGAGGGGCCGACCTCACACGACATGGTTGCCCGGGCCCGCGGGATCCTCGGCACGCGCCGGATCGGGCATACTGGAACGCTGGACCCTTTCGCGACCGGCCTCCTCCTCCTCTGCGTCGGTCCCTCCACCCGGCTGTCAGAATACCTTACCGGCCTTCCGAAGCGTTACCTGGCGCGCATGCGGCTGGGCGAGGTCACCGATACCGATGACCGCACCGGCGCCGTCATCGCCACCCATGATACCACCCGTCTCGATCCGGACCGGGTTCGCCAAGCGCTCGCGGCTCAGGTGGGCACCATCTCCCAGCGTCCGCCGATCTACTCCGCCAAGAAGATCTCCGGCAAGCGCGCCCACGCCCTTGCCCGCGAGGGCCAGGAGGTCGCGCCCGACCCCGTCCGCGTCACCATCCACGACATCCAGATCCGGGAGATGGAGCTTCCGGAGGTGGTCTTCGAGGTCTCCTGTGGCAGCGGGACGTACATCCGCGCCATCGCCCGGGACGTGGGTGAGGTACTCGGGGTGGGCGGGCATCTGCTGGAGCTCCGGCGCACGGCGATCGGTGTGCACGAGGTGGCGGATGCCGTCTCTTTGGAGGGAGATGTCGATCGGGATGCCATCGAGCGTGCCATGCTCTCTCCGGCGCGGGCGCTCCGGCACCTCCCGGCGGTCGGACTCACGGTGGAGCAGGTGGAGGCCGTCCGCAATGGCCGGAGAATCCTCGCTTCCGATGCGCCCACAGGGCCGGAGCCCATCTCCCTGCTGGCCCCCGAGGGGACGCTGGTCGCGATCGCCGAGCACCGGGACGGATGGCTCCAGCCGCGGAAGGTGATCGGGTGAGCGGTCCGGATGAGGCGGCCATCGACCTCGAGCGTCCGGCGCCCATACCGGACGACGAGGCCGGATCGGTCGTCACGGTGGGGATGTTCGACGGCGTGCACCGTGGGCACCGCAAGGTCCTTCGCGAAATTGTGAAAAGAGCCCGGGAAACGGGGCGCCGGAGCGTCCTCGTCACCTTCCACCCGCACCCCTTGCGGATCATCCGGCCGGAGGTGGCGCCGCCCCTCCTCACCACCGCCGCCGAGAAGACCGAGTTCCTGGCTGAAAGCGGGCTCGACTACGCCGCCTTCATCCCCTTCACCCGCGTCCTCAAGCGGTATCCGGCGCGCCGGTTCGTGGAGGAGATCCTGATCGGTCGGATGCGGATGCGGGAGCTGGTGATGGGGTACGACCACGGCTTCGGGCGCGACCGCGAGGGAGGGGTGGAGACGATGCGGGGGCTGGCGCGAGAGCTGGGGTTCGCCGTGGACGTGGTGGGTCCGGTGCGGATGGGGGAGGATGCGGTATCATCCACCCGGATCCGGCGTTCCCTCCAGGGGGGCGACGTCGTCTCGGCGGCTCGGGGGCTCGGGCGTCCTTACTCACTGCGGGGACCGGTGGTTCACGGGATGGAGCGGGGGCGGCAGCTCGGGTTTCCCACGGCCAACATCGCACTCACGGATGCCGATAAGCTGCTTCCACAGGAGGGGGTCTACGCCGTCCACGGCTGGGTGCGCGGCCGGTGCCTGCCGGGTCTCCTCCACCTTGGTCCCCGGCCGACGTTCGGCGGCTCGCACCCCACGGTCGAGCTGCACCTGCTCGACTTCGACGAGGATCTCTACGGAGTGGAGGTGCGCGTCGACTTCCACGCCCGCCTCCGGGGCATCCAGCCGTTCGGCTCGCCAGAGGAGCTGGTCGCGCAGCTCCGGCGGGACGAGGAGGCGGGACGAGCGGCGCTGGGAGCGTTCTGACGGGTTGTGCCCGAACGGGGATCTTGTTAAGATATTCAGCTTATTGTTCGCTACGATCAGGCCTGCGGGCCAGTGCGGTACCATCACCGAAGGGAAACGAGCCAGATGACGGTTGAGCGAGAGCCCATTATCGAAAAGCACCGCGCCCACGAGACGGATCGTGGATCCGCTCCGGTCCAGGTTGCAATCCTGACAGCGAGGATCCGCCACCTCACCGAGCACCTGCGGGAGCACAAGAAGGATCACCACTCGCGGCGCGGTCTCCTGAAGATGGTGGGACAGCGGCGCCGTCTGCTGGACTACATCCGCAAGAAGAACCTGGAAGGATACCGGTCCCTCATCGCTGATCTGGGCATCCGGCGCTAGACTCTCCGCGGGTGTCGGGCCCCATGCCCGACACCCGCTTTTCTCATCTCCGAGAAACCGCTTCATACACCTGACGGGCGCTGGACGAAAGAGGCTCTCGTCGCTTCGATACCAATCCAAATGGCACGAGTAGAGAGCACGTTCGCAGGACGTCCGCTGATCATCGAGTCGGGCAAGATGGCCCGGCAGGCGGACGGGTCCTGCACCGTCCAGTTCGGCGAGACCACCGTCCTGGTCACGGCCGTCTCGCAGAACCGCCCCACGCATCTCCCGTTCTTCCCCCTTACGGTGGAGTACCGGGAGCGGACGTACGCGGCCGGCAAGATCCCCGGCGGCTTCATCAAGCGCGAGGGGCGCCCGTCCGACAAGGAGATCCTGTCCGCGCGGCAGATCGACCGGCCCATCCGTCCGCTCTTTCCGGACGGCTTCATGAACGAGACACAGGTGATCGTCTACGTCATCTCCGCCGACCAGGAGAACGATGCCGACGTGGTCGCCATGACGGGCGCTTCCCTGGCGCTCAACATGAGCCGCATCCCCTTCCAGGAGAAGGTCGCGGCGGTTCGCATCGGGCGGATCCAGGATCAGTGGGTCCTGAACCCCACCTTCCAGCAGCTCGACTACTCCGACCTCGACATCATCGTCGCCGGATCGGAGAGCGCCATCACCATGGTGGAGGGGCGCGCCCTCGAGGTGGCGGAGGACGAGCTTGCGGAAGGACTCGCCGTGGCGCACGAGGGAATCAAGGAGCTGATCGGTATCCAGAAGCAGCTCCTCGACCAGCTCGAGATCCCTGAGACGATGACCTGGGAACCCCAGGGTGTGGAAGAGTCGTTCCGTGAGAAGGTGAAGCACGCGGCTACCGACCGGATCCGGAAGGCGCTCAAGATCGGCGACAAGGCCGAGCGCAACACCGCGATGGACGAGATCCGCGCCGAGGTCAGCACGCAGCTGGCCGAGGAGTACATGGACTCGGAGCGCGACGTCTCGCCGGTCATCCGCGAGATCGAGAAGAAGGAGATGCGCCGCCGCATCCTGGAGGAAGGGATTCGGAGCGACGGTCGGGGGCTGGACGATGTCCGGGCCATCAGCGTGGAGACGGGGATTCTCCCGCGCACCCACGGCTCTGCCCTCTTTACCCGCGGGCAGACGCAGGCGCTCGGCGTGGTGACGCTGGGAACCCAGGCGGACGAGCAGCGGATGGACACCGTCGACTTCCCGGAGCAGCAGTCGAAGTCCTTCATGCTCCACTACAACTTCCCGCCCTTCTGCACCGGCGAGGCGAAGCCGATCCGTGGCGTCAGCCGCCGCGAGGTGGGTCACGGTGATCTCGCGGAGCGCGCGTTGGAGCCGCTCCTTCCGCCCTATGACGAGTTCCCCTACACGATCCGTATCGTCTCGGACGTGCTGGAGTCGAACGGTTCCTCGTCCATGGCCACGGTCTGCGCCGGATCGCTCTCGATGATGGACGCCGGCGTCCCGCTCAAGAACGCCGTGGCCGGAGTGGCCATGGGGCTCATCAAGGAGGGGGACAAGACGGCGGTCCTGACCGACATCCTAGGGCTCGAGGATGCGCTCGGCGACATGGACTTCAAGATCGCGGGGACGCGGGACGGCGTGACCGCCATCCAGATGGACATCAAGGTCGAGGGTCTCGATCTGGGACTCTTGAAGGACGCGCTTTCCCGCGCCAACCGGGCCCGGCTGCACATCCTGGACGAGATGGCCAAGGGGCTCGCCGCGCCCCGCGAGGAGCTTTCGGCCCATGCGCCTCGGATCATCACCATCAAGGTGAACCCGAGCAAGATCGGCGAGATCATTGGCCCGAAGGGGAAGACGATCCGCGGAATCCAGGAGGCCACAGGCGCCAACATCAACGTGGAGGACGACGGGACGGTCCAGATCTCCGCGGTGGGTGGAGATGCCGGGGAGCGGGCCAAGAAGATGATCCAGGCGCTCACAGAGGAGCCGGAGGTCGGCCGCGTCTACGAGGGGATCGTCAAGAACATCATGCCGTTCGGCGCCTTCGTCGAGATCATGCCCGGAACCGAGGGGCTGTGCCATATCTCCGAGCTGGAGGAGGGCCGGGTGGAGAACACGGAGGACGTCCTCAAAAAGGGCGAAGTAACCCATGTGAAGCTTCTCTCGATCGATGAGAAGGGTCGCCTGCGCCTTTCCCGGCGCGCCGCCCTCGCCGAGATGAAGTCGGAGGAGTAGCTCGGAGACTGGAGCGCGCGTCGGTTTCGCCGGCGCCGCGACCATGCTGGACTCGGGACCATCCGTTGGACGACGGGTGGTCCCGGCAGTATCAACGAGGTATTCTTGAAGCGGCATGCCCTCGAGGGGCTGCCACGCGGTGAGTCGCTCACGTCCTCGAAACCCTGACCCTGCTATTACCGTGCTGATCGGCGTACCGAAGGAGATCAAGACCAACGAGAATCGCGTCGCCGTCGTTCCGGCGGGCGTGGAGGCGCTCACGCGCTGTGGTCACGAGGTGTTCGTGGAGGAGTCCGCGGGCATCGGGAGCGGTTTCAGCGATGAGGACTTCACCGGGGCCGGCGCCCGTATCCTGTCCAGCGCGGACGAGGTCTGGGCGAAGGCGGACATGATCATCAAGGTCAAGGAGCCGATCGCGGAGGAGTACCCGCGGATGCGGAAGGATCAGGTCATCTTCACCTACTTCCACTTCGCGGCCGACGAGGAGCTCACCCGTGCGGTGATCGACTCGGGATCCGTTGCCATCGCCTACGAGACGGTGCAGCTGCCGTCGGGCGAGCTGCCACTGCTCACTCCCATGAGCGAGGTCGCGGGCCGCATGGCCATTCAGGCCGGCGCCAAGTACCTGGAAGCCTTCCACGGGGGCCGGGGCATGCTGCTGGGCGGAGTTCCCGGAGTGCCCCCTGCGGACGTGGTGATCCTGGGCGGCGGCGTGGTCGGAACGAACGCGGCAAAGATGGCGGCGGGCATGGGAGCGCACGTTCGCATCCTCGACCTTTCCCTGCCGCGCCTCCGGTATCTGTCGGACGTGATGCCGGCCAACGTGGACCTGATCTATTCGAACAGGTTCAACATCCTGGAGCAGATCCGCCATGCGGATCTGCTGGTCGGGGCGGTTCTCCTGCCCGGCGCGAAGGCGCCGAACCTGGTGCTGAGAGAGGACCTGAAGGAGATGAAGAACGGCTCGGTCGTCGTGGACGTCGCGGTCGACCAGGGCGGCTGCGTGGAGACGATCCGGCCCACGACCCACGAGAACCCGATCTACACCGTTCACGGCATCGTCCACTACGGGGTGGCGAATATGCCGGGAGGAGTGCCCCGCACCTCGACGCTCGCCCTCACGAACGCGACCTTCCCCTTCGCCCTGCGGCTTGCCAACAAGGGCTGGAAGGATGCGTGCCGGGAGGATGCGTCGCTCGCGCTCGGCGTGAGCGTGGTGGACGGCGAGGTCACCTATCGTGGGGTGTCGGAGGCCTTCGGCCTCGAGTACACGCCGGTGGACAGGTTCCTCGAGAACTGACCTCCTGTTCGCTTCGACCGGTAGAGTGCCCGCGGAGGGCGGGATCGGTCCCGCCCTCCGCTGTCGTTTCCCCCGCCCATCCCGATGAAGGTCCGCATCCGCCGCCTCGAGAGCAATTCCGATCTGCCGCTTCCCGCCCGCGCCTCCGCGGACGCCGCTGGCTATGACATCGCCTCGGCCGAGGCTGATTTCGACCTCGGGGCCGGGGAGCGCCGGGCGGTAGCGACCGGCATCGCGCTCGAGCTCCCGCGCGGTGTCGAGTGCCAGGTGCGGCCACGCTCTGGCCTCGCGCTCCGGCATGGTCTGACGCTTCCGAACGCTCCGGGAACGATCGATCCCGATTACCGGGGAGAAGTTCGGGTCATTCTCTGGAACGCGGGAGCCGAGTCGGTTCGGATCCATCGCGGCATGCGGATCGCCCAGCTCGTATTCGCTCCCTTCCTCACCCCGGACGTCGAGGAGGTCGACGAGCTGGGTGAGAGCGACCGGGGGGTCGGAGGGTTCGGCTCCACCGGACGGTGACCTCCGGGACCTCGCGCGCGGCACGCGGCGTGCATTGGCCCGGCCGCGTTCGACCTCAGGAAGCAACCCCTTGTCGCTTGCGGCCGTTCGTGACCTGGAATAGCTTGGAACGCTCCCATCCCCGGACAATTTCGGAGCCTCCCGCGAGCCGGAGCCCGTCCGTCCGTTCTAGCCTGCAACGTTAGGAACGATATGGCCTTCGGCTGGTTCAAGTTTCCTTCGAACGACATCGCCGTCGATCTCGGAACCGCAAACACGCTTGTCTACGTCAGGGGGGAGGGGATCGTTCTGAACGAGCCCTCCGTCGTGGCGGTCGAGAAGGGGACCGGAAGGATAAAGGGGATCGGGCTCGAGGCGAAGCGGATGCTCGGCCGCACGCCAGAGGGAGTCATGGCAGTGAGACCGCTCAAGGACGGCGTGATCGCCGACGTGGATGTCACGGAGATCATGCTCCGCTACTTCCTCGAGACGGTCACCACGAAGCGCCTCTTCCAAGTCCAGCCCACCATGGTGGTCGGCGTCCCCTCCGGGATTACCGAGCTGGAGCGTCGGGCTGTCCGCTCGAGTGCTCATGCCGCGGGATCCAAGGAGGTCTTCATGGTGGCGGAGCCGATGGCCGCAGCCATCGGTGTCGGTCTCCCAGTGGAGACGCCCACCGGCAACATGGTCATCGACATCGGCGGCGGCACGACCGAGATCGCCGTGATCGCCCTCTCCGGCATCGTATCCGATACGTCCATCCGTGTCGGGGGCGACAAGATCGACTCCGCCATCGTCACCTTCCTCAGGAAGAACTACAACCTGATGATCGGCGAGCCGACGGCGGAGGCGGTGAAGATCCAGATAGGGTCCGCGTTCAGCGCGGACGACGAGCGCGAGATGGATGTGAAGGGAAGGGACCTCGTTTCCGGAATCCCGAAGACGGTGCGTGTCCACTCCCAGGAAATCCGGGAGTCCATCCAGGAGCCGATCCAGGCCATCGTGGAGTCGGTCCGCAGGGCGCTCGAGATCACGCCTCCCGAACTTGCATCGGATATCGTCGATCGGGGTATCGTAATGACGGGGGGAGGTGCCCTCATCCGCGGGCTCGATCAGCTGATCGCCCGGGAGACGAACCTCCCCATCCATGTGGACGAGGAACCATTGACGTGCGTCGTGCGTGGCGCCGGCCGCATTCTCGATGACGTCGAAAAGTATAGAGGAGTGCTGACAACCTGACGCAATATCGAACTTTCGGACGCGAGGGCACCGGCGATACGCGGCGGGAGCTCTGGAAGGCGGTGATCTTCCTGGTCATCGCGTTCATCCTCGTGGTGCTGCCGGAGGAGATCGGCGACTCGGCGGCCAACCTGGCCCGGGAGACCGTTCTGCGCCCGGTCTTCGCCATCCAGCGCGGCGCGATCGAGCGGGAGGTCCGCTTCGGGGACGCCGAGCGGCTCCGAGCCGAGCGTGACAGCCTCGCGGCCGTCCTCGTGGGGAGTGCCGCTCTCCAGGCCGAGAACCGCCAGCTCCGCGATCTGATCGGGATCGGCGAGCGCCTCCCCTACCAGTTCGTCCCGGTGGAGGTCCTCCACGTTCACGGACGCGGGTTCGACGGTGGATTCCTCCTCACGGCGGGAAGGGACGACGGCGTGGTGCCGGGATCCCCGATCGTGTCCGGTGGCGGGCTGGTGGGGATGATCCGTAATGTGGGAGCACGGGGATCGGTGGGGATGGACTGGACCCACCCGGACTTCAGGGCCAGCGGCATGACCATGGACGGCGATACGTACGGGATGATCCAGCCGTACATGGGGAGGGGAGGGGAGCGCCTCCTCCTGATGACCGGAACCCCCTTCCATTCGGATCTGTCCGAGGGGACCCTCATCGTCACCTCCGGCCGGGCGGTCTACCCCCGCGGCATCCCGATCGGCCGGATCCTCGGTCCGTACCGCGACGAGGGGACATGGCGCCGCAGCTATCTGGTGGAGCCGGCCGTCACCCTGGCGGAGATGAACCAGGTCCTCGTCCTCGGCGAGCCCTCGGAGGAAGCATTCGGCCAGGACCTGGCCGGGGCGTGGGGTGTCCGACCGGAGCTTCCGGGGCGACCCGCGGACCCGACCGATCCCACCCGGGCTCCCGAGGCGACCGCACCCGGCGTGGGGCCGGTTCAGACGGATCCGGCCCTGACGCCGCCCGAGCCGGACGCGCCTCCTCCGGCCGCTCCGCAACCCGCGGGTCCCCGGGTTCTGGGGGAGCCGGTTCAGCCGCCGCCTGACGACGGAGGGAGATGATGTTCCGGGACCTGCAGTGGGGACTCGTAGTGCTCGTCGCGGTGCTTGTGGCCCTCCACTTCGTGCTGCGCATCGGCTACGGTCTCGGCGAGCTCGCTCCCGATCTCCTGCTCCTTTCGCTGCTCGTGACCGCCCGTTTCGTGAAGCCGGGCACGGCGGCCGGCATCGGTCTCTTCCTCGGCTTTCTGGAAGGGGCCATGCTCCCCATGACCATGGGCGTCAGCGCGGTTGCGCTGGTGATCCTCGGCTACGTGGGGGGGCGTACGCGGAAATGGTTCTCGGACGACAACGTCGTCTTCCTGGCCCTCTACTTCTTCCTCGGAAAGTGGGTCTACGACGGAATCCTCTTCCTCTTCGCCGGCGCTCGGCCCGGTATGGCCGCGGACCTGCTGGTCATCTCGCCGCTGGCGTCGATCTATGCCGCGATCGCCGGCCTGCTGGCGCTGTTCGTCTACCGGAAGCTCTCCTGATCCGGTGAGGTTCACATGGTGAGACGGACGCGGACACCGTCGATCGGGGATCCGATCCTCTTCGCGCTGGTCATCGCCCTCTCGATCTTCGGGATCGGGATGGTCTTCAGCGCCGGGGTGCTCGACGTCCACGCGCCCTTCGTGCGCGGGGCGTGGCGGATGCAGCTCCTCTGGTTCGGCGTGTCGCTCCTGATCATCCCCATCGTGATGCGGATCCCGATGGCCTGGCTGGAGATGGGGGCGAAGCCGATCTACTTCATCGCCCTGCTCATGCTGGCGCTGACGCCCTTCATCGGCACCGGCGCCGGGACGGCGGAGGGCGTTCCGCGCTGGCTCGGGTTCGGGCCGGTGCGGATCCAGACGGCGGAGGTCGCCAAGCTCGCCGTCATCATCATGCTGGCCAAGATCCTCGGGGACTGGCGAGAGCCGCCGAAGAACATCTGGGGCCTCTGGAAGCCGATCGCGGTGGTGCTCCCGGCCATGGCTTTCGTCATGATGCAGCCGGACATCGGGACCACCCTCGTCTTCGCGGTGATTCTGATCGCAGGACTTTACTGGGTGGGAACGCCGCTGCCCACCCTCTTCCTCCTGGTGAGCCCGGCGATCGGACTCTTCTTCGCCTTCAGCGCGCCCCTATGGGCGGTCTGGTTCCTCTTCCTCGTCCTCTGCGTCGTCATCATCAGACCGAAGATCTCCGAGTCGGTCTCGATCCTGGTGGCGAACGTGATCGCGGGCACCATCGCCATACCGCTCTGGGAAAGCCTCGCGGACTATCAGAAGAACCGGATTCTGGTCTTCCTCGATCCGGCCATCGATCCGCGCGGGGCCGGTTACAACCTGATCCAGTCGCGCGTCGCCATCGGCAGCGGAGGGGTCTTCGGCAAGGGGTTCACCGAGGGGACGCAGAAGCGGCTCGCCTTCCTGCCCGAGCAGCATACAGACTTCATCTTCTCCGTGGTCGGGGAGGAGCTCGGCTTCGTCGGCGTTGCCCTCGTCCTGCTCGCCTTCGGATGGGTGTTCTGGCGGCTGATCCGCATCGCCCAGCGCTCGCCGGATCCGTTCGCGAGCATGATCCCCTTCGGCCTGTTCGCGAGCTGGTTCGTCCACGTCCTCGTCAACACCGGGATGACGGTTGGTGTCATGCCGATCACCGGCATCCCGCTCCCGTTCGTGAGCTACGGCGGCTCCTTCCTGCTCGTGAACCTGGTGGCGATGGCCATCGTTCTGCGAGTTGCGGCGGAAAGTCGCGGCGGCACATAGCTATGCTATCTCCCTCCTGATCCATGGCCTGGTTTCGCAAGACCAAGACGCCTCTCAAGGCACAAGACCGTCGCGACCTTCCCGGTGACGTCTGGGAGAAGTGCCCGTCGTGCAACGAGATCGTGTACCGGGAGAAGTTCCGGGAGAACTGGAACGTGTGCCCGGAGTGCGCGCATCACCTGCGGCTTCCCGCGCTCGACTACGTGCGACTCCTGCTGGACGAGGGGAGCTTCACGGAGATGGACGCGGAGATGCGCTCGGGTGACCCGCTCTCCTTCGAGGATCTCAAGAAGTATCCGGAGCGGCTCGCACAGGCCGAGCGGAAAACCGGCCGCCGGGACGCGCTGATCAGCGGGCACGGCCGCATGGAGAGGATTCCCGTTTCGCTGGCGGTCATGGACTTCTCCTTCATCGGCGGATCGATGGGGTCGGTGGTGGGGGAGAAGATCGCCCGTGCGGGACGCCACGCGCTGGAGGAGGGAACGCCGTTCATCATCGTCTCCGCCTCGGGCGGCGCTCGGATGATGGAGGGAATCTTCTCCCTCATGCAGATGGCCAAGACCTCCGCCGTGCTCGCCGAGCTCGACCGGGCCGGGCTGCCGTTCATCTCCCTCCTCACCGACCCGACGACCGGCGGGGTGACGGCCTCGTACGCCATGCTCGGGGACGTCAACATCTCCGAGCCGGGCGCGCTGATCGGTTTCGCGGGCCCGCGGGTGATCGAGCAGACCATCAAGCAGGAGCTTCCCGAGGGCTTCCAGCGTGCCGAGTTCCTCCTGGAGCACGGGATGCTCGACCGAATCGTGGACCGGCGGGAGATGAAGGCCTCGATCGCCATTCTCCTCCGCCACATGCTCTCCCTGCCTGCACCCGAGACGAGCGAGACCGGGTCACCGGAAGGGTGAGCGCGCTTCCGGCACCGGCTTGGCTCCTCGACCGGGGCCCGGTCGGTGTCCGCTGGGGGCTGGAGCGAATCCGCGCGGTTCTCTCCGAGCTCGGCAATCCGCACCGGCGCTTCCGCTCCCTCCACATCGCCGGGACCAATGGCAAGGGCTCCGTGGCGGCACTCTGCGCGTCCGCCCTGCAGGTCGGCGGCTCCACCTCCGTCGGCCTCTACACCTCCCCCCACCTGGTCGATTTTCGCGAGCGGATCCGCATCGACGGGGCGTCGGTGGCGGAGGACCTCGTCTCGCGCGCGGCGGAGCGGGTCCGCCCCCTCTCGG
Organism: Gemmatimonadota bacterium; assembly: GCA_007118565.1. GTDB lineage: Bacteria > Gemmatimonadota > Gemmatimonadetes > Longimicrobiales > Longimicrobiaceae > SKRI01. The sequence goes on along the minus strand of SKRI01000097.1, from coordinate 11,972 downwards.
AGAAGCACGGCCTCACCGGCTTCGAATCGATGACTGCGGTCGGGTTCCTCTGTTTCGCCGAGGCCGGCGTCGAGGTCGTCGTGGTGGAGGTGGGGCTGGGTGGCCGGCTCGACGCCACCAACGTCATCACCCCGCTCGCCAGCGCGGTCACCAACGTCTCTCTGGAGCATACCGAGCTGCTCGGCGCGGACGTCGCCTCCATCGCGGCGGAGAAGGCGGGGGTCTTCAAGCCGGGGGTGCCGGCACTCTCCGCGGCCGGAGATGCCGCGGTGGACGAGGTGCTCGCCCGGACCGCCGACGCTATGGGCGCTCCCTTCCGCCGACTCGGGGAGCTCTGCCGGGTGCGGAGCGTGGACGGGGACGATCTGGACATCGACTCCGTCAGCTGGGGATGCCGCACGATCCGCTCCGGCCTTCCCGGCCGCCATCAGCACGCGAACACGCTGCTGGCCGTGGAGCTCCTCGGCCACCTCCCGGCGGAGCTGCGCCCCCGGTGGAGCGACATCGAGCGAGGATTCGCCGAGGTCCGGTGGCCGGGCCGGTGCCAGCGGATCGTGAGGGGCTCCACGACCTGGATTCTCGACGTTGCCCATAACCCGGCCGGAGCCGCTGCGCTCGGGGAGTATCTCGAGAGGGAGGAGCCGCTCCGTCCGCTGGTGCTCGTTCTGGGGATCGCCGCGGACAAGCGCTGGGAGGAGATGGCGGCTCCGCTCCTTCCCCACGCGGAGGCAGTGCTTCTGGCCGTGCCGTCCTCCATGCCCCCGGAGCGGGCCTGGGATCCTGGCGCGGTGGCGGAGCGGCTCACCGCGCTCGGCGCCCGCGCACGCGCGATGACCTCCCTCGACGCGGCTCTCTCCCGGGCATCGACGCTCGCGCCGCACGGGACGGTGGTGGTGACGGGATCGGCCCACACGGTTGGGGACGCGCTCCGTCACCTCGGCGCTCCGGCCTGAAGGGCTCCATCTCCCTTCCCTGATCCAGGGTTTCGCCGCTCCGGCGCACCCCCTACATTCCGCGCCATGTCCAGCTATCAGACCCTCCCGGGATTCCGCGATTTCTACCCCGAGGACCTGGCCGTCCGGCGCTTCATCTTCGATCGCTGGCGCGAGGTCGCGGGGCGGTATGGATTCCAGGAGTACGACGGCCCTCCGCTCGAGCCGCTGGAGCTGTATACCGACAAGTCGGGCCCCGAGATCGTGAAGCAGCTGTACGCCTTCACGGACAAGGGCAATCGCGAGGTGGCGCTTCGACCGGAGATGACCCCCACCCTGGCGCGCATGGTGGGCGCGCACGCGGGGGGAATGCGGAAGCCGATCCGGTGGTTCAGCCTTCCCCAGCTCTTTCGGTACGAGCGGCAGCAGCGCGGGCGTTTGCGCGAGCACTTCCAGCTCAATCTCGACATCATCGGCGAGGCAGGAGTGGCTGCCGATGCCGAGCTTCTCGCCGCGGCCATCGACGTGCTGCGCGCCTTTGACCTCACCGACCAGGACTTCGTGGCCCGCGTCTCGGATCGGGGTCTGCTCGGTGCCCTCTTCCTGCACGAGGGGGTGCCGGAGAGTCGGCTGGAGGTGGTCTTCAACATCGTGGACAAGCTGGAGCGGGAGTCACGCGAGGAGCTCGAGCGACGGCTTCGCGAGGAGGCCGAGCTGGAGCCGGCCGTCGTCGGCCGGGTCCTGGACGTCTTCGAGGAGCGCGACTGGGAGTCGATCCGTTCCCGGTACGCCGGGACGGAGGCGGTGGCTCCCCGCATCGAGGCGCTGGAAGGGCTATTCTCCCGGATGGATGCGATGGGGATGGCACGCTTCGTTCGCTTCGACCTCTCCGTGGTTCGCGGCCTCGCCTACTACACCGGGATCGTCTGGGAGCTCTTCGACGCCCGCGGTGAGTTGCGCGCCATCGCCGGAGGTGGGCGCTACGATACGCTTCTCGAGCGCCTCTCCGGCACCGACCTCCCGGCGCTCGGATTCGGAATGGGCGACGTCGTCCTCCGGGAGCTTCTCATCGACCGTGCGCTGATCCCGGAGGTCGAAGAGGTCCCCGACTACTACCTGGTGGCCGTGACGCCCGACCAGCAGCCGACCCTCCTCTCCGTGGCGCAGCGCCTGCGCGCGGACGGGAATCGGGTTGAGTATGCGCTCCGTGATCAGAGCGTGGGCAAGCAGTTCAAGAACGCGGCGGCGGTGGGCGCCCGGCGGACGCTGGTGCTCGGGCCGGACGAGGTCGCCGCCGGTGAAGCGGTGGTTCGCGAGATGTCCTCCGGGGAGGAGAGCCGTCTTTCCCTTGACGGGCTGGCGCTGGCGTGAACGACCGACGGGGCGAGGGCCCGGAAGATGATGCGGCCCGGCGGCGCCTCTTCCGGCGGATGTCATGGACCTATGTCTACGGACCGCCCCTCGTCCTCATCCTGGTCGCCTTCGCCGGAGGAGCCCTCGTCGGGCTGATCCTGCCGGTGCCGTGGCCGTTCTGGCAGCGCTGGCTCGTGGTGGTCGCTATCGCGATCGGCGCTCCCCTGCTCGGTCTGGGCGTGCGCCGGCTCCTGCGCTGAGCTCCCCGTCAGGGTGCGGCGCAGGCTCGCAGCACCCCGATTCGATCCGCTGATACCACGATTCCAGAGGCATGTCCAAGAAGAGCAAGGAGAAGGCGCTGACCTCACAGCAGGAGGATTTCAGCGCGTGGTACAACGAGATCGTGCTCCGCGCCGAGCTGGCGGACCATTCGCCCGTCCGCGGGTGCATGGTCATCCGCCCGTACGGCTATCGGCTCTGGGAGCTCATGCGCGACGAGCTCGACCGCCGCTTCCGCGAAACAGGGCACCAGAACGCCTACTTCCCGCTGCTCATCCCCCAGTCGTTCCTCTCCAGGGAGGCGCAGCATATCGAGGGGTTCGCCAAGGAGGCGGCCATCGTCACGCACACGCGCCTCCGCGCCACCGATGACGGGGGTCTCGAGCCGGATCCCGCGTCCAAGCTGGAGGAGCCGCTCATCATCCGCCCAACCTCGGAGACGGTCATCTATGAGATGTTCTCCAAGTGGGTGCAGAGCTACCGGGACCTTCCCATCCTGATGAACCAGTGGGCCAACGTGGTTCGCTGGGAAATGCGTACCCGCCTCTTCCTCCGCACGGCCGAGTTCCTCTGGCAGGAAGGGCACACCGCCCATGCCACCGAGGCGGAGGCGGAGGAGGAAACGCGGCGGATGCTGGGCGTGTACCGGAGCTTCATGGAGGAATGGATGGCGATGCCGGTCGTCACCGGCCCCAAGAGTGAGTCCGAGAAGTTCCCCGGCGCGCTCCGCACCTACACCACGGAGGCGCTGATGCGGGACGACAAGGCCCTCCAGGCGGGGACGTCGCACAACCTGGGTCAGAACTTTTCGCGTCAGTTCGAGCTCACCTTCCAGAGCGAGGAAGGGAGCGAGGAGTACGCCTGGAACACGAGCTGGGGCGTGTCCACGCGGCTCGTCGGCGGGTTGGTCATGACCCACGGGGACGACCGGGGGCTGGTGCTTCCCCCCCGGCTCGCGCCGATCCAGGTGGTGTTCGTCCCCATCGGACGTACCGACGAGCAGCGGGAGATGGTGCTGGGGCGCATCCGCGAGCTGACCGACCGTCTTTCCGCCGGGATCCGCATCCATGTGGATGACCGGGACAACCTGACGCCCGGCGCCAAGTTCTACGAATGGGAGATGAAAGGCGTCCCCGTGCGCATCGAGATCGGCCCGAAGGATCTGGAGAAGGGGCAGCTCGTGCTGGTGGAGCGCGTTCCCGCGGAGGAGGCCGAGCGCAAGGAGTTCCTCGACCAGCAGGAGGCCATCGCCGGGCTCGAGGACCGTCTGGAGCGGATCCAGGCGCGTCTGCTGGAACAGGCACGCGTGAGGCGTGAGGAGAGCACCACGCGTGGAGGCGTGGCGAGCGTGGCGGAGCTCGGCAGGATCGTCGAGGAGCGTGGCGGGTTCGTGTACACCGGCTGGTGCGGCTCCGACGAGTGCGAGGCACGGGTGAAGGAGGAGACCAGGGCGACCCTTCGCGTCCTGCCGGACGAGGAGTTCCGCTCCGCCGACGCACCCACCCGCTGCCTGTGCGGGGAGGCGTCCGAGACGGAAGTCGTCTGGGCCAAGGCATACTGATCGACAACGTGCAAACGACAAGCGAGTCACCGCAGCTCTCTTCCACCCCGTTCGAGGTCCGTGACGGTGTGCTCCATTGTGAGGACGTCCCGGCAACGGAGCTCGTCCGGCGGTGGGGAACGCCGCTCTACGTCTATGCCCTGAACGAAATTCGCAAGCGGTACCGAGCGCTCGAGGAAGCGCTTGCCCCGGTGCCGCACCTCATCGCGTATGCGGTCAAGGCGAACGGGAATCTGGCCATCCTACGGACGATGCAGGAGATGGGCGCCGGCGCCGATATCGTCTCCCACGGGGAGATGCACCGCGCGCGGCTCGCCGGCATTCCCGCCGACCGGATCGTCTTCAGCGGGGTGGGGAAGACGGTCCACGAGATCGGAGCCGCGCTGAAGGAAGGGATCTACGCCTTCAACGTGGAGTCGGAGGGGGAGCTGCACGCCATCTCCGATGTCGCCACCGCCATGGGGACCACGGCCAACGTGGCCCTGCGCGTCAATCCGGACGTGCACGCCTCGGGAACGCACGAGTACATGCGGACCGGTCATGCCACCGCGAAGTTCGGGATCGACATCAACCGCGCGCGGGACATCTACCGGAAGGCGGCGCGAATGCAGGGGATCCGGGTTCGGGGGGTGGACACCCACATCGGCTCGCAGATCCTGGACGTGAAGCCGTTCCAGACTGCCCTGGAGCGGCTGCTGACGCTGGTGGACGACCTGCGGAGCGATGGCATGGAGCCCGAGTTCGTGGATCTCGGCGGCGGAATCGGGATCCCTTACGGGGAGGACGAGAGCGGGATCGACCTGCGATCATTTGCCGACGCCGTCGTCCCCGCGATCCGGGAGACCGGGCTGCGCCTCGTGGTCGAGCCCGGCCGCTTCCTGGTGGGTCCTGCCGGCTTGCTCCTCACCCGCGTGCTGTACACGAAGCAGGGAGGTGGCAAGGATTTCGTGATCGCCGACGCCGGGATGAACGACCTCATGCGGCCGAGCCACTACGCCGGATATCACGAGATCGTGCCGGTCGAGCCGCAGGGACGCGAGCCTCTCGAGGTGGATGTCGTGGGCCCGATCTGCGAGACGGGTGACTTCCTCGCGCGCGCCCGCCGGCTGGAGAGCACGAAGGCCGGTGAGCTGCTGGCCGTGAAGACGGTCGGCGCCTACGGCTTCGCCATGAGCTCGGTCTACAACCAGCGGCCGCGAGCGGCGGAGGTCGTGGTCGACGGCGGGGAAGCCACCCTCGCGCGCCGGAGGGAGACGCTCGACGACCTCGTTGCCGCGGAGTCCGAGGTCGAGCTGCTGGACGGCTGAGGAGCCTCCGAGGCATCCAAGAAAAATGGGGAGGGCACCGCGGCGCCCTCCCCATTTTCGTGTCCTCGCACTTCGCTGGCTACTTCTTCTCGCTCGCGGGAACGCTCTTCCGCCGCGCTACCATCTTTCCCTCCTTGACCAGCTGCAGCTCGTGCAGAAATGCGGCTGAGGCAACATTGAAGGCGCCCTCGTCGCGCAGCTCGGTCGGCGACCTCTTGAGGAAGTCGGCCAGTGCGCGTCGCAGGCTGCTGTCGGATGCGTACCCGCAGGCGAAGGCCACGCTCAACACGGTACGGCCGGGATCGTCGAGCAGCTCTGCCGCGAGCAGGATGCGCATCCACGCCAGGAGCCGCCGCGGGGGCGGGAGCTCCGCGCGCTCGCACCAGCGGAGGAGGGTGCGCATGGAAAGGTGGAGCAGCTCGGCCAGCTCACGCCCCTGTCCACCGCTGGCGGCGACCTCTGCCGCCGCGACCACGATGGACCGCGCATGCCCGGAGACGTCCTCCGGCAGGGATCGCTGCAGTAGCCGCTGGAGCGGCCGTCCCTGCGCCGCGTCCAGACGGCGGGCAATCCCCTCCTGTGTGTCGTCCTCGCCGAGGGTGATGATGTCGGTGATGCCCCAGGAGCTGAGCGTTCGGAGGTCATCTCCGCGCTCCGGCCTCACCTCCATCATCGCCAGCACGGTGGTGGAGGGGAACGTCTTCATCAGCTTCTCCAGCTGTCCGGAGAGCGGCTTCCTGCCGTTGCCGGTCTCGTACGGATCGACCACCACGAGCGCCGCGGGAGGAGCCTCGCGGAGCGCCTCGTGAAGCATCTCCCACTCGTAGACGTTCTGGAACTGGAAGTCGCGTCCCCCGGCTCTCCGGATCCGGTCCTGGAGCTCGAGCTCCGGATAGAGGACGAACAGCGGGCGCGGCGCGGTCTTCAGGAACCGGCGCTTGGTCTCTTTCTTCGTTGCCATTGCGGAGGCGATAAGGTCGGGAAAATCGTGATGCCGCGCTCAGCGGGTCGGCGTCGCAAGCTTCTCGGAGGCGCCCAGCGTCTCGAGGAGCCGGTCCTCGAAAGGCTTCTCCTGATCGCGGGTATCATGGTGCACGTTCAGCGTCTTCTTCTCGCGTGCGGCCTCCGCCAGCGCCGTTGCCTCCTGGGAAATGCGCAGCTCCAGACGCTCCTGGGCAAGCTCCGCGGCGCGGCCGGCGGTCTTTCTGGCTACCGCCCATTTCCCGAGGAGGCTCGCGCCGTGCGCCACGTCGAGGAGTGCCGCGGGGGCGCCGGGCAGATCGGGGGATGCGTCCACCGCATCGTGGACCCGCTTTGCCGCAGCCTCGAACTCTCCGCCCTTCCGGAGCCCGGCCGCTGCGCGCGCCAGATGCCCGTCGATCAGCAGCCTCTCTGCCGGGTCCGCGGCGAGCGGCTCGAGCGCACGCAGCAGCGGGAGGGCAGTCTCGTACGAACCGGCCAGGATCCGGCCGAAGGCCACGTCCCTGGTGAGGCGGGCGACGTCCGGGTGGTCGTCTCCGTAGACGTCGAAGACCAGCCGGGCATAGCTTTCCGCATCGTCGTAACGCCCGAGGAGGGCCGAGACCCGCTGCAGGGCGTGGAGTGCCCGCGCCTCCTCCGCGGTGAGCCCCTTCCGCCGCGCCGCCCGCATCGCCTTGATCAGGGAGCGGCGCGCCTCACCCACGGAGCCGCGCCGTGCCTGCAGCTCGCTGAGCTCGACGTACGAGAGGGTGTACGCCGGCCACGCACCGGTTTGCCGTCCCAAGGTGATGGCCTGCCGGAACCAGCTCTCGGCCCGGGCGAACTGCCTCCGGGAGCGGGAGATCAGCCCCACACGAAGGGCCAGCTCCGCGCTGCGCGGTGTGGCGAGGGCGGCGGCCTGCATATAGATCTGGGCGGTGGCCGGAAGCTCCCGCTCCAGCGCCCACTCGGCAATGCGGGTGGAGGCGGCCGCCACCTCGCGAGGCCGAATCCCGCCCGGCGACTCGAGCAGCTGGCTCAGCGCTTCGAGCGGCTCGCGCACGGCGCTTTCCAGCTTCGCCTTCTTCGCGGCCTTCCGGCGCTGCTCGGCCGCGGTGCCGACGAACAGCTCCCCCCGCGACTTGCCTTCCGTGGCCGTCCAGAGGGAAACGTTGCGGATCGTCTGCCAGAGGAGCACGCCTGCCGATCCCTCGACCTCGTCGAGGATCTCCTCTCCTTCGATGGTCTCGGTGCCGCGTGTAAGCGGAGGAGGCGCATTCCAGCGGCGCTTTCTCGCAGATGAGGCTTTCGACGGTTTTATCGGCATGGATCGGGCATAGGGTCGGGAGGCGCGGGAGACGCACATCCCGTGTCGGAGTCTCGCGGAAGCTCGTCTCTCGCTCGGACAACGTCCCCGTCCGGCAGGAGCTACTGCACCGGGCGAAGGTCCTGCGACAGATCAACCTGTTTGCGCGAAGCGATTCCCGAAGACCGGGATCGCACTAGGAAAGGTCCAAAACGGATCGTCCCCGTTGGTAGGAAAAGCTGCTGGCACACGGAGGCGCTCGCAAGACGACGAATCGTGCAATACCTGCAGGATGCAGCGGGGCTGTCGTTCGCCCGGACCGCCCTCTAACTTGCGCGCAATCGCGACCTTGCCGACACCTGCTTCAAGTAGCTCAATGACGGATTCGATCTCAATTCCCCCGGTCGAGCACCGGATCCTGATCCTCGACTACGGATCCCAGTTCACGCAGCTCATCACCCGCCGCATCCGTGAGGAGCGGGTCTACTCGGAGATCCATCCCCCCACCCGGTCGCTCGACTGGATCCGCGAGTGGGCGCCGAGCGGGATCATTCTCTCGGGAGGGCCGCAATCGGTCTACGGCCTCGACGAGGACACTCCCACTGCGGACCCCGGGCTGCTGCGCCTCGGCATTCCCGTGCTCGGCATCTGCTACGGAATGCAGCTGATCACCCATCTGGAGGGAGGATCGGTGGAGGGGGGGAAGCGGGAGTACGGTCGTGCAGGCATCACCGTGACCGATACCGAGGGCATCTTCACCGGCTTCGACGGGAGCGCGACCACCCAGGTATGGATGAGCCACGGTGACCATGTGGCGACGATGCCGGAGGGGTATCACGCCATCGCCCGCACGGACGACGTGCCGGTGGCCGCCTTCCGCGCCGACGACCGGCCGATCTTCGGGGTGCAGTTCCACCCCGAGGTGGCACACACGCTCCGGGGGGAGGAGATCATCTCCAACTTCCTCTTCGACGTCTGCGGGTGCGAGCCGACCTGGACGGCCGGCTCCTTCATCGATCTCGAGGTCGACCGGATCCGGGAGCAGGTCGGGGACGCGACCGCCGTTTGCGGCCTCTCCGGCGGGGTGGACTCCTCGGTGGCCGCGGCGCTCGTGCAGCGCGCCATCGGAGAGCGGTTGACCTGCATCTTCGTGGACACCGGCCTGCTGAGGGCGGGGGAGCGGGAGCAGGTGGAGGCCACCTTCCGGCGCCACATGGGGATGCGGCTCGAGGTGGTGGACGCCGCCGACCTGTTTCTCGACCGCCTCTCCGGCGTGGCCGATCCCGAGCAGAAGCGGAAGATAATCGGTAACACCTTCATCGACATCTTCGAGGAGGCCGCCGAGCGAATCGGGGGAGATGCGAAGTTCCTGGTGCAGGGCACCCTCTACCCGGACGTGATCGAGTCGCTCTCCGTGCAGGGCCCCTCGGCCACCATCAAGACGCACCACAACGTCGGCGGACTCAAGGAGGAGATGAAGTTCGAGCTGGTCGAGCCGCTCCGCGAGCTCTTCAAGGACGAGGTGCGGCGGGTGGGGCGCGAGCTCGGCCTCCCCGAGGAGATGGTGGGCCGCCACCCCTTTCCCGGACCGGGCCTCGCCATCCGCATCCTGGGGTCGGTGGAGCGGCCCGCGCTCGACATCCTGCGCCGCGCCGACAGCATCTACCTGGAGGAGATCCGCGCCGCCGGCCTCTACGACGAGATCTGGCAGGCCTTCGCCGTTCTGCTCCCCGTACAGAGCGTCGGCGTGATGGGGGACGCGCGCACATACGAGAACGTCTGCGCCCTTCGGGCCGTGACCAGCCGCGACGGGATGACCGCCGACTGGTACCCTTTCCCGCCCGACGTGCTCGCCCGCATGTCCACCCGCATCATCAACGAGGTGAACGGGATCAATCGGGTGACCTACGACATCTCGTCCAAGCCGCCGGCGACGATCGAGTGGGAGTGAGGGCTCACACGTCATCCGCCCCCGCCCGGCATTGCCGGGCGGGGGTTTTTTGTGTCAGATTACCGCATGGCCTTGAGACACCCGATCGAACGACCGCTGGTATTCATGCGACACCTTCTTTCCGCGACCATCGCCATTCTGCTCGTGTCCGCCTGCGCACCCACGCCACCGCCGGAGGATCCCCGGCCCACCCCGGGGGACGCCACCACGGCCAAGGTGGCCGCCGACCCGGCGCACCAGCAGCCCGATGATCCGGCGCGCGCCGAGGCCGTTCGTGCCCTCCACGCCCTCTTCGACGACCACTGGGAGTGGACCATGGAGGCCAACCCCCTCTTCGCCACCGCGGTGGGGGACCGGCGCTACGACGACCGGCTCCCCGAGGTATCGGTGGAGCGGTACGGCGAGGCGCTGGAGCGCGAGCGTGAGTTCCTCGGCCGGCTGGAGGCCATCGACCGGGATGCGCTGCCCGAGGACGAGGTGGTGCACTACGACGTCTTCCGCCGGCTGCGCCAGGACGCCATCGGTGAGGCCGAGCATCGCGGGTACCTGATGCCCATCACCAACCGGGGCGGCTTCCACGTCTCCTTCCCGGACCTCCCCGAGCGAGTGCCGCTCAATACGGTGGAGGACTACGAGAACTACATCTCCCGACTGCAAGGCTTCCAGGAGTACACCCGGCAGCACATCGAGCTGATGCGCTACGCGGTGGAGCAGGGGTACACCCTCCCGGCCGTGGTGCTGGAGGGGTACGAGGGAGCGATCGAGCCGCACATCGTGGACGACCCCGCCGAGAGCCTCCTCTACCGCCCCTTCGAGCGCTTCCCCTCCGGCGTGCCCGCGGCGCACCGCGCCCGCCTGGAGCAGGAGGGACGCGCCGCCATCATGGAGTCGGTGGTGCCGGGATACGAGGAGTTCCTTGCCTTCATGCGGGACGAGTACGTCCCCTCCGGCCGGGAGACCATCGCCATCGGGGAGATCCCGGACGGGGAGAGCTACTACGAGCACCGGGTGCGGCTCTTCACCACCCTCGACGACGCCACCCCGCGCCAGATCCACGAGACCGGACTCGCCGAGATCGATCGCATCCGCGGGGAGATGGACCAGATCATCGAGCGCGTCGGCTTCGAGGGGAGCTTCGAGGAGTTCCTCGAGTTCCTTCGCACCGACCCCCGCTTCTACGCGGAGACGCCCGAGGAGCTGATGAAGGAGGTGGCCTACGTCCTCAAGGAGATGGACGGCCGCATGCCCGAGCTCTTCCGCACCCTGCCGCGCATGCCGTACGGAATCCGTCCGGTGCCGGACCACATCGCCCCGCGCACAACCACCGCCTACTATCAGCGTCCAGCGGGTGACGGGACGCGCGCCGGCTTCTACTACGTCAACACCTACAACCTGCCGGCGCGCCCCCTCTACGAGGTGGAGGCGCTCTCCCTGCACGAGGCAGTGCCGGGGCACCACCACCAGATCGCGCTGCAGCAGGAGCTCGAGCTGCCCGAGTTCCGGCGCTTCGGCGGGTTCACGGTGTTCACCGAGGGCTGGGCGCTCTACGCCGAGCGGCTGGGGCTCGAGGTGGGCTTCTACGAGGACCCGTACAGCGACTTCGGCCGGCTGATCTACGAGGCCTGGCGCGCCGCCCGCCTGGTGGTCGATCCGGGCATGCACGCCCTGGGGTGGAGTCGCCAGCAGGCCATCGACTTCATGCGGGAGAACACCGGCCTCACCCTGCACAACATCGAGACCGAGATCGACCGCTACATCGCCTGGCCGGGGCAGGCCGTGGCATACAAGACGGGCGAGCTCAAGATTCGCGAGCTGCGCGCCGCGGCCGAGGCGGCGCTCGGCGCGGATTTCGATGTGCGCGACTTCCACGACGTGGTGCTTCTCTCCGGCGCGGTGCCGCTCAACGTGCTGGAGGAGAACGTGCGGGAGTGGATTGCCGAGCAGCAGGGAATAGGGAATAGAGAATAGGGGGACAGCGAGGCGGGCACGTCCCGGCTGCGCCGGGACCGCGCTCTATGCACATCCGGCACGATACGACCGTGCCGGTGTGCACGGAGCCGCCTGCGGCGTCTCCGCCCTGCGGGTCACGATCGCTCGTGCGGGGGCCCCCGAGCATCGCTCCGGATCGCTCTCTCCCCCTCTCCCACGTTTGGGAGAGGGGGCCGGGGGTTGAGGGCCGCCGCGGCCGCGGCACGGTCTGCTCGATCGCCGATTCCGCGGATCACCCCTCACCCGTCGACCGTCACCTCTCGTCCCTCGCCTTCGTCCATGCAATCAGCCGATCCGGCCGCGCACTCCACGCCCCGACCCCAGCCCGGACCGC
>SKRI01000038.1 GCA_007118565.1 Gemmatimonadota bacterium | reverse complement strand
TACGCCACGGCGTTTCTGATGAAGAACTCGCCGTGCCCGGTGGCGCTCACCCCGCAGGTGCGGTTGTCCGCCCAGGTCCCGGCCCCGATGATCGGCGAGTCGCCCACCCGGCCGAAGCGCTTGTTGGTCATCCCGCCGGTCGAGGTCCCGGCGGCGATGTTGCCGTCGCGATCGAGCGCGACCGCGCCGACGGTGCCGAGGGCGTGGCCCTCGAGGTCGTGGTCGAGGAAGGTCTGCTCCGCCTCCCGTGCTCGGAGGAGCGCCTCGTAGCGGTGGTCGGTGTGGAAGTACTCGGGATCGACCATCTCCAGACCCTGCTGCTCGGCGAATACCTCCGCGCCCTCCCGTGCGAACATCACGTGCTCGGAGTGGTCCATGACCGCGCGAACGAGCCGGATCGGGTTCCGGACGCGGGTGACGCCCGCGACCGCGCCGGCCTCCCGGTTGGCTCCCTCCATGATGCTGGCGTCCAGCTCGTTGCGGCCCTCGGCAGTGAATACCGCTCCCCGCCCCGCGTTGAAGAGCGGCGAGTCCTCCATGATGACGATGGCCTCGATCACGGCGTCCACCGAGGATCCGCCCCGCTCGAGCACGGCATGGCCGGCGCGCAGCGCCTCCTCCAACCGGTCGCGGTATTCCTGCTCCCGCTCCGCGCTCACCTGGCCGCGCTCGATGGCACCCGCGCCTCCGTGGATGACGATCGCGGTGCGCGGGGAGGCGTCGGTCATGGTCGTCTCCACGGCTGGGGAAGCGGGGGTCTGGGCGGTGCCGGCCGCCGGAGCGCAGGCGCCGAGGAGGGCAACCGTCGCCAGGGCGGTGAGCAATGGAGCGATTCGATTCACGGTACGCGGGGATCGGGTCATGGGCATCTGCGCCGAGGTGGAATCGGTAAGGGCCTGGTCGTTCGAACGGCCGTCAAATGTAGCGGACGAGCGGGGCGATGGGAACGGATCCGCTAGTCGAGCGTGTCCGGAGCCGCGCTCTCCACGGAACGGCTGAGGAGAAGGGCGATGCCGACGAGGACCACGCCGGCCCAGAAGGGAGGCCCCGGCCCCAGCGCGTCCCAGGCCCAGCCCGCGGCGATCGGGCCGATCACGCGGGCCATTCCTCCAAAGCTCTGCTGGACTCCCATGAAGAGCCCTCGCTCGTGCCCCTCGATGACCCGGGAGAGGAGCGCGGTCACGCACGGAAAGGTGAAGGCGGTTCCGAGGGGGACCAGCGTCAGCGCGGCACCCAGCGCGAGCCACGAGCTCGTGAAGGGGAGCGCGGCGAGCCCCACCGCCAGCAGGAGGCAGCCGATCCTGGAGAGCCGCACCTCCCCCAGCCGATCGACCACCGGTCCCAGCAGCGCTCCCCGGGTCACGACGCTGACCAGTCCGGTGTACACGAACACGTAGCCGATCGTCTCCTCCGTGATCTCGAAGCGGAGGGCCAGGAAGAGGGCGAGCACCGCCACCATACCCTGGAACGCCATCATCACCGTGCCGTAGATCCAGATGAGGCGCGGAGCCGGCTCGGCAGGGTTACAGAGTGTGTGGCGGAGCGTCTTCCACGACCGGAAGGGATCGGCGGGAAGCCCGCCTTCCCGGGGCACACGCGACTCACGGAGGAAGGCCCAGGCGAAGACGAGGTTGACCGTACACAGTAGCGCCGCCGCAACGCCCGGGGCAGCCGTGCCCCACCTGAGGGAGAAGGAGCCGAGGGCAGGGCCGACCATGACGCCGAGGCTGGTCGCCGCGGAGAGCCAGCCTAGGTGACGCGCGCGATCCCGCGGGCGGCTGGTGTCCGCCACATAGGCCTGCACGACACCGGTGGTTCCGCCGCCGGCGCCCTGCACCAGCCGGGAGATGAAGAGCAGGAGCAGCGAGTCGGCCACCGCAAAGACGAGGTACGCGGCGATGGACGCGCCCAGGCTGATCAGGATGGCCGGTCTGCGCCCGTAGCGGTCCGAGACGCTTCCCCAGAGCGGAGCGCTGAGCAGCTGGGCCACGGCGTACGCCGCGACGAGGATCCCGATCTCGAGCCCTCCCCCTCCGAACTCGAGCGCGTAGAAAGGAAGGAGCGGGAGGACGATCAGGAGCCCGATCATGTCCACGAAGGCGGTGACCATGAGGACGAGGAGCTTGTTCATCCGCTCCTCCGATCCGCCACCTCAGGACCGAGGCACGCAACTTCCTGTTTCGATCCGATACGCCACGTACAGAACGAGCGATGGAGATTCCGAGAGCAACGTCCGCTATCCCGACCCCCGCCCCGAACGAGGACCTTGCCCTCGTCCTTACCGGCGGTGGTGCACGGGGAGCCTACCAGGTCGGCGTGCTCCGGTACATGGCACGGCGCTTCCCCGAGCTCAACGTCCCCGTGCTGTGCGGGGTCTCGGCGGGGGCCATCAACGCCGCGCACCTCGCGCAGCACCACGGGAGCTTCGCGCAGGCGGTCGAGGAGCTCGTCTCGCTCTGGCTCGAGCTGACGCCGGAGCAGATCTTTCGCGTGGATGCCGCATCCCTGCTCAACCAGATCGGGGCGTGGGGCCTGCGACTACTCTCCGGGGGTCGCGCCGGGGATCCGCGGGTGCAGGGACTCGTGGACACCGCACCCCTCGGCGAGTTCCTGACCAGCGCGCTGGCCCCGGTCCGCGGCAGGCTCACCGGAATCGACTACAACCTCCACCGCGGGACCCTCAAGGCGCTCTCCATCGGAACCACCAGCTATACCACCGGCCAGTCCGTGGTGTGGGTGCACGGAAGGGAGATAGAGGGGTGGGAGCGACCCATGCGCCGCGGGGTCCAGACGAAGATCGGGCTCAAGCACGTAATGGCCTCGGCGGCGCTCCCGCTCTTCTTTCCCGCCGTCCGCATCGGCCGGGAGTGGTATGGGGACGGGGGCATCCGGCTGGCAGCGCCGCTCTCCCCCGCCCTTCACCTGGGGGCCCGGCGCATCCTGGCGATCTCCAACCAGCACGGCGCCACCCAGGAGGAGGCGGATCGGCCTCTGACCCGGGGATATCCTCCGCCCGCGCAGGTGCTCGGCGTCCTGATGAACTCCGTGTTTCTCGACGTGATCGATCAGGATGTGGCCCGGCTGGAGCGGTTGAACCGAATCCTGAACAAGCTGCCGGAGGAAGAGCGGGAGGAGTTCCGGCCCATCGATCTCCTGGTGCTGCGTCCCTCGCAGGATCTGGGGCGCCTTTCCGCGGCATACGAGCCACGTCTCCCGGGAGCCTTCCGCTTCCTGACTCGCGGGCTCGGCACGAAGGAGACGGAGAGCCCGGACGTGCTCAGCATGGTGATGTTCCAGCACGACTACCTCAACCGGCTGATCGAGCTCGGGGAGGAGGACGCCGCCGCCCGCGAGGACGAGATCGGAGCCTTCCTGGCCCGCGGAGCCGAGGAGTCCGTGCGCGCCCGCGCCTCGTGAGAGCTGGCCTCGACCTCCATTGACCGGGGCCGCCGATCCGCCGGACGCCACCCTCCTGGCGGTCGACCTCGGACTCCGGGCCGGGCTGGCCCTCTACGGCCGGGACGGGCGGCTCCGCTGGTATCGCTCCAGCAACTTCGGGAGCCCGGGACGGCTGAAGAAGGGCGCCTACGCCGTGGTCCGTGACATCCCCACCCTCCGCCGGCTCTATGTGGAGGGAGATCGGGCCATGGGCGAGGTTTGGGGAAAGGCCGCGGCCAAGGGGGGCGCGGTGACGCGCCTCGTCTCTGCGGAGATCTGGCGCGAGGTCCTGCTGCACGACCGCGAGCGGCGGCGCGGCACCGATGCCAAGCGTCACGCGGACCGGCTGGCGCGCACCGTGATCGAGTGGTCCGGAGCCCCCCGCCCGACCTCCCTCCGCCACGACGCGGCCGAGGCGATCCTGGTCGGCCTCTACGGGGTGCTCGATGCCGGCTGGCTCGAAAAGGTTCCGCCGGGCTTCAGGTAGCCTGGCCGTTCAGCCGCTCACCGCGCGCCAGCGCCCGCGAATCTTCCAGATCCACCGCAACCACGAGATCGACCCCCGCCCGGGCGAAGCGCCTGCAGGCCGCGCCACCTCGTCCGTCCCCGTCCGCATCCAGCATGGACTGGGCGATGGCCGTCATCTCCGCGAGGGCGGTGGCCCGGCCGATCGTGAGCGCGAACCGGCGCGCACCCGCCTCCTGGTCCGCCCGCCCCCGCTCCAGCGCCTCCGCCAGCCAGCGCTCGGCATGTCTGAGCGCCTCCCCCGCCCGCTTCACGAGCTCGCGGAGGCCGGGGTCGCGGACGCCGCGGCCGAGCGTCTCGACATGGAGGTGGAGCGCGCCCATCGCGGCGCCCGAGCCGAGCACGCGCAGCGTATCGAGGGAGAGCACGTTCGTGGTGCCCTCCCAGATCGGGAAGACCTGGCTGTCGCGAAGGAGCACGGGCAGCCCGGTATCCTCCACGTAACCCGCACCGCCGAAGCATTCGAGCGCCTCGCTGCAGACGGCCACCGCCTGCTTCCCGGTGGTCAGCTTCGCGACCGGGGTGAGCAGGCGGAGGAGGAGCTCGTCCCCCTCCTCCATCTCCCCCTGCTCGGCCCGTCCGAGGAGGACGGCGACCCGGAAGGTGAGGGCAATGCCGCCCCACAGCTCCGCCTCCATGCCTGCGATCGTGTCCAGGTGCAGTGGCTGCTCGTCGAGGCGTGCGCCGAACGCCTCGCGCCGGCGGGCGTAGTCGCGGGCAAGCGCGATCCCCCGGCGCATGTAGGCGACCGAGCTCACCGCGTTCCAGAGCCGGGTCACGTTGAGCATTGGGGTGATGCGCCGCACCCCGTCGGCGGCCTCTCCCACCAAACGGGCCGGCGTTCCCTCGAGCGTGATCTCGGCGGTCGGGAGCTTCCGGGTCCCCAGCTTGTCCTTGAGACGGTCGACGCGGATGTTCCGCATGCGCCCCGCCTCGTCGCGCGTCTCCACGTAGAAGAGCGCCAGGCCGCGCCCCCCCGCCGGGTTCCCCTCCGGACGCGCCAGGGTGAGCGCCATGGGAGAGGCGATGGCGGAGGTGAACCACTTCCGCCCGTGGAGCTCCCACCCCCCGTTCTCCCCGCGACGGGCCACCGTCGTCGATGCCCCCACATCGGACCCGCCGGTCAGCTCCGTCATCCACTGCCCGCTCGTCCAGAAGCGCGTCGGATCCCGGCTGACGAGCCGGGAGACTGCGCGATCGGCGAGCTGCTCGTCCCCGGCATCGAGGAGGGTGCGCGCGGCTCCGTCCGTCATCGCCAGCGGACAGCCGTACATGTCCGTGCTCGGGACGAACAGGTAGGCGAGGGCGAGCTGATGAACCCGGTTCCACGGGCCGAGGCCGCCGTCGTAGGCGGTGGCCACCAGGCCGAGCTCTGCCGCGATGCGCTCGGCCTCCCGCCACAGCGGAGTCGGTTCGATCCGGTCGATCCTCTCCCCCCAGGGACTCCAGGTCGTGAGCACCGGCTCGCGGCCGGTGTCGACACGCTGCATCTCGAGAAGGGGTCCGCCTGCGAGCGCGCCCATCTCCCGGAGCGTCGGCTCCATCTCGGCACGCACTTCGCCGGGGACGGTATGAGAGAGCCAGGCTTGCAGGGCCGGGTCGTCGGAATACTGGTTGCCGAGGCGCGGAGCGGTCTGGATGAATGTCATTGATCGAATTGTCCGGAATGCGCGGCAGCTCCGGGGCGGCACGTCCCGGTCGCAGGCGAGGGATCACCTCACGCTACCGACCCCTGCAGGAGCATCTCCCGCGACCCGACCATCATCGGCCATGCCACGAAACATTCGCCGCACCTCCCGGATCCTCCCGCTCGCGCTCCTCCTGGCACTTTCCTCCTGCGAGGCGCCGGAAGATCCGGCCGTCGAGACCGAGGCCGCCGTTCCGGACACGCTCGCTCAGGAGCCGGGACGGGAGAACGCGCGCGACTGGTGCAGGGCCTTCGTGAGCGAGGAGATCGATCCGACCATGGAGGTCACCTTCCAGGAGGACGCCCTGGTGCGGGATTTCGGCAACGGTCGCTACGAGGTCGAGGGGCGATTCGTCATCCGGGACGGCGAGGAGCGTCCGGAGCACCGCTTCCGATGCATCATGAACTTCTCGGACACTACCGGCTGGCTCCTCGAGCAGTTGGACATCCGGCGCAGCGAGGCCAAATGAGGCGGGCTGCGACACCAGTGGCGCTGATCCTCGCGGGACTCGCCATGGCGGGATGCGCCGAGGAGAGGCCGGACCCGGAGCCGGCGGATCCCCGGGCAGGGCTCGAGCCTCGCGATGAGGGTTACCCGCTCGACCCGCACCGTTTCGATCCGGCCACGGCCGCAGAGGGGGATTCGGTCGGACCGTGGGAGATCACCTTGCTCGACCTCACCCCCGGGATCGGCCCCGCCGAGTGGGTCGGAACCGTCACCTTCAGCGGCGAGGTCGAGCTACTCGGTCGCGCCCAGCCGCACCCCGACGCGGATCTCGACATCCTCTGCTTCCTGGCGGACGAGGCGTCGGCGGAGCGTATTCCCCGCATGGCTGGGGACGATCGCATTCCCTGGTTCTGCTTCGCGAACCAGGAGGAGGCCGCCGATGCGCTGGATCCGGTGAGGATGGCCGACCGGGTTCGCGTCATCGTCTCGGACTACACCTACCGCTACGCCCGCACCGACATCCACGATTCCGCTCGCCTCGAAGAGGCCGACGTGGGGGACGGCTGAAGGGAGCGGACGCCCGTCGCCCGCTCCCTTCTTCTCTAGCAGCAGCCGCAGCAGCCGCCTCCGCAGCACGGACAGGTGCTCATCGCTCCTCCTGGGTCAGGGGGGTAAGTGTTCCGGCATATCTGCCGGCGCTGACTCCGGGCCGCTCCTCGGAGCGCCCGGTTCGTGCGCCGCTGCTCACAGCTCGCGGCGCATGACAACCGCCGATTCGCAGCGGCGCTCGGAGAACTCGGGCGAGGCACGCACCGTCTCCGGCACCGTCGCCCGATCGGTCGGCTCGAAGCCGAGCCGCGCAAAAAACCCGGCAGCGCCCGTCGTGAGCAGGAAAACCGTCCGAACCCCGCCGGCCGCCGCGCCCGCGAGCGCGCTGGTGGCGATGGCGCGCCCGAGGCCGCTTCCGCGCATCTCCTCCCGCACGGCCAGGGACCGGAGCAGCCCGGCTTCCCCGAACACCTCGATACCGGCAACGGCGATCAGATCGCCGGAAGCCGGCGCGCGCTGGAGGACATACCCGGCCGGGAAGCGCTCCTCGATCCCCGCCGCGGGCAGCCCCGCCGAGGCGAGGAGCGCCCGCACCTCGGCGAGCTCCCCGAGCGGCTGGAGCGGCGTCATGGACCCGGCCGGGGTGCAGCACGACGCACCCTCCACATCCGTCCACTGTGCCGCCCGCCCGACCACGTCGTCCAGGAGGGAGACGATCCCCGCCCGTACCTCCGGGGTGTGGGCGGCTAGAAGCGCCTCCGCGTCGCGGGAGCCCTCCTCGCGGATCCGCTCCCGGATCTCGCGGCCGGCCCCGGTGATTCCCACCAGGACGGCGCGGCGGTCGTCCGGATCCGGAGCGCGCTCCACCAGGCCGTCCCTCTCGAGCGAGGTGACGATCCGGCTCGTGGTGCTCTTGTCCAGGAAGAGCTCCGCTGCGAGCCGGTTGAGGGATACGCTCCCGATCCGGGAGAGGGCGTCGAGGGCGTGCGAGCCGGAGGCGCTGACCCCGTGGCAGCAGGCACGGTCCCGGTCGCAGCACTGGGTGACGCGCGACAACGCCTGGAGGGCGCGTCGCAGCCGCTCGGCCTCACGCGGAAGCGCGGCGTCTCGGGGGGTGCTTGCAGGGGAAGGGGCGATGATGGTCACGGTTGATCTCGATTGATTGTCAGCTGCAACAATACTACAAGGAGCCGGATTGGTTGTCAAACGCAACACAATTCTTGGGCCGGTTCCGGGTGATGCCGGCTCAGCGCGGGGGGCGGGCGGCGCGGCGCCAGCCGGAGCGGAGGAAGTAGGCGCCCACCCCGATCAGCACGAGGGACGCTATGAGCGCCCCCACCCCTTCAATCCCACCGCCGAAGCGGATCGGGAGGCGGCCGGTGACCAGGGCGGTCAGGCCGGTGCCGATCAGGATGACGGCGAGCACGAAGTCGAGGAGGGCCGCACCCAGCCGCCCCGTCTCGCTGCGCCTCCGGTCGGTCACCGCTCCATCTTCCAGAAGGCGATCCCGCTTGCCTGCTGCCCCACCTCGACGCTCGCGACCCGTTCGAAGAAGTCGAGGTCGAAGACATCGACCCTGCCGGGCTCGGCGCCGACACCCTCCACGCTGACGAAGGCGTAGCGGCTGTCCGGGGACGTGACCACGCCGTGCACCACCGTGGTCGAGGTCTCGCTCCGGTGCCGAGTCTCCCCGCTCGCCAGATCGATCAGCTCCACCGCGTTCCCCTGCTTCAACGTCACCACGAGGGTGCGGCCGTCCGGGCTCACCTCGAGGTTGTACGGTCCCCGGCCGGTGGTGAAGCGGCGGAGCAGCTCCCACCGCTCCACATCTATCTCCAGCACCTCGTCGCTTCGGTTGCACGCCACGTAGAGCCGGGCGCCGTCCGGGTCGGTGTCCGCCCAGGTCGGCGAGCAGCTGGCCCGGTAGTGCGCATCGTGCCCGTGCTCCCGGTGGGTGTGGTGGCCGCGGTCGTCAGCGTTGAGCGCTCCCTCCTCTCCCCGCGCCACGGAGAAGCGACGGGACACTCCGAACGCGTGGGCATCCAGCTCCACGAGCTGGTCGTCCATCATGCAAACCGAGAAGTGCCGGTGCCCGTCAGGGCTCACCCGGCTCCCGTGCGGCATGGTGCACGTCTCGGTGCGGGCCACCTCCATCATCTCCGGTGTGTAGACCACCGACACGGAAGAGGGGGTCATCTCCCCGTGCAGGTTGAAGTTGGCGATGAAGGCGTAGAGGCCGTCCGGGGTGAGGTCCACCGTGGCGGGGAAGTTCCCGAGGTCGATAGGGCCGCCGACCAGGGTGTCGGCGCCGATCTCGTACTTCCAGAGCTTCCCGTCGGGGAGCCCGTGGCCGGTAGTCAGATAGAGGTAGCCGCCCTGGCGATCGATGGCGATTCCGTGCGGCCCCTCGATCTCCAGCGCCAGCTCGCCGACGTCGATGGTCCGCTCCACCCGCACCCCCTCGGGGCCGAAGCGGACCCGGTGCAGCTTGTCCGCCGACTCTGCGCCGACGTAGAGGAGGTAGCTGGCATCCGGCTCCGGCGCCGATGTACGGCCCTCCGGAGGGTCGCTGATGGTGGCCGCGGTGACCGTGGCCACCATCGCCAGGGCGAGCAGGGCGCGGGAGATGTGGGGGAGGGGCATGGTCGTCGGATCGGTGGAAGGGTCGGCCGGGGGAAACTTGCGCAACCAGATCCCGATATAGCAAGATCGAACATCCTTCCCTCCCACCACATCCCGAGAGCATGAACATCCCCATACGCCCCGCTGGCCTCGCCGCCCTGGCTGCCTTCGCCTTCGTCGCCCTCCCGGCCTCAGCGCAGCAGGAGCGCGAGATCGTCCGGCTGGCCGCCGACCCCGAATCGATCACCGTGGAGGCGGGCGAGACCGTCTCCTTCGACATCACCGCATACGATGCAGCCGGGAATGCGGTTGAGGCGCCGCTTCGCTACGCCGCGCCGGTCTCCGCGCTGCGCGTGGAGGACGGCCGGCTCACCGCGCTCCAGGCGGGCGACCACCAGCTGGTCGCCATGGTGCGGCCGGCGCCGGGCGTCACCTGGGCGGAGGGGCGGCCGCCCTCGGTGCGCATTCCGGTGACGGTGACATGGCCGGCCATCGCCGAGGTGAGGATCGAGGGGGAGGATGGCCTCCGGCTCTACGCCGGCACGACCGTCCAGCACCGGGCCACGCCGGTCCATGCCGACGGCTTCGAGCGGCCGGACGCCGAGGTGCGGTGGTCGACTTCGGACCGCTCGGTCGCCACGGTCGATCGCTGGGGTGCGGTCACCGCGCACGGCCCCGGGAGGGTCAGCGTCTTCGCCGAGGTGGACGGCACGCGCGGGGAAGTGTCGTTCGAGGTGGCCGAGCTCACGGCGACCCGGCTGGACATCTCCGCCCCGGCCGACATCCGCACCGGTGACGTGATCCCGGTGGACGCGGTGGCGATGAACGGCTCCGGCGCCCGGGTGCGGGACCTGCCGATCACCTGGTCCGTGACCTTCGCGCCCGACGACACGATCGGCCACAACACTGGCGCATCCGGCACCGTGCGGAACGGCCGCTTCGTGGCGGAGATCCCGGGGCGCTACACCATCCTCGCCAGCAGCGGATCGCTCAATGCGCGCCACGCCGTGGACGTGCGTCCACGCGACGTGCAGCGCTCCATCCGCGAGGTGGGGCACGCTCGGGTCGACAACGTGCACTCCTCGGACATGTGGGTCTGGCGGGCGGCGGACGGGCGGGACTACGCCATCAGCGGGACCTGGGGCGGGGACGGCATCGCCTACGTCTGGGATGTCAGCGACCCCGCGAACATGGTGAAGACGGACTCCGTCCGGATCGACGCCCGCACCATCAATGACGTGAAGGTCTCGCCCGACGGTCGGTACGCCGTGCTGACGCGCGAGGGCGCCTCGGACCGTAGGAACGGTGCGGTCATCCTCGACCTGGCAGACCCCGCTCACCCGGTGATCGCCGCCGAGTACGACGAGGGGCTGACCGGCGGGGTGCACAACTCCTTCCCGGACGACGACTACCTCTACGTCCTGTCGGCGGGGGAGAAGTACCTGATCCTCGACATGGAGGACATCTACGAGCCGCGCTACGTGGGCGAATACCAGCATCCCGGCGCGCGCATCCACGATGTGCACGTCCACGACGGCATCGCCTACTCCTCCCAGTGGGCGGCCGGGGTCATCGTGGTGGACGTGGGCAACGGGCGGTGGGGAGGATCCCCCGAGAATCCCGTCTTCGTTCGGGCCATCAAGACTCCGGGTGGCCGCACGCACACCACCTTCCCCTACCAGTCGCAGAGCACCGACCGCTTCTACCTGGTGGTGGGGGACGAGATCCTGAACCGCGCCGGCATGGCCTACGAGGGCGGGCTGAGCACGGATCCCTACGACCCGGAGACGGGGGAGGGGGGCGTGCCCTCGGCCAGCGCCGGATACATCCACATCATCGATTTCACCGGGTATGACGACCCGCGCCTGGTGGCGCGCTACCAGGTGCCGGAGTTCGGCACCCACAACATGTGGATCGTGGACGACGTCCTCTACCAGGGGTACTACGAGGGCGGGCTGCGGATCGTCGACTTCTCCGGCGAGCTGATGGGGAACCTGGCCACGCAGCAGCGAGAGATCGCCGTGGCCAAGCCGCACGACCCGGTCGGCTTCATCGCCAACGCGCCCATGGTCTGGACGGCGCACCCGCACCAGGGACGCATCTTCCTCTCGGACTTCAACAGCGGGGTCTGGGCGTACGAGGTCGAGGGCGGGCTGATCCCGCGCGACCACTGCCACCGGCTGAACCAGGAGTACCGATGCCCGTAGAGAGGGAGCGGCTCGTCACACGCTCCTACCACCGGCGCCCACGCCGGGGGTAGGAGGACGCGCCACCGGACGGGACCGCCTCTCCTCCCGCGGCACGCTTCCCGGCCTCCCTCCCGCTCGACCATCGCGGTGAAGCATCTCCTCGTCATCGCCCTCGTCCTCCTCGCCGGCTGCGCTCCGGAGGACGACGGTATCCTGCGCATATCGGGTAGCGCCGTGGGGGACGAAGGAGAGATCCTGCGCCGCCAGGTGACCGCCTTCATGGAGGAGAACCCGGACCTCCGGGTGGTCGTCCAGCGCACTCCGGACGACGCCTCCCAGCGCCACCAGCTCTACGTGCAGTGGCTGGCCGCGCGCACCGGCCGGCCGGACGTGCTGCAGCTCGACGTCATCTGGACGCCGGAGTTCGCCGCGGCTGGCTGGATCCTCCCGCTCGAGCGCTTCGCTCCCGACACCACCGGCCTCTTCGACGCCGCGCTGGCCGCCAACCGGTGGGAGGGGAGCCTCTACGCCCTCCCCTGGTTCGTGGACGTGGGGATGCTCTACTGGCGAACGGACCTGATCGACGCTCCACCCGTCACCCTCGAGGAGCTCTCGCGCCAGAGCGCGGCAGCGGCCCCGGAGTACGGCTTTGTCTGGCAGGGGGCGCGGTACGAGGGGCTGGTCACGGTCTTCCTCGAGATCCTGACCGGTCACGGGGGGCGGATCATGGCGCCGGACGGCTCGGTGGAGGTCGACTCGCCCGAGGGGCGCACCGCCCTCGTCTGGCTCCGCGACCGTATCGGGCCGAACGGCGACACTCCGCGGGACGTGCTCGCGTGGCGAGAGGAGGAGGTGCGCTTCGCCTTCCAGAACGGCCGCGCCCTCTTCATGCGGAACTGGCCGTATGCTCTGCCGCTAGTGGATGGGGAAGGATCTCGGGTGGCGGGCAGGGTGGGCGTGGCTCCCGTTCCCGGCACCCGGCCGGACCGAGGCGCGGCCGCGCTCGGCGGATCGCAGCTCGCGATCAATGCGGAGAGCGCCAATCCGGAGGGGTCCTTCCGGCTCATCTCCTACCTCACCCATCCGGAGCGGATGCTGGAGCGCGCCCGGGCCACCGGCCAGCTCCCGCCCCGGCGCGACCTCTACGACGATCCGCGGCTCCAGGCACACCTTCCCGCCCCGGCCGAGCGGATGCGGGAGATCGTGGAGGCGGCGGTGCCGCGTCCCCCGACCCCCGCCTGGACCCAGCTCTCGGAGATCCTGCAGATCCACCTCCACCGCGCCCTGGCCGGACAGACCGATCCGGATGCCGCCCTCGCGAGTGCCGCACGGGAGATGGAGGCCGTGCTCGCGCGGATGGGGCTGCACGAGCGGCAGCGGGGCGACGCCACCCCGCCCCCGCCGTCTCGATGAGCGACCGCCGGGGTGGAGCCGAGGAGCGCCGCTTCGCCTGGCTCCTCGTCCTCCCCGCCCTCGGAGCCATGCTCCTGGTGGCGCTCTTTCCGCTCGGCTTCACCTTCTGGGAGTCGCTCCACCTCCACGACCTGCGCATGCCCTGGCTCGGCCGGCCGTTCGTGGGGGCGGGCAACTACGTCGAGCTCCTCGGAGACGGAAGGTTTTGGGGCGCGCTGGGGCAGACGGCCTTCTTCACCGTCTCCACCGTGACGCTCGAGCTCGTCCTCGGGCTGGCCCTCGCGCTGGCCCTGAACCGCGCCTTCCGCGCTCGCGGCCTGGTGCGCG
>SKRI01000294.1 GCA_007118565.1 Gemmatimonadota bacterium | reverse complement strand
GTGATCTCCTCCTGGATGGCGAAGACGTTCTCGGCGGTGAGCGCCCGCTGGAAGCTCTCGGCCCAGACCTGACGGTCCTCGCGTGCGTTCATGAGCCGGGCCCGGACCCGCACCTGGTCTCCCGCCTCCTGGACGTCTCCCTCCAGGATCCAATCGACGCCGAGCTCGCGGCCGATCTCGGGGAGCGGACGCTCGACGTCACGGTAGGCCAGCACCGAGGTGCGGGAGATGACGCGCAGGTCGGCGAGCTGGGAGAGGCGGGTCAGCACGTCGCCGTGGATCCCGTCGGTGAAGGCGGTGGTGCCCTCCTGACCCAGGCTGCCGAAGGGGAGCACGGCGATGGAGCGCTGGAGCGCGGCCTCGCTGGCCGCGGGGACCGGGTCGGTGGGAGATGACCCGAGCACGGCGTAGCCGCCACCGGCCAGGAGGAGCGC
Organism: Gemmatimonadota bacterium; assembly: GCA_007118565.1. Taxonomy (GTDB): domain Bacteria; phylum Gemmatimonadota; class Gemmatimonadetes; order Longimicrobiales; family Longimicrobiaceae; genus SKRI01. The sequence goes on along the minus strand of SKRI01000294.1, from coordinate 3,282 downwards.
CGCGAGGGCTGCCGCGGCGCTCCTGCGGCGCAGGAGCCTGCCGGTCCGGTAGGTGAGGCTGTCCGGCCGGGCGGCGACCGGCCGCCCCTTCCTGTGGCGCACGAGGTCGTCGGCCAGGGCCGCAGCCGAGGGGTAGCGTCGCTCCGGCTCCTTGCGCAGCGCCATGAGGACGATGGTGTCCAGGTCGCCGCGCAGCCGCCAGGCGCCCCTGCGGGCATCGAAGGGGACCGCGTCGACGGCCTCTCCCTCGGCGGCCCGGCGCAGCGCCACGCTCGGCAGGGTGGGCTCGCGGGTGGTGATCCGCCGCTCGAGCTCCTCAGGCGAGAGGCCGCGCACCTCATAGGGGGGCTGTCCGGTGAGCAGCTGGTAGAGAAGCACGCCCAGCGCGTAGACGTCGGTGGCGGCGGTGACGGCTTCGCCGCGCAGCTGCTCGGGACTCGCGTAGGCGGGCGTCATCGGCCGGCCGGAGAGCCGGGTGAGGGTGGTGGCCTCGCCCACGGCGTGCTCGTCGAGCGCCTTGGCGATGCCGAAGTCGAGCAGCTTCACCCGGCCCCCGGGGGTGACCAGGATGTTGGCGGGCTTCAAATCCCGGTGGACCACCCGGTGGGTGTGGGCATACTCGACCGCCTCGCACACCTGGAGGAAGAGCTCGATCCGCGCCTCGATGCCGCACTCGTGCTCCTCGCAGTAGCGGTCGATGGGCACGCCTTCCACGTACTCCATGACGAAGTACGGCGTCCCGTCGGCGGCGACGCCCGCGTCCAGCAGGCGGGCGATGCCGGGGTGCTCCAGCCGCGCCAGGATCCTGCGCTCGGCCAGGAAGCGCCGTCGGGTGGCATCGCTGCCCAGCCCGAGCGGGAGCACCTTGACGGCCACACGCTTCTCGAACTGGTCGTCGTCTCGCTCGGCCAGGTAGACGGTGCCCATCCCCCCCTGCCCGATCCGCCGCAGCAGCCGGTAGGCGCCCAGCCGCCGCCCCTCGACGACCTCCCCCGGGAGCGGCTCCTCCTCGCTCTCTCCGCCTGCGCGCTCGCGCGGGGTGCGGAGGCGCGCGGCCAGTGACCAGAGCATCTCCTCGCCCGCGCCGCTCGCCGCCAGCAAAGCCTCGACCTCCCGGCGCAGCGCCTCGTCGCCGGCGCACAGCTCCTCCAGCACATCGGCGCGGGCCGATGGGTCCGCCTCCAGCGCGGCGTCGAAGACCTCCCGCACGCGCAAGGGACCGTCGGCGGGGGAGGCGGGGCTCATGTGGGTGAGGGGGCAGGTTCGCCCAGCGCGCGTCGCAGCCATGCGCTGGCAAAGGCCCAGTCGCGCTCGACCGTGGCGTCCGAGACCGACAGCGTCTCGGCCGTCTCCCGGATTGTGAGGCCACCGAAGAAGCGACACTCGACGACCCGGCTGGGCCGCTCGTGATCCTCCGCGAGCCGGTTCAGCGCGTCGTGGAGGTCGAGGAGATCCTCGGCGGCGTCCTCCGGAACGGGGTTGCTGTCGTCGAGGGGCACGTGCACCGCCCCGCCGCCCCGCTTTTCTGCGGCTCTCTGCTCGGCATAGTCGATGAGGATGTGACGCATGGCCCTGGCCGCCACCGCGAAGAAGTGGGAACGATCCTGCCAGTCCACCTCGTCCTGCTTCACGAGCTTGATGTACGCCTCGTGCACCAGGGCGGTGGTGCTCATCGTCTCGTTGCCCTGCCAGCGAAACCGCTGCACCGCCGCGATCCGGCGCAGTTCGCCGTACACCTCCTCGAAGAGTCGGTCGGCGGCGTGTGAATCACCGTTCCGGACCGCCCGCAGCACCCGGGTGATCTGCCCCGAATCGATCGTCATGAACCCTGGCCGGAAATGCGAAGTGCCTCACATGCCACGAGTAACCGGCGGCAGGCGAGGGGGGCGAAGAGGGGGAGGCGGGTGAACGCATGCCCGCCTCAAGTATACCGGCTCAACGACCGCGTCGGCAAGATAGACAGCGCCTCCCTTTGGTCGGGGGACGACGCGCGGAAAGGCGGGGCCCGGGCGGAGCAGCTTGAATCCCAGTTTGCGCCACGAACGCTAAATGTGGTATGCGGGCCTTCGTGGGAAAGCACGCATATATAGATTGGATAGTTGGAAGGTAGCCGATCTGCTTTCGGCGATACCCGCTCGTGAGGGAGTTCCCCCCGCTTTTCCGTATGCTTACATACACATGATTCACCTTATCACGATCTTTTCAAAGAGTATGCTTGAGTCACCCATCAACAGGCTCTTCATCCCCGCATTGTGGATCTGCGGCACGCTGTTCTCGGCGCCTACGATGGCGCAGACGCCCGTCCAGAGCGACAGCCAGCACGCCGGCTTCGACGCCTCCGAATTCGACGCCTACGTACAACGGGCCGTCGACAAGGGGGAGGTTCCTGGTCTCGCCATCGTGGTGGTAAAGGACGACTCCGTTGTCTTCGCGAAGGGCTATGGCGTGCGTGAGTTGGGGGGCGATGAGCCGGTAGATATGAATACCCTCTTCACGATCTTCTCGAATACCAAGGCCATGACGGCCGCGGCGCTCGGCATGCTGGTAGACGAGGGAAAGCTTCACTGGGACGATCCGGTGGTCGATCATCTGCCCTCGTTTCGACTCCAAGACCCCAATCATACGGCTCAGGTAAGGGTCCGCGATCTCATCACCCACAACGCAGGATTGCCTGACACCGATTTCCTCTGGGTCGATCCTGCTACGTCCATGGATGAGATTCTTCAGCGACTGCCGCATGTCGCAGAAGAGTATCCGATTCGCTCCGGATTCATCTACCAGAACGTGATGTACGGCGTAGCCGGAGAGGTGATCGAGGCGGTGAGTGGGACGCCGTGGGCGGATTTCTTTCAGGCGCGCATCTTCGAGCCAGTCGGTATGGATAGAAGCGTTCCCACCCTGGCAGAGGCAAGCTCGAGAGACAATGTGGCCCGGACGCACAGGGGCGTCGGAGACGATCAACGCATCGTTGGAAACCGCAGCGTGGATCCCGTGGGTCCGGCCGGTTCCGCCTGGTCATCGGCCGCTGACATGTCGCGCTGGATCCGGTTCCTGCTGCGCGGCTGCACCACGGAAAACGGCCACCGGCTTCTACACGAGGAAACCTGTGAGGAGCTCTTCAGCCCGCAGACCGTCGCTCCAATCGGACTACACGCCTTCGACGAGATCACGCGACCGAACTGGGTCACTTACGGACTCGGCTGGTTTCAGCAGGACTACAAGGGCCGGAAGATCGATTTCCACCTTGGAGGAGGAATGGGGTCCGTCGTAGGGCTTATGCGG
>SKRI01000026.1 GCA_007118565.1 Gemmatimonadota bacterium | reverse complement strand
CCGGCGATACGCCTCATCTCCCCCGTCTCCACGTCCACCAGGTGGAGGTAGGAGTCGTTGATGGAGACGTACTCGGTGACCAGCACCCGGCGCCCGTCCGGGCTCCAGTCGGCCACGCCCCAGTTGGCGCCTCCCTCCGCACGCACCAGGAGGCGGGCGCCGGCGGTGTCGGCCGGCTCCATGACCCAGACGTCGTTGGAGCGGCCGTCCCGGCGGGTGCTGGTGAAGGTGAAGCGGCTCCCGTCCGGGCTCCAGCGCGGGTTGCTGTTGCGCGACTCTCCGTCGGTCAGCCGCCGAGACTCGCCCGTGCCCGGGTCGAAGAGGAAGAGCTGCCAGAACTCGCTCCCCCCCTCGTCCATGCCCAGAAGGATCTCGTCCGAGCCGGGGCGGCGGGTGGGGAAGAGCGCGGGCTCCCGGAAGAAGGTGAGCTGGTGGCGCGCCCCGCCCGCCCGGTCCACCCGGTGGAGCTGGGAGACGTCGGCGAAGCGGGTGGAGATGTAGATGCCGGAGCCGTCCGCGGTCCAGTCGGCGAGCCCCGCGCTCCGCACGTTCTGATAGCGGTTGACCCGCTCCTCCATCTCCGATGGAACCGCGGGAATCCCCTCCAGCACCACGTTGCCGTCGTTGGCGGTGCGCGTCTCGACCTCGGGGTCGGCAAGCGCCGGGTTGTCGACGGGAACGGCGCTGGGCTGGCTCATGGGGGCGCAGGCGATGGCGAGCGCAAGGATCGGTGTCGCGGCGAACGCCGCACGGGCAGGTGACATGGCGCAGGGTACGGTGCGGGTCTGCGGGGTGCTACGTGAAGATTAGACTCGCCTCCTCGGGGTGTCAAAGCAGGGGCATCGCGCCCGCTCGGCGGTGGTGGGCCTCCTGCGCGCTTCCGTCCGGCACGCCATGGTGCGCACCGGCCACGCTCATCCGCCGATCGTGCCGGGTACTCCGGATCCGACGGGTCCACCGCCGGCCAGCTCTCCCGGGAATCGGGGAGAAGAAGGCCACCTCAGGGGGCCTATCGGCACGGTGTTCAGGCGAATCCCTCGGAACATCGAGGACTATCCGATCGGGACTGTAAACATCTGTATTTTCTGGAACGGGCGTTGCATGAACGACTTGCGGACGATCGCCGGGTGGAGAGATCCGCCGGCGCAGTGGAAAACCAGTGGAAGGAGAGAAGTATGAAGACACTCACGAGACTCGCGGTGATTCCCGTGGCTGCCCTCTTCCTGGGCGCGTGTGCAGAGACCGATCCGGTTCAGCCGGATCCGCTGCACGACTTCGCCGGGACCTGGGACGCGCAGACCTTCGTCTGGACCGCCGACGACGACCCGGATCTGAGGCACGACCGGATCGCGGACGGAGGTGAGCTCCACGAGATGACCATCGGCCAGGACGGCGCCTTCACCCAGACCTGGACGGACGCGGCAGGCCAGCAGACGACGACCACCGGCACCGTCGCCTTGCAGAATGGCTCGCTCGCATTCACAGATGGCGCCACCGGCACGGTCGACACATTCGGAGCCGAGATCGGCGCCGACGGCGGCCTGACCATGACCCAGACCGGGGCAGCAGGCGGTCAGTGGGACTTCGGAACCGGCGCGGGACCGCAGGCCGCAACGCTCGAGGCCGGCTTCACGCGGCGCTAGCAGCTGACGGCGCAGCGCCACGCAACATCGAAGGGGCGGTCATCGGCCGCCCCTTCGTCGTTACACGGTTCGGCACTTCTTCAGGTCACCGCCGGCTCCAGCAGCCGCACGGTCCCCGCCCGCGCGTCGATCTCGGCCTCGATACCCACCGGCACCGTCCACTGGTCGCGGATGTGGCCGATCATGGCGTTGAACCAGGAGGGGATGCGGAGCGGGGCGATGTGGTCCATGAGCACCTCCTCCAGCGTCAGCGACCCGTAGCCGCCGCCCGGCTCGCAGTTGGTGCACCGACCGAAGACGAAGCCCGAGAGCCCGTCGAGGATCCCCGCCAGCTTCAGCTGGGTGAGCATCCGGTCGAGCCGGTACGGCTCCTCGCCGACGTCCTCGAGGAAGAGCACCGCTCCCCCGAAGTCGGGAAGGAATCCGGTCCCCACCAGGTGGGAGAGGACGGTGAGGTTGCCACCGAGAAGCCTGCCGCGGGCGCGGCCCGGGTGGATCCCGCGGACCCGGTGCTCCTGGGGGACCAGGGTGTCCCCGTTGTCGGGAGCCGGGGCGAGCGTCGGCGCCTCGGCATCGAAGACGACCCGGCGGAAGTGCTCGTAGGGAAAGGAGGCCCAGGTCGACGCCGCGACCGGAGCGTGAAACGTGACGAGGCCGGTGCGGGCGTGGATGGCGTTGTGGAGCGCGGTGATGTCGGAGTATCCGACCACCACCTTGGGATCGTGGGCAAGCGCCTCGTAGTCCAGCCGGTCGAGGATGCGCGCCGCCCCCCATCCGCCGCGGATGGCGAAGATCCCGCGCACCTCCGGATCACGGATCATCGTGTTCAGGTCGGAGGCGCGCTGCTCGTCGGTCCCGGCCAGGTAGCCGCGCCGCTGGCGGAGGTACGCCCCCTCCCGCACCCGGAGCCCCATCGCCTCCAGCGACTCCCGGGCGATTCCGGCCGGCTCCGAGTCGACGATCGCCCCGCTCGGCGCCACCAGCCCGACCAGATCGCCCGGGCGCAGACGCGGCGGGCGGAGGGTGTCGGGGCGGGCGCCCGGCACGCGGGGGGAGAGGGATGCTGTGCCGGGGAACGCGGCCGCGGCGATGCCGCCCGCCAGCCCGGTGAGGAAGGTGCGTCGATCGGTCATGGAGATGGGTGGTTCCGGCCCTTTATTCGGTCAGGTATTCCGGGAGTGGGCGGCTTCTAGCGCCCCACCTCCCAGGCGAGGTGCGCGAGCTCCGGCTCGATCAGCTTCTCCCACGCGAGGCGCACCGCCGCGGGAGAGCCGGGGAGGGAGAAGACCACCGCTCCCCCCATGACGCCAGCTGTGGCCCGGGAGAGCATGGCGGCCGCTCCGACCTGCTCATAGCTCAGCATGCGAAAAATCTCCCCAAAACCCGCCATCTCCTTCTCCAGGAGGCGAGCGACCACATCGTAGGTGTTGTCGCGCCGCGCGATGCCGGTGCCGCCGTTCAGGATCACCAGCCGGTGGTCGGCGGCCATCTCCCGGACCGCCCCCTCGATCCCTTCCGGATCGTCCGGGATCAGGAGGTACTCGCCCGCTTCGTGCCCCGCCGCTACGACCCGCTCGCGGAGGTAGCGCCCGTTGGGGTCGCTCTCCGGTGTACGTGAGTCGCTGACGGTGATCACCGCCACGCGGACCGGGCCGCGCTCCGCGGCGGCCGCACGGTGTGCCTCGGCGCTCATTTCTTCGGACTCGTCGGTCATGCTGGGTGTTGGTGGAGCTCGCGTACCCGCAGAATGCAGAATGTAGGCGGAGGCGGAAGCCGCCGCGATCCTCCCCGGTGGCGCCCACCGCCCGCAAGGATCAGATTGTCCCTCCACCCCCACCCCGACCGGCCATGACGACCCCAACCGACCACCCCCCCGCCCGCACCTCCCGGCTCGCCGTCGGCGCCACCACCTTCGCCGTCCTGGTCGCGCTGCTCGCCGCCATGGCGGGCTTCGGCAGCCGCTGGGGGCTCTGGCACTTCAGCACCGGGTTCGACCTGCTGCGGTGGTCCGCCTACCTGGCGATCGCGGCCGCGCTTCTCTGCGGCGTGGCCGTGGCGCGCGCGCTCTGGCGGACGCCCCGGTTGCGGGGGTGGGTGATGGCGCTCGGCGGCGCTGCGCTCGCCCTGGCTGTAGTAATCATCCCCTGGCAGTGGCAGCAGACGGCCCGCGAGGTCCCGCCGATCCACGACATCACCACCGATACCGAGGACCCGCCTGAGTTCGTGGCGGTGGCCCCGCTCCGCGCGGACGCACGCAACCCGGTCGAGTATCCGGGCCAGGAGGTGGCCGCCCTGCAGCGGGAGGCGTACCCCCACATCGCCCCCCTCATGGTCGAGGCGCCGCCGGCCGAGGTCTTCGAGCAGGCGCTGCGGGCGGCGCAGCGCATGGGGTGGGAGGTCGTGGACGCGGCCCCGGAGGAGGGCCGCATCGAGGCCACCGACCGCACCTTCTGGTTCGGCTTCTACGACGACGTGGTGATCCGGCTGCGTCCGGAGGGAGAGGGGACGCGCGTCGACGTTCGCTCCAAGTCCCGGGTGGGCGGCAGCGATGTGGGCACGAATGCCCGGCGGATCGAGCAGTACCTCCGGCGGCTGCGAAGGTAGTCCCAGCCCGGCATCCCCCCCTCGGGCGACGCCTCGGAGCTACATCACCTCGTACTCGAGGAAGACGAGATCGTCCCCTCCCGGAAACTCTGCATAGACCATCCACCGCCCCCGCTCGAGCGACACCGATTTCTTCCAGAGTCCCGGCTCGACGCCGTTGTCGAGGGAGTGCCAGCGCACGCCGTCGGTCAGGAACACCCCCGCCGCCTCCGGAATCCGCACCCGGATCGACATCTCCTCTCCCGCCGGGAGCGTCCGCGCGACCGGCGCCGCCTCGATGCGAATCTCCCGCTTCGGATGGCGGTACGCCGCCGGCATCTCCCGTACCCCGCGCCGCAGCGCCTCCTCGATCTGCGGGCCGCTGAACCCCAGCGAGAAGAGGTGCGGGGGGACCTCCGGTTGACGTCGGAAGGCACGCATGGATCTGGGGGACGAGAGGAGCTGCCACCGCCTCTGCTGCGGGAGATGGGTGTAGATCATGGCCCTGGGCGGCGTCAGGAAGAAGTGCTCCTGGAAGTCGCGCTCCCAGCTCCGCGCTCCCATGGTCCCGGCGCCCCAGGTGGCATCCAGCAGCTCCCAGCGACCGTCCACCTCGACCGCGTTCCAGACGTGGTTCGGGCCGCGGAAGCGGCGGCCGTCGTACCCGTACCCCTTGGCATACCCCCGCACCATGACGGCCCGCAGATCCATCTCCGCCGCGAGCGCGGCGAAGAGGGTGGCGTACCCGTCGCAGATGGCGAGCCGGCTCCGGAGGACGTCGTCCCCGCTCTGCCACCGCCCGCTACCGGAGAAGAAGGACTGCACGTCGTACTCGACGTTGGCGGTGATCCAGCGGTAGATGGCGCGCGCCTTCTCCCGCTCGCTCCGCGCCTCCCGGGCCAGGTACTCGGCGAGTGTGACCACGGAGCCCTCGACCGCGGCGGGGGTGGAGAGGGCGTGCGCATCGATGCGGGCGAACTCCACGGCCGGATCTTCGGAAGCACTCCGCACCTCTGCGACGAGTGCCGGGGCGCGCCCTGAGCAGGCGACGACCAGAACGAGGACGAGGGAGAGCAGGGCCCTCCGCGCGAGGAGCGACCTCCCGGAATGTGACTGGCTCATCGATGGTCCGAAGCGGCGTAACGCGTTGCGCGGCGACGAGATCGCCGGTGCTAAAGGGCCGATGGAGTGCAGGTTTCCGTCCCACTTCGGGCGGGATCCGCTCTGCGTCCTTTTCCGCGGTCTGGAGCGGATTTTCCCGGAGAGAGGGTTTCCGGCGGGCGATTGCCACCGTCGCAGAATGCGAGGGGGCGTGCACTCCGCCGTGCTCGAGGTACGGTCCCGAAGTTGCGATCGCGGCGCCGCTCGAGGCCGCTCCACCTTCACCCACCGCAACGTCTTACAGCGATGGACCACCCCCGCACCGCCGGCTTCCACCACATCACGCTGGTCTGCCGGAATGCGGAGAATGCGCTCGCGGTCTACGGCGGGCTGCTCGGTCTGCGGCTCGTGAAGAGGACGGTGAGTTCGGACGATCCCGGCGCCTACCACCTCTACCTGGGCCGGGGTGCCGGAGAGCCGGGGACGCTGGTGGCACTCGTCGAGTGGCCGCACGCCTCCGCGGGTCGGTGGGGAATCGGGGGCGTCCACCATCTGGCGCTCGGCACCGCGGGAGTCCCCGAGCTCCTCATGTGGAAGCGGCGGCTGACGGACGCCGGCATCCGCGTGAGCGGACCGTACGACCGCGGATACTTCACCAGCATCTACTTCGCTGACGCGGACGGCCAGATTGTGGAGATCGCCACCGAGGGGCCGGGCTACGGGATCGACGAGCCGATGGAGGCGCTCGGTCGGGAGCTCAAGCGTCCGCCCGAGAGTCAGCTGCGAGGACACCGGGACGAGGGCGGAATCGCCGAGCATACCCATGCGGAGCCGGTTCCCGAGATCACGGGGAAGATGCGGCTCCGGGGAATCCACCACATCAGTGGGATCACCGACGACCTCTCGCGGGCGCACGACTTCTACACCGAGGCCCTCGGGCTCCGGCTCGTCAAGCGGACGGTGAACCGGGACGACCCGGAGCACGAGCACCATTTCTGGGCCGTGTACGACGGGAGCGCGGTCGCGCCCCACAGCGCATTCACCCTCTTCGGGTGGCCCTCCTCCCGGCGGCAGGCCCGGCCGGGAATCGGCCAGACGCACCAGGTCGCCTTCCGCGCTCGGGACGAGGAGGAGCTGGGGTCGTTCCGGGAGCGGCTGAGGGAGATGGAGGTCGACGTAACCCCCGTCCTGGAACGGGTCTACTCCCGCGGCTTCCACTTCCGCGCGCCCGACGGGCAGCTCCTTGAGATCGCCACCGACGGACCCGGCTTTACCGTGGACGAGTCCGAGGACGCGCTTGGCGAGGAGCTTTCCCTGCCGCCCTGGCTCGAGCCGCACCGCGCCCGCATCACGGGCGATCTCGCACCCCTCACCTGATCCAGACGAATGCTCGAATACGACCTCGATGCGCCGGAGGAGGCCGAGGACGGATGGCCGCTCATCGTCCTGCTGCACGGGCGCGGCAGCGACCGGCGCGATCTGATGGGGCTGAGGCCGGGGCTGCCGGGCCGCTCACTGGTGGTGGCGCCCGACGCTCCCTTCCCCGCGGCGCCCTGGGGATACGGCCCCGGATTCGCCTGGTACCGCTACATCGGCGACGATCGCCCAGATCCGGAGACCTTCCTGGCGTCGCAGGAGAAGCTCGGGGCGTTCCTCGTCGCCATCCCGGAGAGGCTGCCGGTCCGACCCGGGCCCATCGTTCTCGGAGGCTTCTCCCAGGGGGGCACGATGAGCCTCGGCTACGCTCTCCGGCGTCCGGATCATCCGGCGCTCGTCCTCAACTTCAGCGGGTTCGTGCCTTCGGTGCCCGGCGTGGATCCCCGTGGAGATGCAGCCAGGGACCTCCGGATCTTCTGGGGGCACGGCCTGCACGATCCCGCCATCCCCCACACCCTTGCCCTTCGCGGGCGGAGCGCCCTGGAGGAGGGTGGAGCCCGGCTTGAAGCCCGCGACTACCGGATGGGGCACGGCATCGTCCCGGAGGAGCTGTCGGATGCACGCGAGTGGATGGAGAAAGAACTCGCCGCGGTGGCAGGGGAGGAGGAGGGGTGAAGGGGGCCGCCCGGGAGGTCATCGAGCCGGGGGAGATCTCGGGACGCGAGCGGTACCAGCTGCTCACCTCCTTGGTCGTTCCGCGTCCCATCGGCTGGATCTCCACCCGGTCGCGCGCGGGGCTCAGCAACCTCGCCCCGTTCAGCTATTTCTCCGCGGTCTCGGCCTCGCCGATGCTCGTCTCCGTCTCGATCGGCGTCCGACCCGCCGGTCCGAAGGACACGCTGCGCAACATCCGCGAGCATGGCGGCTTCTGCGTCAACGTCGTCACCGAGGACGATCTGGACGTGATGGTGGCCACCTCCGTGGATGCGCCCGCGGAGATCAGTGAGTTCGCCGACCTCGGATTGGAGGAGGCGAACGGCGTCCGTGTGGACGCGCCGTACGTGGCGGGCTGCCCGGCGGTGCTGGAGTGCCGTCTCCGCCAGGAGGTGGATCTCGACGACGTCCCCAGCGCCCTGGTGATCGGCGAGGTTGTGGCCGTCCACCTTTCCCCCGACCTCCCCTTTCTTCCCGGCACCCGGGTCGTCGATCCCCACCGGCTGCGGACCGTGAGCCGGCTGGGCGGCGACTTCTACGGGCTTGCCGCCCCCCTCACCCGGCGTGCCCGCCCGGTCTGGAAGGTCTGAGCTTGCCCGCAGATGCAGGGTGCAGTATTCTGAATACAGAATATCGAGCACACTGAAGGAGCTGCTGATGTCCAGAATCGATCGCATCCCGCTGCGGGAGCGGGTGTACGAGGCGACCCTCCAGCGGATCGTCCGCGGGGAGCACGAGGACGGGATCGCCGACACCGAGGTGGCGGCCGTTCTCGGCGTGAGCCGCACGCCCGTCCGGGAGGCGCTCCTGCGGCTCTCGCGCGAAGGTGTCGTCACGGCCTCGCCGGGGAAGGGATTCTCGGTGGTCCCGCTCTCGCGCAGGGACGCGGCCGATGCCTTCCCGATCATCCCCGCGCTCCAGGCCCTCGCCATCCGCACCCGCGGTCCCTTCCCGGACGGTGCCATCGCGAAGCTGGAGGAGCTGCGCGAGGCGGTCGGCGCACTCTCCCCCTCCGATCCGGAGCGGATCGACCGCAACCTGGCTTGGCACAGGGCGGTGGTCGCCGCGGCCGGGAACCCGCACCTCCTCCGTCTGGCCGACGGGATCCTTCCCGTCCTCCGCCGCTACGGCTACGCGTACCTTGAGGATCGGGGGCGCTCCAGGATATCCCCCGCCCTTTTCGAGGGTGTGGGCCAGGCGCTGGACGCGGGAGAGGGGGAGCGGGCGATCCGACTCCTCGACGAGGCGTGGGAGCAGGGGAGGAGGGAGATGGAGCGCTGGCTGGCGAGCCGCGCCGCCTGACGGCGCCCGCTCCGCCACCGGATCTCAGCCCACGCCCGGACCCCACTCCGGCCGCGCCACCAGGATCCCGGTGGAGCGGCGGGTCCTGGCGGTGTATTGGCGAAGCGTGGAGTCGGTGATCTCCACCACCCCGCCGGTCAGCGGAGCGTGCAGGACGCGGACGACGCCGCCCCCGTCGCGGTACGCGAAGGCGGCGTGGGACACGTCCAGCCCCTCGATCCCGGTGGCGAAGGCCACGACGTCCCCGGAGCGGATGCCATCCGTCACCCCGTCGATCCGCGCGGTCGGGATCACATGGCGGGTGAGCGCGTCGAGCGCGCGCTCCCGCTCGGCGATCTCCTCGAGCACACGGTCGTCCGCCAGGGCCGGATAGCTCTCCCGGTTCTCGCTCATGAAACGGAGCGGCCGCTCGTCCGGCATCCCACCGAGATCGGCCCCGATCCTCCGGACCAGCCCCCGCGCCTCGCCGTCCGCCAGCCACTCGCTGAAGTAGTGCAGCCGGGTGACGTACCCCCCGCGCTCGCCGCCGCGGTAGCGCTGCCGCTCCATCTCACGGGCGAAAGCCTCCCACAGCTCGTCGCCCGTCTCGGCCGGCCCGCGCGCCACCCGGGCGATGGCCAGGCACGCCTCCACCAACGAGACGCAGTCGAAGCGGGTGAGGGAGAGGGTAAGCGGCTCGGTGCGGACCGGGCTCCCGCCGGCGCGGAGGTACGCCTCGAGGGTGAACGCCTCGTATGGGGTGCCGGCCGCCTTCTCCCCCACCCGCACCGCCGCCTCCCCGGGGGTGAAGCTGCCTTCGCGCACCCCCTCGAGGCGCAGCGTCCCGACCCACGCCTCGAGACGCTCCCGGTCCTCGTCGGTGACCAGGGTGTCGTCGCGGTCCGGGCGCTCAGGTGCCATCGCCCGTTCCTCCCCGGGCGCACACCCAAACAGGGGCGCAGGGAGCACGACGGCGCCCGCGGTGAGGGCGGCCAGCCGGCGCAGCATCTCCCGACGGGTCAGCGTCATCTCCCCTCCCCTCCGTGCGCTTCGTGGCCGTTCATCCTCATCCGTCGGTTGCGTCCACGATCGAGTCGAGCAGGCGGTCGATCTGGTCCAGCCGGTCGGCCTCCCCTCCCGTCTCGAGCAGCGCCTGCTGCCACTCCGGGGAAATCCGGATGGCGGCGGCGATCTGGAAGCTGACGTCGCGGGAGACGTCGATCTCGGGGCTCGAGTCCTCCTCCCCGCCCAGCCCCTCGAGCGCGCGGGAAAAGCGCTCGGCGGTGCGCATCCGGCGCCCGGCGAGATCGGTGGAGGCGTCCAACATGTCCGGCACCTCCGAGACCACGGCCTCGAAGTACTCCTCTTCGGACTCCAGCCCATCCGCCATCTGGAAGCGCGACCGGCCGTGGGCCATGAGCAGAGAACGGCCGTCGGGGAGCGGCTTGAACTCCATGATCTCGGCGACGCACCCGATCCGCTCCGCCTCCACGGAGAAGGGGCCATGCAAGTCCGGGTCGTGGTAGACCAGTCCGAAGCGCCGATCCGTCTCCAGGCAGCGGGCCACCATGCGGCGGTAGCGCGGCTCGAAGATGTGCAGCGGCATGAACGCCCCGGGGAAGAGGACCACCGGGAGCGGAAAGAGAGGGAGTCGGTAACGGACCGTTGTGGCATTCAGGCTCATGGCTTCCGGTACCCGTATCCATGCGCCGTGTTCGGGTGGTCTTCGACGGGCGTCGCCCGCAGTGCGCAGAGCGCGCGCAACCGAGGTCCGCCGAGCTTGTTCGCCGATCTCCCGATCGGTATCCTGAAGGCTCTCCGTCCGGATCTCCCCTCCACCCGATGGCCATGCCCCCCGCCCCGCACGCCCCCGCACGCTCCCGGTGCCTCCTTCTCCCGGCGCTCGCCCTCGCACTGACGCTGCTCGCCGGGTGCGCGAATGCCGCGGTCGAACCTGCGCAGGCACCCTCGATCGCTACCGTCACCGAGACCGAGATCCTCTGGGATCGGTACGGCGTCCCCCACATCTTTGCCCCCGACCTCGAGGGCGCGGTCCGCGGCCTGGGATGGGCGCAGGCCCGCAACCACGGGGACCTGTTGCTGCGCCTCTACGGGGAGAGGCGGGGACGGGCGGCCGAGTACTGGGGGGAGGAGCGGCTGGAGAGCGACCGCTGGGTCCACACCGTGGGCCTTCCGGATCATGCATCCCGAGCGTACGCAGCGCTCGATGAGAGCCGCCGCCGGCCGCTCGACGCCTTTGCGGAGGGGGTCAACGCCTATGCCGATGCCTTTCCCGACAGCATCCGGCCGGAGACTCGGCAGGTCCTTCCGGTCTCGGGTCGCGACGTCCACGCGCAGATCCTCGCGGTCGCGCACCTCTTTTCCCCGGCGCAGCCGACGGCCGGCCAGTGGATGCGGGCGCGCGGCTCGAACGCCTGGGCGGTGGCGCCCTCCCGCTCCGCCTCCGGGAACGCGATGCTGCTCGCCAACCCGCACCTTCCCTGGACGGAGAGCGGCTTCACCTTCTTCGAGGCGCACCTCGCCACGCCGGAGATGGACAGCTACGGCGCCGCCCTGGTCGGGCTCCCCTTCCTGGCCATCGCATTCAACGACCACCTCGGCTGGACGCACACCGTCAACAACCAGCGGATGGAGACGCACTACGAACTGGCCCTGGAGGAGGGCGGCTACCGGTTCGACGGCGCGGTGCGGCCCTTCGAGGTCGACACGGTGCGCCTTCGGGTTCGGGAAGAGGGAGACGGCTTCCGCGAGGAGAGCCTGGTGCGTCGCCGCTCCGTCCACGGCCCGGTCGTCGCCGCGGCCGGGGAGAGGGCGCTCGCCGTGCGCATGGTGGAAGTGGACTGGATGCCGCACATGGAGTTGATGGCCGCCCGGTCGCTGGAGGAGTTCGAGGGGCTCCTTCGGGACGATCTCGTCCTCGGCTTCAACACCATCTACGCCGACGCCGACGGCAACATCTTCTATCACTACGGCGGGGTCACGCCCCGGCACGGAGAGGGAGACTTCGCCACCTGGGCGCGCCCTGTGCCGGGAGACGACCCCGCCTATCTCTGGACCGACGTGCACGGGTACGAGGAGATGCCGCGGGTGGTGAACCCGGAGGCGGGGTGGATCCAGAACGCGAACGAGCCGCCCTGGTACGCGGCCGACGATCCCGCGCTCGATCCGGCGGCGTATCCGGAGTACATCAGCCCCGGAGGCCCCCCCTCCGCCCGGGCCCGCCAGTCGATCCGCCTCCTCACAGGGCCGGAAAGGCTCACCTTCGAGGAGATGGTGGAGCGCAAGCATGCCGAGGAGAAAGATCTTGCCCCGCGGCTCGTTCCGGACCTCGTGGCCGCGGCCCGGGCGGAGGGGTCGGACCGCCTGCGCACGGCGGCCGCCGTGCTGGCGGAGTGGGACGGATCCACCCGCGCCGACAGCCGTGGCGCGCTCCTCTTCGAGGCATGGGCGCAGAGATACCTGCCAGCGGCGGAGCCAGCCTTCCAGACTGGCTGGTCCCCGGACGATCCGCTCGGGACGCCGCACGAGATCGGGGATCCCGCCACCGCGCTCGCCGCACTGGAGGCGGCCGCGGACGCAGTTGAAGCCCGCTGGGGTGAGCTGGACACTGCCTGGGGACGTGCGAACCGGCTGCGGCGGGACGGGGTGGACCTTCCTGCCAGCGGCGGACCGGGCGAGCAGGGCGTCTTCCGGGTCATCGGCTTCGCCGACCCCGGGGAGGGGCCGCGCGTCGCCGTCTTCGGTGACAGCTATACCGCCGCCATCGAGTTCTCCGACCCGATCCGGGCGCGGGCGCTCACCGTGTACGGGAACGCTTCCAAGGCGGGATCTCCCCACCGCACCGATCAGCTCGGCTACTTCTCCCGCCAGGAGCTGCGTCCGGTCTGGCGCTCCCGCGCCGAGATCGAGGCGAACCTGCGCGACCGGGAAACGCTCTGACGCCATGGCCAAGCTCACCCTCGACCTCCACGACATCTACAACCGGGGCGGACGGATCGACGACGAGCTGGAGCGGGTGATCCGGGAGGCGGTGGAGAAGAAGATCAAGACGGTGGAGATCATCCCCGGGAAGGGAAGCGGCCAGCTCAAGAAGCGGGTCCTCCGCTTCCTGGACCAGAAGCACATCAAGGCCCAGTATCACCGGGTGGAAAAGGATTCCAAGAACTTCGGGCGCCTCTTCGTGCACTTCCGGCACTGACGGGCGGCCGCAACCGGTGATGTCGGGAAATCCGCACCGCCTCTTCGTCTACGGCTCCCTTCTGGCGACGCTGCGCCTGCCCGCACACGGTCTGCTGCACCCGGATGCGAGCTTCGTCGCCACCGGATGGGTTACAGGCAGGCTCTACGACACGGGTGCCTATCCGGCGCTGGTGACCGCCGGGGGCGCAGATGAGCGCGTCAACGGCGAGCTCTACGCGCTGGACCCCGCTCGTGCGGGAACCCTCCTCGCCCGGCTCGACCGGTTCGAGGGTCACCTCCCGGACGATCCGCAGAACTCGCTCTTCCGGCGGGTCCGGACCGAGGTG
>SKRI01000056.1 GCA_007118565.1 Gemmatimonadota bacterium | reverse complement strand
TGTCCCCGCTGGTCAGCGCCACCCGCACGCCCCGTTGGTGGAGCCGCGCCGCGTTCTCGAAGGTGGCGCCAAGCCGCTCGAAGGAGCCGGGGAGGTTCTGCATCACCTTCACCACCACCGGCACATCGGCGGCCGCGAGCTCGTCGGCCACCATCCATGCCTCGGTGGCCCCGGTGAGCACGAGCCGGAAGCCGTAGTCGTCGGCCATCCGCAGGCCAGCCAGGATGTCGCTCGCCCGGTGCGCCTCCATCACCATGGGCATCTCCCCGTTCAGCACCCGCTGCAGGGCGAGGAGATCGAGCCGGCTGGCGGTGAACTCGCGCACCGCGCCGCGCTCGTAGGTGCGCGGGGTGAGGGTGCGCGCATCCTCCAGCATCTCCCGGAGGATCATCATGGTGGCCCCGCGGGCGCCCGTGATGGGGGAGACGCCCTCGCCGATGCGCACGAACATGCCGCTCGGCGAGCGCACCACCATCTCGTCCAGGGTGCGGCCGGCCAGGTCGATGACGGCGCCCTGCCCCGCCACCAGGCCGAAGCCGGGGCGGGAGACCACGGTGGTGATGCCGGCGATGCGGGTCACCGGGATCACCGTGCTGTTCGGGTTGATGCCGTCGGTGACGGTGAAGGCGGCGCGGATCTGCGAGCGCAGGTCCTCGCGCGGGCCGGTGACCATGTCGCGGTCCACGGTGCCGGCCACGGCGCCCACCTCCACCAGCCCGACCTGGGTGCCGGAGTCGATGAGGCCGGGGGTGACCTGCCGCCCGGTCGCGTCGATGCGGACGGCGCCCTGGGGGATGGAGACGTCTCGGCCCACGGCCACCACCCGGCCGTCCTGAACCAGCACCGTGCCGCCCTCGATGGAGGCGCCGGTCATGGTGTGCACGGTGCCGCCGGTGATGGCGAAGGTGCCCTGCGCCGTGGCGGGCGCCGCGGCGAGCATCAGGCCGCCGGTCAGGGCGGCCACTGAGAGCGTACGGGTGATGCGCATCAATTGCCTTCCCCGGAGAAGATGCCGAGCTCGAAGTCGGTGATCGGGTTCCGCGCCGGATCGGTGCGGTCGTGCAGGAGCGCGCCGTCCAGGAAGACCTGGTCGGCGCGGGCATAGACGCTGAAGGGGTGCGCGGACCAGATGACCACGTCGCCCCGCTTGCCCTCCTCCAGAGTGCCCACCTCGTCCTCGACGCCCAGCGTCCAGGCGGCGTTGGCGGTGATCCAGCGGAGCGCCTCGTCGTCGGAGATGTCGATCCCCGCCTCGCGGCCCGCGGCGAGCGCCTTGGCCACCTCCTGGTTCAGCACCTGGATGCCGATGGCGTCGTCGGAGTGGATGACGGTGGTCACGCCCGCCTGGTGGGTCAGCGCGGCGTTGGCGTTCGTGGCGTCCAGCGCTTCCAGCTTGAAGCCCCACCAGTCGGCCCAGATCGAGACGCCGACCCCTTCCTCGGCGAGCATGTCGGCCACCTTGTACGCCTCCACGCCGTGGTGGATGGAGCGGATCGAGTACCCGAACTCGCGGGCGATCTCCAGCCGGTTGGCGATCTCGTCCGCTCGGTAGCAGTGGTTCTGGATCAGGATGCGGCCGCGCAGCACGTCGACCAGCGTCTCCAGCTCCAGGTTGCGGGTCGGCGGAGTTCCGGTCCGATCCCCGTTCTCCCAGCGGTCCACCTGGTCCCGGTACTCGGCCGCCCGGATCCACGCCTCGCGGGTCAGGGCGATGTTGGCCATGCGGGTCATCGGCGCCTGGTTGCGGCTGCCGTACACTCGCTTGGGGTTCTCGCCGCACGCCATCTTCAGGGAGTGCGGCGCGCCGGGGAAGCGCATCGCCTGCGTAGTGCGGGCGGGCACGTTGCGCAGCGTCACTCCGCGACCGCCGATCAGGTTGGCCGACCCGGGGAGGATGTGGAGCGAGGTGATGCCCCCCGCCAGCGCCCGGGGGAAGCCCGGGTCCTGCGGCCACACCGCGTGCTCGGCCCAGACGTGGCCGGTCACCGGACGGGTCATCTCGTTCCCGTCGGCGTGCGCCTGATCGCCGGGGCTGGCGTAGACGCCCAGGTGGGAGTGCGTGTCGATGATGCCGGGGGTCACGTATCGCCCTGCCGCGTCGATGGTGCGGGCACCCGCCGGGACCTCCAGGTCGCGTCCGACCGCGGCGATGCGGCCATCCACGATCAGCACGTCGCCTCCCTCGAAGACATCGCCAGCCGCCGTCATCACCGTTCCGCCGCGGATCAGCGTCGGCCCGGAGGTGAAGG
This sequence comes from Gemmatimonadota bacterium, assembly GCA_007118565.1. Classification (GTDB taxonomy): domain Bacteria; phylum Gemmatimonadota; class Gemmatimonadetes; order Longimicrobiales; family Longimicrobiaceae; genus SKRI01. The sequence continues at coordinate 33,038 of SKRI01000056.1, read as the reverse complement.
GCTCGTAGGTGGAGGCGTGGGCCTCGCGGAGGGGGCGCTCGCCCTCCGGCGCCGGCGCCTCCGGGGTTGGAGCGGCGGCCGGGGCGCAGGCGAAAGCGCCCAGCGCCACAAAAGGTAGTGCACGCTTCATCGAGGGTCTCCTTGTCCAGCGGAATGATGGCGGTGCTTCCCGCGGGGTCCGCGGAGAGCGGCGGCTCCGCGGGGTGTCCGGACAAACGTACGGAGGGTTGAACGCCCCGGCAAATCGTGAAAAAGCCGTTGCGGGATCCCCACCGGCAACTATATTGCAGCTACATGAGAATGATTTTCAAAGTCTTCCAAGTGCGGCGGCCGCGACCGCTCATGCTCGTCGCGGCCGTTACCACGGCGCTGCTCCTCCTGTCGGCCTGCGGCCAGGGGGAGGGCCGGGAAGCACCCTTCCGCCTGGGCTTCCTCCCGGCGGAGCGGGCGCAGGAGTTCTCGACGCGAGCCGATGCCCTCGCCTCCTTCCTGGAAGAGCGGATGGGCGTGCCGGTCGAGGTCTCGATACCGACCGCGTACGAGCCGCTGATCGAGGCGCTGCGATTCGGCAATCTAGATGCCGCCTTCATGGATGCCGCGCCCGCATGGATCGCGCACGAGCGCGCCGGCGTCGAGGTGGTGCTCGCCGAGATTCGCGAAAGCGGGGAGACGTTCTACTGGGCCGAGGGCTTCACGCTGCGCGACTCCGACGTGGAGGGCCTCGAGGACCTGGTGGGGAAGCGGGTGGCGCACACGAGCTGGACGGGAAGCTCCGGGTTCGTGATGCCGATCGGGGCGATGATCTCCGACGGGCTCATCACGCCCGCCGGGAACGACTTCCCGGATCTCCAGCGTGCCCTCTCGGAGACCTTCGCCAGCTACACCATGGCCGGTGGCTACAAGGCCGCCATGGAGCTGCTGGTCCGCGGGCAGGTGGACGCCGCCTTCGGCGCGGACGACGCCCCCGAGCGGTTCCTCTCGGAAGAGGACCGGCAGCGCGTGCGACCGTTCGTGCGGTTCGGCCGGGTGCCCTCGCACCCGATCGTGGTCTCGTCCGACCTGCCGGAAGCGCGCCGCGCCGCCTTCGTGCAGGCGATGGTCGCGCTGACCGAGGAGCGGCCCGACATCTATCGCGACCTCTACGGCGTGGTGGGGGTGACCGAGACGACGACGGAGGAGCACCTCGGAGACTTCGGACGGGCGGTGCGTGCGCTACCCGGACTGCATCAACAGTTCCTAGATAGACGATGAAGGTCGCGACAGACATCGACTCGGCCGGGCGGGCCTCCGCCTCACCCCCCCTCCCGGTGCTCGGGCAGGGAGGCCGGGATGCGGGTGGAGCACCGGTCACCGTGCCCCCCTGCTCCGCGATCGAGATGTGCGACGTCTGGGTCCGGTACGGGAAGTCGGCGCCAGCGCTCCAGCAGGTCTGCCTGAACGTCCGTCAGGGAGAGAGGCACGCCATCGTGGGGCCGAGCGGCTCCGGGAAGAGCACGCTCCTCAAGGTGCTCAAGGGGCTGGTCCCCACCGAGCACGGCACCGTCGCCACCCTTGGAACCCCGGTCAACGGGAAGCGCGCCCACCGCCAGCTACGCGCGCGGATCGGGTACATACCCCAGAACCTGGGGCTCGTCAGCAGCGCCACCGTGCTCCAGAACGCCCTCATGGGCTGCCTGCACCGGGTCGGGGAGATCCGCTCCTGGCTGGGCCTCTTCCCCGAAGCGGAATACCGCGCCGCGCACGAGGCGCTCGAGGCGACCGGCATCTCCCATCTCTCCGACCGCCTGGCCCATCAGCTCTCCGGGGGAGAGCGTCGCCGGCTGGCCATCTCCCGTGCCCTCGTCCAGCGTCCCGAGATCCTGCTGGCCGACGAGTTCCTCTCCGAGCTGGACGACGTGACCGCGGAGCAGGTGCTGCGCGGGCTGGACAAGGCGCACCGCGAGCTCGGCATGACCGTACTCATGGTGGAGCATGACCTCCAGGTGGCGCGTACCTTCTGCGACCGCGTGACCGTGCTTCGCGAGGGGTGCAAGGTGTGCGAGGTGAACGGGAGCGAGATCGACGACACGCGGCTCCGCGATCTGTTTCGCGGCGTCGCCGCTGCATGACGCTCCGCCGGAACCGGCACCCCTTCCATAGTGAGCATTCCACGCCGGGCGACGCCGTGATCCGGCTCGTCGCACCATGACCCCTCCCCCGCCCCGCCACCGCAACTTCGCCCCGCTGATCGTGGCGGCGGTGCTCCTTGCCCTCACCGCATGGTCGGCGCTCGCGCTCGAGATCCGGCCCGGCCGGCTGGGAGGCATCGGCAACCTCTTCCAGATCCTGGGAGAGGCCATTCCCCCCGACACCACCCTGGTCGGAGTCGCCGTCGAGGCCATCGTGGAAACCCTCCAGATCGCCTTTCTCGGCACGGCCATGGGCACCGTCCTGGCCCTCCCTCTCGGCCTGCTCGGCGCTCGCAACATCTTCGGACGGGGGGTGACGGTACCCGCGCGTGTCGTGCTCGCCGGCATCCGCACCCTGCCGGCACTCCTCTGGGCGGTGCTCTTCGTGGTGGCGGTCGGTCTCGGTCCGCTCGCCGGGGTATTGGCTGCGGGGGTCTACACCGTGGGATACCTCGGAAAGCTCCAGTACGAGTCGATCGAGGGGATGGACCCGGCCGCGATCCACGCGGTGGGGTCGGCGGGTGCCTCGCGGGTGCAGCTGATCCGCTACGTGGTGCTGCCGGAGTCGGCCAACCACATCCTCAGCCAGATCCTCTTCATGTTCGAGCACAATGTCCGCGCCTCCTCGATCTTCGGGTTCGTGGGCGCGGGGGGGATCGGCTTCTACATCGCCAACTACCTGACGGTCTTCCGCTATCAGAGCGTACTGACCCTCCTGCTGGCCGTCTTCGTCACCATCCTGGTGATCGACTACCTGAGCGTGCTGGTGCGGGACCGCTTCCTGGTGCCCTCCCGGAGCAGCGCTGCGCGGCCGCGGAGGCGCAGGCCGGCCAGCTGAGCCGTCGCGGCCGCCGAGCGTCGATCGAGCCTCGAGGTCGTTCGATTTTCCGGCCGATACGATCGCTGCAGGTTTTTGCCACGCAATGTCTTGACGACGCAACTCCCCCTCGGGTCGCCATCCGTGGAACCCTTGTCCGCCGTGCGCTCCATCCGCCATATTCACCCCGTCGCAGCCACCTGACCTCCACGCTCCGCCTCGATGTCCTTCGTCCACCTGCACTGCCACTCCGAATACTCCCTCCTGGACGGCGCCAACCGGATTGGCGACCTGATCCGCAGGACCCAGGAGCTCGAGCAACCGGCGCTCGCGCTCACCGACCATGGATGCATGTACGGGGCGTGGACCTTCCAGGAGCAGGCGCGGAAGGCCGGCATCAAGCCGATCATCGGTATGGAGGCGTACGTGGCACCCGGCGACCGCCGCGAGCGCACCAAGACCAAGGGGGAAAAGGGGTACTACCACCTCGTCCTCCTGGCTCGCGACCGCGCGGGGTACCGCAACCTCTCCAAGCTCTCCTCCATCGGCTACACCGAGGGCTTCTACTTCAAGCCGCGCATTGACAGGGAGGTGCTTGCCCGGCACTCCGAGGGGCTGATCGTTACCTCCGCCTGCCTGGCGGGCGAGGTGTCGCAGCACCTGCTCGAGGACCGGTGGGACGAGGCCGAGCAGGCCGCCGCCTGGTACGCCGACCTCTTCGATGGTCGCTACTTCCTGGAGGTCCAGGGGCACGACTCCCCCGGGCAGGACCTCCTCAACGAGCGCATCTTCGAGCTCGCCGGCAAGCTCGACCTCCCGATGGTGGCCACGAATGACGTGCACTTCCTGCGCAGGGACGATCACGCCGCGCACGACGTCCTCTGCTGCATCGGCATGGGGAAGGACCTCGAGGACGCCAATCGTCTGAAGTACGACGACAACCTCTATTTCAAGAACCACCAGGAGATCGCCGAGCGCTTTCCGGGTCGGCCCGACGTCCTGGAGAACACGCTGCGGATCGCGGACGAGGTCGACCTCGAGTTCGAGAAGAAGTACCACGTTCCGGCCTTCCCCCTCCCCGAGGAGGTCGCGGACGAGGCCGAGCTTCTCCGCCGCGAGGTGTGGGAGGGGGCGTGGAAGCGGTACGGAACGTCGGCGGCTCGCGATGGCGGGCAGGCCCCGGACGCCGATGCCCTCCGCGAAACCCTGCTCGATTCCCGGCCGGATGTCGTGGAGCGGGTCGAGTACGAGCTGGGCGTCATCACCGAGCTCGGCTACTCCGGCTACTTCCTGATCACCGCCGACTTCATCAAGTGGGCGCGGGAGCAGGGGATTCCGGTGGGGCCCGGCCGGGGGTCGGCGGCCGGCTCGATCGTGGCCTACTGCACCTGGATTACCGACCTCTGCCCCCTCGAGTTCGATCTCCTCTTCGAGCGCTTCCTGAACCCGGAGCGCGTGTCCATGCCGGACATCGACGTGGACTTCTGCTACGAGCGCCGGGGCGAGGTGATCGAGTACGTCCGGGAGAAGTACGGCCGTGACGCCGTGGGGCAGATCATCACCTTCGGGACCATGAAGTCCCGCGCCGTGGTGCGCGACGTGGGGCGCACCCTCGGCTTCCTCCCGGCGGAGATGGACCGGCTGGCCAAGCTGATCCCGAGCGGACCCGCCTACTCCCTCACCGTATCCGAAGCGAAGGAGAAGGTCCCCGAGGTCAGGGAGCTGTACGAGAAGGAGGAGCGCTACCGGCGCCTCATCGACTACTCCGAGGTGCTGGAGGGGCTCTCGCGCCACGCCAGCGTCCACGCCGCCGGCGTGGTCATCGCCCCCGGCCCGCTCGACGACTACGTCCCGGTGGCCACCCAATCCACCAAGGGATCGGGGGGAAGCGGGGAGAGCGTGATCGTGACCCAGTACGACATGAACTGCCTGGAGCGGGCGGGCATGTTGAAGATGGACTTCCTGGGGCTCAAGACGCTCACCGTGGTCGCCGATGCGGTGACCTCGGTGGTGGCGCGGCACGGCGCGCTTCGCCACCCCGAGACGGGCGAGGAGTACGGCCGGATCGAGGACGTCCCCATGGACGACCCGGCCGTCTATGAGATGCTGGCGCGCGGCGGCACCGCCGGCGTCTTCCAGTTCGAGTCGGCGCTGGCCACGGAGAAGCTCCGGGCCATGAAGGCGGACCGGTTCGACGACCTCATCGCCACCAACGCGCTGATCCGTCCCGGCCCGCTCGACATGGGCATGGACCAGGTCTACATCCGGCGGAAGCTCGGGCAGGAAGAGGTGAAGTATCCGCACGCCGATCTGAAGGAGATCCTGGAGCCGACCTACGGGGTCATCGTCTATCAGGAGCAGGTCATGCGGATCGCGCAGACGCTGGCGGGGCTGAGCCTCGCCGAGGCGGATGTGCTCCGGAAGGCAGTGGGCAAGAAAGACGCGGCGCTCATCTCCCGGGAGCTCGGGAAGTTCGGGGAGAAGGCGGTCGAGCGCGGCCACGACAAGCGCACGGTGCAGGATCTGGCCGACCAGATCGAGGCGTTCGGCCGCTACGGCTTCAACAAGAGCCACTCGGCGGCGTACGGGCTCATCTCCTATCAGACGGCGTGGCTCAAGTGCCACTACCCGGCCGAGTTCATGGCCGCGCTGATGTCGTCGGTGGTGGACAAGACGGACGACGTGGTGGCCTACATCGCCCACTGTCGGGAGATGGGACGCTGCCTGCCGCGCCTCGGCCGCGACGGCATCGAGGTGCTGCCCCCGCACGTGAACGAATCGAACTGGAAGTTCACCGTGGTGGGAGATGGCGTGGGCCAGGTACGCTTCGGGCTGGGCGCCATCCGCGGCGTCGGGGGTGGCGCGGTGCGCTCCATCATCGAGACCCGCGAGGAGGAGGGACAGTTCGAGGATCTCTTCGACCTGCTGACCCGGATCGACCTCCGCCTCTGCAACAAGCGGGTGCTCGAAGCGCTGATCGGCTCGGGGGCGCTCGACGGCTTCGCCCCCGGCGGAGGTCGCGCGAGCCTCATCGCCGGGCTCGACATGTCCTACGCCGCCGCCCAGGCAATGCAGCGTGAGGCGGAGAGCTCGCAGGCCAACTTCTTCGGGGACCTGATCGGGGGGGCCGACGAGGACGCCCCCACCATGGATGCGCCGCCCCTCCCGGATATCGAGCCGTGGAGCGAGGGGGAGCGGCTGACCCGCGAGAAGGAGATCCTCGGATTCTTCATCTCCGGTCACCCCCTGGACAAGTTCCGCGAGGAGGTGGCGCTCTTCGACAGCGTCAACACCGGCAACCTCTCCGAGCACCGGGACCGGAAGGTCGAGCTGGCCTGCGTGATCACCGAGGCGTCACGGCAGATCTCCAAGCGCGACGGCTCGGAGTGGGGGCGGATCACCGTGGAGGACTTCCACGGGACGGCGACGGTGCTGGCTTTCAAGGATTCCTGGGCCCAGAACAGGGACGTCCTGGCGCAGGATACCCCGGTGCTCCTCCGGGGCGGGGTTTCGGGACGGGAGCGGGACGAGGACGATCCTCCCATATTCCTCGATGACGCGGTTCCCCTCGCCACCCTGCGCGAGCGCGGTCTCGTGGGCATCTGCGTTGAGCTCGGCGCCGCTGGTACGGAAGCCGCAGCACTCACCTCTGCCCGGGCGTGCATGGACAGGCACCGGGGTCCGGCGCCGCTCTTCGTGACCTGGCGGAACGGATCGGCGGGGAATGGCGCGCCGGCCGGACCGGATTCCCCGCGCCTCCGGTCGCGGAGCGTGCGGGTGGCCGTCACCGAGACGCTGGTGGGCGAGCTCCGCGAGCTTCTGGGAGAGGATCGCGTGAGTCTGGTGAGGGCTCCGGCCTCCTCCGGCGCATCCAACGGAGCAAGTCAGCCGCAATCGAGCGAAGCGAGATAATTCATGGCAACCGTAGCGCATCTGGATTTCGAGAAGGCGATCGCCGAGGTCGAGGAGCAGATCGACCGGCTCCGCCACATGGCGCGGGAGAAGGGGCTCGACGTCACAGGGGAGATGGAGTCGCTGGAGGGGAAGCTGAAATCCCTCCAGACCGAGACGTACGAGAACCTCGATCCCATCGAGCGGGTCCAGGTGGCCCGGCACCCCCGGCGTCCCTACACCCTCGACTACCTCGAGCGGATCTTCACCGACTTCGTCGAGCTGCACGGCGACCGGATGTACCGCGACGACGAGTCGATCGTGGCGGGATGGGCCCGGCTGGACGGGGAGTCCGTCATGGTCATCGGCCATCAGAAGGGCCGCGACATGAAGGAGAACCTGCAACGGAACTTCGGCATGCCGCACCCGGAAGGGTACCGGAAGGCCCTCCGGCTCATGAAGCTGGCCGAGAAGTTCGGTCGACCGGTGTTCACCATGATCGACACCCCCGGCGCCTACCCGGGTCTCGGCGCGGAGGAGCGGGGGCAGGCGGAGGCCATCGCACGCAACCTGAGGGAGATGGCGGCGCTCACCGTTCCAACCATCTCCGTCATCATCGGCGAAGGAGGCTCGGGCGGCGCGCTCGCCATCGGGGTCACCGACCGGATCCTCATGATGGAGAACAGCGTCTACTCGGTGATCTCCCCGGAAGGTTGCGCCGCCATCCTCTGGAAATCCGGCTCGGAGCGGGACAAGGCGGCCACCGCTCTCAAGCTCACCGCGCCGGATCTCAACCACCTCGGCGTGATCGATCGGATCATCAAGGAGCCGACGGGCGGGGCGCACGCGGACCCGGATGCCACGGCCGAGGCCCTCCACGGCGTGCTCCGGGAAACGCTCGACGAGCTGAAGTCGCTGTCCCCGGAGGAGTTGCATGAACAGCGTCTGGAGAAATACTTTGCCATGGGGGAGTGGCATCCGCGGAGCTAGCTCCGGATCCGTCTCCCCGGTCGATCGTTCGTTTTTCTTGCAGACCCCGGCACCCCATGTTCCAGCCGCTACCGATCATGCAGCCCCGCTCCGTGCCGGAGGACGCGCCCCGGCTCGCCGAGGTGCAGTTCAAGGGAACGCGCCGCGGATACTACGGCTACGCGGACGAGGAGCTCGAGCCGGGGGAGTACGTGCTGGTCGGGGCGGAGCGGGGACGGGATATCGGCCGGATCCGCTCGATCGGAGCGGTGGCTGTGAAGAAGTGCAGCGGGTGTGAGGACGACAGCGGCGCCGGCCAGCGGGTCCTGCGGCGGGCGGGTGAGGACGAGGTGCAGTCACTGCACGTCCTCCGCGCGGACGAGGAGCGCGTTCGGAGGCAGACCCGGAAGATCGTCAAGGAGCACGGTCTCCGCATGAAGGTGGCGGAGGCCGAGTGGCAGTGGGACCGCAACAAGCTGCGCATCTACTTCACCGCCGAGCGCCGCGTCGATTTCCGGAAGCTGGTCCGGGACCTGGCCCGGACCTTCCGCACCCGCATCGAGCTCCGGCAGATCGGCGTGCGGGACGAGGCGGCGCTCCTCGGCGGGATCGGCCGTTGCGGGCGGGAGCTCTGCTGCTCCACCTGGCTCCGTGAGCCGAAGCAGGTTTCCCTGCAGATCGCCAAGGACCAGAACCTCTCCCTCAACCCCCAGCAGATCTCGGGAACGTGCGGCCGCCTGATGTGCTGCCTCACCTACGAGCACGATGCCTACCTCCAGGCGCGCAAGCGCTTCCCCCGCGAGGGACGCATCCTGCGCACGGCGCGCGGCGAGGAGAAGGTCGTGGGGATCGACATCTGGCGCGAGCGGATCACGCTTATGGACACCGAGCGCGAGAGGCGGGACATTTCCCTGGCCGACCTGAAGCGCGAGACCGCCGAGTCGCGGGCCTCCTCCCCGCCGGCGGATGGAAAGCGGAAAAACCGCCCGCGCACCTCCCACTGACGGTTCGTGTCGAGATTCTACATCACCACGGCCATCGACTACGCCAATGGCCGGCCCCATGTGGGACACGCCCTCGAAAAGGTGGGAGCCGACGTCATCGCGCGGTACCGCCGCCTTCGCGGTGACGAGGTCCGATTCGTCATGGGGATGGACGAGCATGGCGCCAAGGTGGCGGAGAGCGCTCAGGAGCGGAGAATCGATCCCCAGGAATGGACCGACCGGGTGGCGGACGAGTGGCGGTCCGCCTGGGCGGCGCTCGACATCTCCTACGACGACTTCATCCGCACCACCGAGCCCCGCCACCGCGCCGCCGTCGAGGAGATGATCCGGCGCATGGAGGCGCGGGGGGACCTCTATCTCGGGACCTACGCCGGCTACTACTGCGTGGGGTGCGAGTCGTACAAGACCGAGGATGAGCTGGAGGAGGGCCGCTGCCCCCATCACCCCCACAGGGAGGTGGAGTGGATGGAGGAGGAGGACTGGTTCTTCCGACTCTCCGCCTATCGGGACGAGCTGCTCGACCTGCTGGAGCGCCGGCCCGGATTCGTGCAGCCCGAGGCACGGCGAAACGAGGTGCGGCGGATGGTGGAGGATGTGAAGGACATCTCCGTCTCCCGCTCCGCCCTTCCCTGGGGTATTCCCTGGCCCGGGGACCGGGAGCGAACGGTCTACGTCTGGATCGACGCGCTGACGAACTACCTATCCGCCGTCGGATTTCCCGGAGAGGCGTACCGGCATTGGTGGCCCGCCTCGCTCCATGTGATCGGCAAGGACATCACCCGCTTCCACTGCGTGTACTGGCCCGCCATGCTGCTTTCCGCCGGCCTGCAGCTACCGGAGCAGGTCTGGGCGCACGGCTTCATGACGCTCGAGGGGCGGAAGATCTCGAAATCCGCCGGCACCTTCGTGGGCCCCGCGGAAGCGGCAGAGCGCTACGGGGCGGACGCGCTGCGCTACTACCTCATCCGGGAGATCCCCTGGGACGGGGACGGAAACTTCTCCTGGGAGCGCTTCGACGAGCGCTACACCTCCGAGCTGGCCAACGATCTCGGCAACCTCGCCAGCCGCGCTCTCTCCATGGTGGCGCGATACCGGGACGGGACCGTTCCCGCACACGCCGGGAAGGAGCTCGCCGAGGTGCGGGAGGCGACCGTGGCGCAATACCGGACCGCGCTCGACGGGAACGACCTGCAGGGTGGCCTCGACGCCGCCTTCGGTCTGGTCTCCGAGGCGAACGGCTTCGTGGAGCGGTCGGCCCCGTGGGCGCTGGCCAAGGACCCGCAGCGCGCGACTGAGCTGGACGAAACGCTCGGGGCTCTGGTCGGCTCGCTGGCCGTGGCCGCGGTCCTCCTCACCCCCTACATGCCGCGGAAGATGGAGGATCTCTGGGAGAGGGTTGCCGGCGAGCGGCCCCTCCCCACCCTCGACGAGCTCTCCGCACTCGATCCATCCGGATGGCGGGTGGAGAAGGGAAGCCCGCTCTTTCCCCGTCCCGAGGTCGCTGCGGGAGCGTGATCACCGTTGCGAACGTTCGTTCGCGCACGGAAGGGGCACCGGATCCTTCCGCGCGGCCTTCGGATCTCGTGCCCCGCGACCGACATGCAGCGGGGTCGCATCCCGTTGGCATGAGCACCCTTACGCGCCCTTTACGTCATGACGTGCCCTCCTGGGGTGACAGGACCCTCCGTTGACAGGGTTGCCACCCCCTTCTAGCTTCCGCCGCTTGTAAACATTCGGCCCCTCCGGCTGCCACTTTCAGCCGGCGAATCAGATCTCTCCTTCGCATTTCATGTCAAAGCCCCGGTCTCGTTGGACGGTCATGCTGGTCCCGCATGACAATGAGCGGGTTCGGTCGGTCCAGGTCTCCGGACAGTCCCTGCGGTTCGCGGGCGGAATCGCGGCGATCGTCCTGCTGATCCTGGGAGCGCTCTCCACCGGGTTCTTCGTCAAGAGCAGCCAGCACCTCCGCGCGGAGCGGCTCCAGCAGCAGAACGAGGTCCTGGCCCAGGAGGTCGACCGGATGCGCGGCATGGTGAGCACCCTCACCGCCAGGGTGGAGGACCTCACTGCCAAGGACGAGAAGTTCCGTGTGATGGCCGGTCTCCCCGCCATCGATGCGGAGACGCGGCAGGTCGGGATCGGCGGACCGGGGACCGCGGTCCTCGAATCCTCCGCGCTCTACGCCATGAACCCCTCCCTGGGCGAGAAGACCTTCGCCGCTTCCTACGACCTCTCCACACTTCTCCGCCGTGCCGACCTGCTCTCGTCGAGCATGGACGAGACGCTGGAGGTCATGCACGGGAGCACGGAGCGCCTGCGAGCAACGCCGACCCGGGCGCCGATCGACGGCCACCTCACCAGCCTGTTCAGCCCCAACCGGCGTCATCCGATCCTCCGCATCCGGCGCCCGCACAACGGCATCGACATCGCGGCGCCGACCGGAGAGCCGATCCTGGCCCCCGCTGCCGGACGGGTGATCTTCTCCGGAACCAAGTCCGGAGGGTATGGTAGAACCGTCGAGATCGACCACGGACACGGAATCGTGACGCTGTACGCGCACGCCTCGCGTCTCCTGGTCCGCCGGGGCGACCGGGTGGAGCGAGGACAGACGATCGCCGAGGTCGGATCGAGCGGACTGGCCACCGGCCCGCACCTACATTACGAGGTGCACGTGGACGGCGAGCCGATCGATCCGCTCAACTTCATCATCTGGGACGCCGACCTCCGGGACTGACGGAGGGGGCGCTTCCCGGGGCCGCACCGGGAGCCGCCCTCGCACGGCCGGCGTCGCCGACGCCAAGCAGGGAGCGCTCCGAGTCGGGGCGCTCCCTCCGCTTTTTCGATAGCCGAATGATCTTTCCTCTCATCCTTGCCCTGGGGCTGACCGCGCCGGCGGACACCGCTGCCGCCTCCTCCGGGACGGCCGAGCCCGCGGCGGTGATCGTCCATCGGCAGCCGGCCGTCCCGGTGCTCAGCCTCCGCCTTTCGCTCGCCGTTTCCGATCCGCCTGGGTACGCCGGAGCGGGACACCTGCTCCAGCACTTCCACGATCGCGCGCTCCGCGATAGGGTGAGCGCTGCGGGCGGGAGATTGCAGTATGAGCGGAACCCGGACGCGGTGGTGTATACCGTGACCGGTCCGGCGGCGGAGGCCGGCCCGCTGACGGAGGCGCTGCTCTCCGTTCTCCGACCGCCGGCGCCCTCGGCAACCGGACGCCTGGTGGTCCACCGGGAGCTGCGTGACGAGCGGCTCGCCGAATGGGAGACGGCCGGCGCGCACGTCCGGACCCGCCTGCGACACCGCCTCTTTCCCGACGACCGCCCCGCGCCCGGGACTCGAACCTCGGCGGCACGGATCGAGGATGCGGACCTCGCGGCGCTCTGGAACGCGCTCTACGACCCATCGCGCGTCACGGTCGTGGCGGTGGGAGATGTGGATCCGGAGGCGGTTCGCGCCGCCTTCGCGCGGCTCCCGGAAGGACGGCCGTCCGCGCTCCCCCCGGAGGAGGACCTGCCGGACGAGACCCCCCTCGCCGAGCCGCAGGCAACCCGAGGATGGCTCGGCGCCGGGTACCCCGTCACCGATGCCGATCCGGCATCGGTGAGCATCGCGGCCCGGCTGCTCGGCGACAGGCTGCGGCGCCTGCTCCCGGAGGGAGAGATCTCGGTCGATCATTGGTGGACGCACCGTGGACAGGCCATGGCCGCGGTGGTCGCCGTTCCCGGCCCCCGACTCGGTGAGGCGCGCCGGCTGCTGGATACCGCCCTCAAGGATCTCGGGGAGGAGCTGGAGGATGAGACGGTCCGTGAGGCGGGGCTGGCCCTGCGCCGGGAGATGCTCTTCTCATCCCGCACCCCCGATCGCATGGCGGCGCTCATCGGCGGGTTCGCCGACCGGACGGGCTCCGCCGACGGCGCCAATCGCTTCCACGGGAGGCTCCGCGAGATCCGCCGCGCCGACGTGGAGGAAGCCCTCAGGGAGATGATCGAAAGCGAACAGGTGCGGATCGACCTTCCTCCCCAGCCGCTGGAGCGATGAGCGTCATCTCTCCATTTCGGATCGTGGGCGTATCGTCCATCATTGCCCTCCTCTTCATCGTGCCGGCGCAGGGTCAGGAGGAGGCGCCCGCACCGAACGACACGGTGGCGGCCGAGCGAGAGGTGCTTCTCGAGCGGGTCCGGGTCGTCCCCGAGTCCGGGACTCCGGTCATCGCCTCCGAGATCTTCGTGGCGGTGGATGCGGTAGGTGATACGCTCCACGTGCCGGGGATCGCCCACCTCAGCGCCCGTGCCATCATCGCCCCCATTCAGGAGGAGCTGGTGGCCCGCGGTGGACGCGTAGAGATCGGCGTGGACAAGGGTGGGGCGCGCTTCACCCTCGTGGCCGCCCCGGATCTCTGGCATGAGGCGATGCGGCAGCTCATCGTGGCCCTCTTTCGGGATCCTCCCGCGGACGCGGCCGTGCGGAGCGAGCGGGAGTCGATCGCGAACGAGCTCCGGGTTCGTGAGCCCAACCCCACCGATGTGGTGACCCGGATCACCGATCAGGTGGTTTTCGGAGACGACCACCCCTGGGGGATGCCGACGGCAGGTATCGCGGAGACGGTGGAGCGGCTCACGACCGATGAGGTCGATACCTATCTCCGGACGCACTTCCTGCCGGAAAGGGCACTGGTGGCCGTGGTCGGTCCGGTGGATCCGGACGAGATCCGCTCGTTTCTGCGTCCGTTCCTCGGAGAGGACGAGAGCCTTCGGACCGAGGTTGAATCCTTCGAGCCCGAGGAGGAGCCCGTCCGGGCGGAGTACCCCTTCATCACCACCTGGATCACGGCGAGCTACCTCCTCCCGCCCGACGCGGACTTCGAGGCGATCCGCCTGATGGCGGCCCTGATCACGGACCGGTTCGACTTCGGGCCGCGGAGCCGCGAGGTGTACAACATCCGCGGGCAGGTGCGCACCTTCGGTCACGGCGGTGAGCTCCGCCTCGAGATCGTCGTGCCCCCCGAGCACGCGGACAGCTGGGAGGACCGCCTCGTCACGGCGGTGCGTGACCTCGGGAGGAACGTGCTTTCCCCCACCGACTTCCAGCGCGCCTACCGGCAGTACCGCGGGCGGCGCCTCTTTGAGCTCCTCCTGCCAGAGGAGCGTGCCGCCGCCCACATCGCCAGCCTGCGGCTGCTCCATGCGAGCGGCGTGAGCGACGATCCCCTTCCCGCGGAGATCAGCTCGGAGCGGCTGCGCGAGGCGGCGGGGAGGCTTCCCGAGCCGGTGCGGGTCCAGGTCGGGCCCTTCTCCCGTCCGGGAGAGGAGGACGAGGCGTAAGGGAACGGCCGGCGATGACCTTGATAATCGTGGGATGGCGGCGTAGCTTGGCTTCCATCCTGCCTCCCATGTTCTATTCTGCCCAACCCGGAGTGATGATGAAGCGACATCTCACGGCGTCGGTCGTTGCCCTCGCCTCCCTCGCCCTCGTTGCCTGCCCCGGCCCTGAGCTCTACGTCGAGGCAGCGATCGATGAGATGGAGACCGGAGAAGCCCTGCCTCTGGCCGAGCTTCCCATCCGCCTCATTCCGTTCGATCGCGACGCCATCTTCGACTCCCTCACCGCGGCGGCCCCCGAGCCCGAGCCCGAGATCCCGCAGGACCTCGTGGAGCGTCAGAACCAGATCCGTGACGCGGAGCAGGAGTGGCGCGAGGCGGAGACCGCCTGGAACCAGGCGCGTAGCCGTCTACGCGAGATCGGTGAGGAGACGCAGCGGATGCAGGAGGAGGGTCTGCGGGGGACACCCCAGTACCAGCAGCGGTTCCGTGAGTTCGAGCAGCTCGAGAACCGGGAGCGGGAGATGCGCCAGCAGATGGACCAGGCTTTCGCGCGCTTCGACACAATGCAGCGCGAGGTTCTCGAGCAGGCCGACTCGATTCGCGCCATCCGGGAGGCGTGGGAGGACCGCGCCTTCGCCGATTATAATCGGATCGTTCAGGATACGCTCGACCGTTTGGGGCGCGAGGAGATCTCTGACACCACGGATGCCAACGGCCGGGTGCGCTTCCGGCCCCGTGAGGGCCGCTGGTGGGTTCACTCGCGCTACACCCTTCCCTACACGGAGCTATACTGGAACGTCCCGGTCCAGGTCGAGGGGGACAGCGTTGGAGTGCTCCTCAACCGCCAGAATGCGGAGGAGCGCCCGCTGCTGTAAGCCGGGGCGGCGGTCGGTCGAAATACCGGTGGCAGGAGAAAGGGGGCGGACCGATACGGTCCGCCCCCTTCGCTATTGTGCCTCCCCCTGCATTCCACCTTCACCGCCGCTCATTGCGGTGGAGGACGCGCCGGCACCGGATCGGCGGCCGGATCGTCCGTCGGATCGTCGGCGATCGGCTCGTCCACCTCCAGGTCGAGCGGCTGGGGGGCCGCCGTTTCCTCGGGATATCCGTACTCCCAGCGCCGTCTGATGTCGGTGGTGAACTGATTGGCCGGTGTCTGGATGAACTGCCGGAGCTGGTCGCGGATCAGCGGCTCGTACCCGAGCCGCCAGCTCCAGTAATCGTCGATCTGCCACTCCAGGCTCGCACCGAAGTTGGGGATGCCCTCTCCCTCGAAAAGCCGGCTCACCCCGATCTCCGTCGTGAGGAAGAGATCTGGACGGAGCTGCACGCCGGCTTCGATCGCGGTCTGCCCGAAGGGATCGGTGATGGCCGTGGGACGGGTGTGCACCCGCACGTAGTCGAGGGGGAGGCCGAGATCGCGGAGCAGGAACTGCTCGATCTGTGTGGCGACGAGTCCGCCGAGCACCTCCTGGAGGAGGATGTCCTCGAAGAGCTGCCCCCCGGCGATCGTCCCCAGCTGGAAGCTCGGGCGTCCGAAGATCAGGAAGCTGAAGAGCTCCGATTCGGGAAGGGGGGGACGGCTGTCCGAGGTGAGCGCCAGCTCGGGAAGCTGCGCCGTTCCCGTCACCTCGACGAAGATTCGCAGAGTCGATCCGGCTCCGGGGGAAGTGATGTTCCGGACCTCGTGCACCGCCTGGAAGTCCAGGGTCGGATTGAGCTCGGGTGTGCCCGTGAACTGGATCCGACCACGCTCGATGTCGAAGTCGCGGCTGATCGGACCGATGTTGAGCGTGTACGTTCCCCGCTCCGCGGTCAACTCACCGTAGAGGCGCAGGTCCTCGGCCTCCCGGAAGACGATCACCTCTCCCCCGAGCTGCATCCGCACCTCGTCGGAGGTGAGCCGGACGTTCTCGCCGACGGCCACCTCGAGCCCGTCCACCCTCAGGTCGCCAACCAATGGAACCCCGGGGGCCCTGACGATCTCGGGAATGGTGTCCGCACCGACCTGCCCGATATCGACATCCTCGAGCTGCATCACCCCGGGGTCCCCGGCAAGCGCTGGGATGGTGATCAATCCCTCGTCCACCACCAAAGAGCCGCGCAGAACGGTGGTCGGAGCGAGACCGGCCAGCGATACGCTCCCGGAGAGGGTCACGTTCTGCGCATCCGGGAGGTTCACGGCGCGGAACTCGTCGAAATCAGCGGTGAGGGCAAAATAGGGGCGATCGATCTCGGCCACGATGATGCTGCCGCGGATTTCCGCGGTGCCTTGGCTGCGGATTCTGAGCTGCTCCACCTCGATTTGCTGATTCTCCAGCACGATCCTCCCCCGGATATCGGAGTAGGCCGTCCCGAGCGGCTCGATGAAGACGGCGCCGGCATCGATCTCCACCCACCCGTCCATGACCGGGTCCCCCATCGTTCCCGCCACGTTGAACTCCCCGGAGAGGTATCCCTCACCTTCCCGGAGCTCGGGAGCGACCTCCGCGACGAGCTCCAGCGGCAGCGCTGCCGCGACGCCCCGCACGTCGAGCGCGCCGTCCTCGGGGAGCTCGATCGATGGCACCGCCCCGGCGAGCGAAAGCTCCAGGGGCATGACCGCCTGGACATCGAGAACATAGACTCCGTTGAGGTGCACACCCCCCGTCCCTGCGAGCTGCCCGTCCGCGACGAGCGCCTCGAGCGTAATACGGTCGGCCCGCGCATCTCCCACCCCGAACCCGTCGATGGACGCCACCACCTCAGCCGTCGGAGACTCCACCGGGCCAGTCACGCGGACCTCGGCGTCGAGAAGCCCCTCGACATCGGGCGCGCGGGGGAGGATGGCGCGGATGTCGGCCATCTCCACACGGGTGACCGCAACCAGGAAGTCTGCCTCTCCCGCCGTGGGGATCGTTCCGTCGACGCGGATCTCGCCCGGGACGTCGCCGAACCGGGTGAGGCGCAGATCGTCGACCTCGATGCCCGGCTCGGCCCAGCCGATCCGAGCGGGCTGCATGAGCTGCCAGCGCGTGTCCCCGAGTTGCAGCAGAAGGGATTCGAGGGTGATGCCGGCGAGCCCCACCTCATCGGTATCCGCCACCGCGGTGAGCGAGAGATCGGTGCCGACCTCTCGCTGCGCGAAGAGGCCGAGGGCGGTCCGCTCCGGATCCATGTCGACCTGGAGCCGGACGGCCTCGAACCGCTCCTCCCCCGGCAGCACCACATTGTCCGCTTCGAGATCGACGTCCGCGAACCACCCCTCCGGCGCGAGGGTGGCGACCACCGTGGCGTCCAGCGTCTGGGCCCGCCAGCGCTGGTAGCGCAGGTTCTGCCCGGCCATGCCGACGGCGACCTCCGGCGCGGCGAGGCTTCCGCCGAGAACACCCTCCGCCCGGAACGCGCCCCCCAGATCCATCTCGGTGAACCCTTCGAGCGGGATGAGCGCGGCCACTGCGCCGAGGTCGGCGGCCTGGACCCGGAAGCGGATCGGATCCGCCACCTCCTGCTCCACCAGCGCCCATGCCCCGCTGGCGTCGATCCGGGCATCCCGGTACGCCACGGCGAGCGTGTCCAGGCGGAGAACGTTGTCGGTCACCTCCCCCCGGACCTCCGCAACCTCGAGGAGGTAGCCATCGACCATGGAGGGCTCCGCCACGAGCGCGAAGCTGCCCGCGAAGGTCTCCGGGCTGCCCCCCTCTCCCTCGATCTCGAATGCGGCGGCCAGCTCGGTTCTGGGCAGATCCGCCACCCAGGGAAGCTCGGCGAGATCGATTCCACGCACCTCCCCCGCGAGCTCGTAGGAGGGAACGTCATCCGGTTGGAACCAGCCATCGACCTGCAGGCGGCTCTCGAGGCCGACCAGATCGACGGCCATGGCGTACGGCTGCCGCCCACCACCCTCCACCCGGATGGGTCCCGTCATCCGGTCCCGGAAGAGCTGCGGCCGACCGACCAGGGCGCCCAGCTCGAAGTTCTCCAGCCGCCCCTCCACCGACACGAGGGGAGGACCGACGACCTGGCGGAAACGGCCCGCCAGAATCGCTCTCCCTTCCGGCTGGCTGAGATCGAGATCGAAGGTGAGATCATCCGTGGTCCCGGCGGCCGCCACCCGTCCGGAAAGGGGCGCCTGGACCGGGAGGTCCGTGGTCACCAGTAGCGTCGGACGGAAGGCCTCGAGATCGGCGCTCACCCGGAACTGGAGGGGATCGGTGAAGACCAGCTCCCCTTCCATGTCTAGCGCTCCCGCCTCCCCCTGTAGATCCGCCGCCATCTGCAGCGCGCTACCCGTGCCCGAGATGCTGATCGGTCCCCGCAGCGAAGCTCTCCGGAACGGGAGGGCCGGGAACTGCTCGGTGAGGGTGGCGAGCGCGAGGGGATCGGCCACCGCGCTCAGCTCGTAGCGGAGCTCGGGCTCGGTGCGTAGCCGCCCGGTGAGGTCCGCCAAACGGGTCGGCGGAGCATCTCCCACCTCGTAGGTGAATTCCCCGGCAGCGATCGAGAGGTCGGAAGGCGTACCGGTCAGGAGAGCACCGCCGCGCAGGACGCCGCGCATCCGCTCGGCCTGCTCGGGAACGAGAGGGGCGAAGGCCGCGAGCCGGAGGGGCGCGAGATCGACCCTCACGCCGTCCATCCGCAGGGGAGCGCCCTCGGCTCCGACCTGGATGAGGCCGGCCGCGCGGATCGTGGAGGGCGCCACCGCCGGCGCCTCCGGAACCGCGATGTCCGCGGTCAGATCGACCCGCAGGGAGGCGTCGTCCACCGTTTCCTCCCCCACCGTGACGACGCTCCCCCGGATCGAGCCGGTGACGGGGAGGTCTTCCACGAGCCCGAGGCGCTCGAAGAGGTCGAGCTCGAGGGGGTCCAAACGGAGGTCGGTATCCCGGAAGACCGGCCCGGCGGGTCCGCCCAGCGTGACCGTCATGCGACCGAAGGCGCGCGAATCACCCACCCGGACATCGGCGTCGCGCAGCGCGATGGCGGTGCGCTGCGCATCCACGGTCCGGATGTCGGCCGCGAAGGTGGCGATCCCCTCCGGGAGCCCCGGGACGGCCCAGGCGAGATCGGCCAGATCGAGCGGCGCGGCGGTGATCCGGAGATCGAACTGCGGGCCGGCCGCGGTGAGGCGCGTCGTGCCCTCGCCCCGGATATCGGAGCGGTCCGTACGGAGCCGGCGCAGTCCGAAGCGCACACCGCCATCGGCTGTGCCGCCGGCCACCCCGCTCAGCTCGGCGATGCGGATGTCCGGATCGTCGATACTGGCGGAGAGACTCGCCAGATCGACCTGCCACCCCGCCTCACCGCCGATGCGGATCTCGGGGATGTCGGCGGAGAGCGCGGAGATGTTGCGGACGTCCATCAGCCGTCCGTCGACCCGCCGCGGCGCATCCGTGTGGAGGGCGAAGACGGCGCCGGGCTCGGGCGCCTCGAACGGGGTGGCGACCGTCACTCGCCCGTCCCGGACCCGCACGTTCTGGAGGATTACCACATCTCCCACATCGACCGGCTCCCCCATCGCCTCCATCCGAACCACGCGGGCGATGTTCCAGCTCCCGTCCGCCTCCTGGACGAGGCGCACCTCCGGGCTGATCAGTTCGACGTCCGAGATCACCGCGCTCACGCCCGGCCGTGCGGCGGCGGGATCGTAGACGAACCTCACCTGCGGCGCGCTGACGACGGTGTTCCCCCGGTCGTCGAGAAGGGCGACGTCGCGCAGGGAGATGCGCGCCGCGCCGCCGATGCGAACGTCCTCCACCTCGTACGCGTCCGGCGGAAGGCCGAGTCCCCGCTCGTGGAGATCCCGCGTGATCCGATCGGGCGTGACCTGCAGCGCCACCCAGAAGAGAAGCGCCAGCAGGAGGAGACCAACGAGAACCCCTGCCGCGATGAGGGCAGCCCGCCTGCGGCGGATTCCCTCCGCCATCAGAAGGCGTGGCCCACGGCGAAGTGCACCTGGATCCGGCCGAGCCGGCCGCGCTCGTCCCGCGGTCGGAAATCCGGATTCACGAGAAGCAGGTCGTCCCCGTCCCGCACGTAGAGGGGACCGCTGGTGAGGGCGTACGGATTGTAGCCGAGATCGATGCGGATCGGGCCGATCGGCGTGCCGATACGCACGCCCGCCCCCGGGGTCACCCGCACCGAGCCGGCGGAGAGCTGCGAGCCGGGAGCCCACACCTGGCCCGCGTCCACGAAGAAGCCCAGCCGGACAGCATCGCGGAAGAGGGGAGAGGGGGTGCGGAGCTCGACGGATGCCTCCACCGTTTCCGTCCCCCCGATCGCCGAGCCGCGGATATCGGCGGGATCCGTCGAGGGGATGATCTCCCCATCGATCGGGAATCCTTCGGTCACGTAGGCACGGGGCCCGAGCGCATTTCGCGGGTAGCCGCGCACGCTGTTGGGACCGCCCGCATAGAAGCGGCGCTCCGGCGGAACGAATCCGCCCTGGGGCCCGATGACACCGTCGACGAAGGTCCCGCCCCGTAGGAGGCCAGCGATGGCCCATTCGGGGCGGATCTCCCGATACATCGTTCCCTCGCTCAGCAATCGGAGGAACTGGTCATCCGAACCCATCCACTGGTCGGAGTAGGTGCCGGCGGCGCGCACCCGGTAGCCGCGCTCGGTATGCCCGATCCGCTCCGCGCGGTCGTGGACGCCGGCGAGGGTGAGGGCGTTGGACCAGCGGTTTCGCAGGAGCGGCGCCCGCGCCTCTACGGTACAGATCTCGAAGCCGAAGCAGTACACCACCGGGTCGGCGAGCGTCCGGCCGCGCTGGACCTCCGCCGTGGTCGTCACCACGTCGTGCAGGGTGAGCTGGTGGCCCACGCTGAGCTGCCCCCCCGTGGCCTCGCGCTGGAAGGCAAAGGCCTCTGAGAGCCGCTCGGTATGCACCCCGGCGGTCAGCCGCGTCCCGGCGCGGAAGAGGCGTGGCTGCTCGAAGTCCGCCGCGAGCCGGTAGTTCATCTCCTCGCTGAACGGATCACCCTCGAGCGCGGGACAGATGCTGTTCTCCAGCCCGGCTCCCGTGGGAGCGCCGACCCCGAGCTTGCTGAGCGATCCGGTGATATCGAGACGCCGTCCGGATCCCGCGAAGTTGCGGTCCAGCCAGCGGGCATTGGTCCGCAAGCAGTCCAGGGTTCCGTAACCCGCGGTGGCGTCCACCAGGTAGCGGGCGGCCTCCACCACCCGCACCAGGACGGTGGCGGCCGCCCTGTCCGGGTCGACCTGCATTTCGTCCGGGGCAATCTCGATCGCGGCGAATGCCACGAATCCCACGTTGTACAGGTTGCGCTGACTGCGGTTGAGATCGATGGCGCGGAGGATGTCACCCTCACGGAAGGTGAGCTGATCCCGGACCGCCCGGACACCGAGGCGCTCGGCCCCCTCCACCAGCACCGTATCGACCCGCACGAGCGGACCGGGGATGGCCTCGTACCGGACATCGGCCACATTGGCGATGGTGTCCAGGGAGAAGTTCCGCAGCACCTGGGCATACGCATGCCCTTCGCGCAGGAGCGTGGACTGAATCGTATCCACCGAGGCGAGGAAGTCGATCCGTCGGAACGGCTCACCCACGCGCAGGGGGATTCGCTCCCGCAGCGCCTCCGGCTCCACGATCCCCTCCGTCCCCTCGATGTCGAGCTCCTCCAGCACCACCCGCCGGCCCGGCCGGATCCGGAAGCGGACCGCGACCCCGTCCCGCTCCATGGTCGGATCGACCGAGGGGGTCACCCTCGTTCCGTAATAGCCGTGATCACGGTAGAAGAGTTGGATCCGCGCGACGTCGCGGGCCAGCTCGTCCAGGTCGAGATGGTAGCGGTCCCGTCCGATGTTGGTGCCCGGAATGCAGACGGGTATGAAGAGTAGCTGGCAGCGGGTCGCGCGCGTGGCGGTAATCCGAGCGAGCTCGTCGCGGGGGAGCAGGAGCTCGCCCTCGAAGCGGACCTCGAGAACCTCCCGTCCCTCGAAATCGGCGAATTGCGGGTACGGACCGGTCTGGGCGCCGTTCGGCGCACAGCCGGCCATCATCAAGAGGAGGAAGAGCAGTATAGCGGAGCCGAGAGGATCGTACCCCCTCTTCCCCCGCGGGGAACGAACCGTCATCTCAGATCTCGTTGTTCGACCGACCTGCGAATCCGAGGCGATTCGCTGGCACCGCTACTGCGTGAACGCCAACCGGGCGCTACCGGAGCGGACGACAACGTACCACATTCGCGCCGGTAACGCCGGCTGCGGGACGCCGTCGCATCATGGATTTGGCGGGGCCAGGGAAATGCGCTGGCCCGGGGTGCACCTCGCATGCCAGATGTACGCGTGCCCGCAGGGAAAGGTCCCCCCGCGCTCGTTCGCGGTAGCGACCTCCCGAAGCGGTCGTTAGCTTATCCTGCTTTCGGTTGCTTCGCACGTGGTGCCGGCAGGCGGCGCCACCTTCGCCCGATCATCCATCCAGAATGGCCGATCTCCACGCCTTTCACGGCCCGAATGCCGGCTACGTCCTCGATCTCTTCGATCGGTACCGGACCGATCCGGAGTCGGTGGACCCCTCGTGGCGGACGTTCTTCGACGGGATCGACGGCGAGCCGGACCTCGCCGCGGAACAGGCATCGGCACCCGAGGGCGGCGGTCAGGCCGCGCCAGTGCTGCGCCTGGCCCAGGCCATCCGCAGGTACGGCCACACCGCCGCCGACCTCGACCCTCTCGGCCAGGGGACGGAGGCGGACCCCTCGCTCGATCTAGACTTCCACGGGCTGACGCCGGCCGCGCTGCGGGCGGAGCCGGCCGCAGCGGTCGGCGGACCGGCATCCCGCTCCGGCTCGGCCGAGGATGCCATCCGCAGGCTGCGGGAGGTGTATACCGGCACCATCGGCTACGAGTTCGAGCACGTGGTCGATGCCGAGGAGCGGGACTGGCTTCGTGACGCCGTCGAGTCGGACCGCGTCTCCGGCCCGCTGGACGACGACGCCAGGCGAACGCTCCTCCAGCGGCTCAGCGAGGTGGAGGGTTTCGAGCGCTACCTCCATCGCGCCTTCTTCGGGCAGAAGCGGTTCTCCATCGAGGGGAACGACGCCCTCGTTCCCGTCCTCGATACTTTGGTCGAGCAGGCTGCGGCGTCCGGATCGCAGGACGTGGTCATCGGCATGGCCCACCGGGGCCGGCTGAACGTGCTGGCCCACGTGATGGAGAAGCCGTACGAGCTCATGGTCGGCGGCTTCATGGGCCGGAGCCCGGCGCTGGACGACGGCCGCACCGGGGACGTGAAGTACCACATGGGTTGGGAGGGGAAGCACGAGGTGGGAGATGGGCACATCGCCGTTCGCCTCGCGCCCAATCCGAGCCACCTCGAGTTCGTGAACCCCGTCGTGGTCGGGATGGCGCGCGCGGCACAGACACGGACCGACAGGAGCGGGCCACCGGCCGTGGACCTAACCACCTCCCTGCCGATCCTCGTGCACGGGGACGCCGCCTTTCCCGGCCAGGGAGTGGTCGCCGAGACCTTCAACTTCTCCCGCCTCCCCGGATACACCGTCGGGGGCACGGTGCACGTCATCGCCAACAACCAGATCGGCTTCACCACCGACCCGGGACAGGGCCGCTCCACCCGGTACGCCAGCGATCTGGCCAAGGGCTTCGAGGTGCCGGTGGTGCATGTCAACGCGGACGACGTGGAGGCCTGCCTCTCCGTGGCCCGGCTGGCCTCCGCCTACCGCGTCCGCTACCACAAGGATTTCGTCATCGACCTGATCGGGTACCGCCGCTGGGGCCACAACGAGGGAGACGAGCCGGCCTTCACCCAGCCGGTCCTGTACGACGCCATCGGCAACCACCCAACCGCCCGCGCCCGCTACGCGGAACGGCTGGTGGGAGATGGGATCCTCTCCGAGTCCGAGGCGGAGGAGATGCTGGAGGGAGTCATGGCGCGGATGGACGCGGCCAAGGCGAAGCTGGAGGAGGGAGACTTCGAGGTGAAGCCGCCTTCCGAGAACGGCCGGCGCTCCCCCAGGGAGATGGACCCCGGTGTCGATGTCGAGCGCCTCGTCGCCGTGAACGAGGCGCTGCTGGACTGGCCGGAGGGGTTCGAGCCGAACGCCCGCCTGGCCAAGCTCCTGCGGAGGCGCGGAGATGCCCTGGAGGGGGAGCCGGCCATCGATTGGGGGCACGCCGAGACGCTCGCCTTTGCCAGCCTGCTCGAGGACGGCGTCTCCATCCGGCTCACCGGACAGGACGCGCAGCGCGGGACCTTCAGCCATCGGCACGCCGTCCTCCACGACCAGGAGTCGGGGCGGGTTCACACGCCGCTCGCCTCTTTCCCCGAGGCAAAGGCCAGCTTCGAGATCCACAACTCGCCGCTCAGCGAGATGGCGGTGGTGGGGTTCGAATACGGGTACAGCGTGTCCCGCCCGGACGCGCTCGTCCTCTGGGAGGCACAGTTCGGCGACTTCGTGAACGGCGCGCAGGTGATGATCGATCAGTTCATCAGCGCCGGTTACGCGAAGTGGGGCCAGACGAACGGACTGGTCATGCTGCTCCCGCACGGGTACGAGGGACAGGGTCCTGAGCATTCGAGCGCCCGCCTGGAGCGGTTCCTCCAGCTGGCCGCGGAGCGTAACCTCCGCGTGGCCAACTGCACGACCTCGGCGCAGTACTTCCACCTGCTGCGCCGGCAGGCCGCCCTCCTGGACGAGGAGCCGCAGCCGCTCGTGGTGATGAGCCCGAAGAGCCTGCTCCGGCATCCGATGGCCGCCTCGACGCTCGAGGACCTCACCGACCGGACCTTCCGCACCGTCATCCCGGACGAATCGGCCGCGGAGCGCGCCGAGAAGGTCACCCGCCTGGCCCTCTGCAGCGGCAAGGTATACGTCGATCTGGCCGGGAGCGATGATCGCGAGAAGGCCGAGCGCGTGGCGCTCGCCCGCGTCGAGGAGCTGTATCCCCTCCCGGAGGAGGCGCTACGCGAGGTCGTCGGCGGGCACCCCGAGCTGCGTGAGATCGTCTGGGTGCAGGAGGAGCCGAAGAACATGGGGGCGTGGAGCTACATGGAGCCGCGCCTCCGCGCCCTGGCCCCCGACGGGATCCCGGTCCGCTACATCGGACGGCCCGAGCGCGCCAGCCCGGCCGAGGGATACGCGCCCGCGCACAACGAGGAGCAGGCCCGCATCGTCCGCGAGACATGGGCAAAGGCGCCTACGGGCCGGAAGAAGAGCGCCCGGAGCAGCAAGACCAAGTCGAAGGCGTAGGGGCTCCCTCTACCGCTCAAAGCCGAGAGCTTTCAACCAACACCGACATGTCGATCGAGATTCGGGTGCCGCCCCTGGGCGAGTCCGTCGTGGAGGCTACCGTGGGCCGCTGGACCAAGCAGGAGGGCGAGTCCGTCAGCAAGGACGAGATCCTGGTCGAGCTGGAGACGGACAAGATCACGGTCGAGGTGGCCGCCCAGAAGGACGGGGTGGTCGGCTCGATCGCCAAGCAGGAGGGGGAGACGGTCGGCGTGGACGATGTTCTGGGCACGCTCGAGGAGGGAGAGGGCGCACCCCCGAAGAAGGAGGCCGAGCCCAAGGAGGAGAGGCAGCCGGCAGGCGCCGCGACCGAGAAGGACGATGCTGCCGAGGGCGAGGCGGGCGGCTCGACATCTCCCTCTGCACGCCGGCTGGCGGCCGAGCACGACATCGACCTCTCCACGGTGACCGGCTCCGGCCCGCGCGGGCGAATCACGAAGGAGGATGTGGAGCAGGCCGTCTCCGGGGACGGGAAGAAGGCGGAGCAGCAGCCGGCCGGTGAGCCGGCGAAGGCGCCGGCGGACCGCAAAGCCGCCCAGGCACCCGGTGCGAAACAGCCGGACACGGGGCGCGCCGACCGGGAGACCCGCGAGCGGATGTCCCGCCGGCGCCAGACCATCGCCCGCCGCCTGGTCGAGGCGCAGCAGACCACCGCCTCACTCACCACCTTCAACGAGGTGGACCTGACCCGGGTCATGGAGATCCGCAAGCGCCGCAAGGACGCCTTCCACGAGAAGCACGGGGTGAAGCTCGGCTTCATGAGCTTCTTCGCCAAGGCGGCCATCGGCGCGCTCAAGCAGTTCCCGCGCGTGAACGCGGAGATCCAGGGGGACGAGATGGTCCTCAAGCACTACTACGACATCGGCATCGCGGTCGGCACCGACCAGGGGCTCGTCGTTCCGGTGGTGCGCGACGCCGACCGCCTCTCCTTCGCCGGGGTGGAGCAGGCCATCATCGACCTGGCGGTGAAGGCGCGCGACGGCAAGCTCTCCCTGGACGACCTCCAGGGCGGCACCTTCACCATCACCAACGGTGGCATTTACGGCTCCATGCTCTCCACGCCGATTCTCAACCCGCCGCAGGTCGGCATCCTGGGGATGCACAACATCACCCAGCGCCCCATGGTGGTGGACGGCGAGGTCAAGGTCCGGCCCATGATGTACCTGGCGCTGACCTACGACCACCGCATCGTGGACGGCCAGGAGGCGGTCCAGTTCCTGGTGGCCATCAAGCGGATGCTGGAGGAGCCCGAGGAGCTGCTGCTGGAGGGGTAACTCCACCGGCAGGTCCGGTCCGGAAGAGGCGGGCGGGGCGCAGCGGTGCTGCGCCCCGCCCGCGTATCGATGCCTTGCGAATTCATGAACATGACGCCGACACGACGCACTGCTCTGCCACTCGCTCTCGCCCTGCTCGCCGCAATAGCAGCCTGCGCACCCGCGGCTACGCCCGCCGCCTCCTCGCACGCCGCCATCACCGACCGCGAGATCAAGGCGCTCTCGGCCGATGAGATCGCCGGCTACCGTGCAGGCGCCGGCATGGGGTTCGCGCTCGCCGCGGAGCTGAACGGGTTTCCCGGCCCCATGCACGTCCTTGAGCTTGCCGCCGAGCTGGAGCTGTCCGCGGAACAGCGGACCGCCGTCCAGGCGTCCCGCGCGCGGATGCAGGAGGACGCCTCCACGGTGGGAGCCGCGCTGGTGGAGCGGGAGCGGCAGCTCGACCGGCTCTTCGCCAGTGCGAACGCCACGGAGCCGGAGGTCCGACGCCTGACCGGTGAGATCGCGGAGCAGCGGGGGCGCATCCGTCATGCCCACCTCCGTGCCCACCTAGAGACGACGGAGATCCTCACCCGGCACCAGATCGATCGCTACATGCAGTTGCGTGGCTACGGTACCGACGCGCACACCGGGCACCACGACCACCACCGATGACGCCCTGCCTGTCGCTTCGCCCTCCCCTTTCCTACCTTCGACGCGGCGCCCATCCTGCGTGGCGCAGGGGGTCGTAGCGCTCAACGTTTATGGGCGGCCCCCAGGCTGAATTCTCCTAGCTCGCGATCTCCTACTCACCATGGCTTCAGACTCCTTCGATCTCATCGTCCTCGGCGGCGGCCCCGGCGGGTACGTGGCCGCCATCCGCGCCGCCCAGCTCGGGATGAAGGTGGCCTGCGTGGAGAAGGACTCCCGGCTGGGCGGCACCTGCCTGCGGGTGGGCTGCATCCCCTCCAAGGCGCTCCTCGACTCCTCCGAGCTTTTCGAGCAGATCCGGCACAAGGCGGAGGCGCACGGGATCGGTGTGGGTGATGCCACGATGGATGTCTCCACCATGCAGAAGCGCAAGGACGGCGTAGTGGAGGGACTCACCAAGGGCATCGCCGGCCTCTTCAAGAAGAACAAGATCGAGTGGATCCGTGGCTTCGGACGCCTCACCTCCGAGACAGAGATCGAGGTGGAGGGCGAGGACGGCACCGGCACCGTCTCCGCGGAGAAGATCCTCCTGGCCCCCGGCTCGGTGCCGATCGAGCTCCCCTTCCTGAAGTTCGACGGGGAGCGGATCGTCGACTCCACCGGCGCCCTCTCCCTTTCCGAGGTGCCGAAGCGGATGGCGGTGATCGGCGGCGGCTACATCGGGCTCGAGCTGGGCTCGGTCTGGCTCCGCCTGGGCGCCGAGGTGACCGTGCTGGAGATGGCGGAGACCATCATGCCCGGCATGGACGACGAGATCGTCAAGCAAGCTCAGCGTGCGCTCGATAAGCAGGGCTTCGACATCCGCACCGGCACCAAGGTCACCGGTGCCAAGAAGACCAAGAAGGGAGTGAAGGTGGAGATCGAGGGCGGTGATCCGGTGGAGGCCGACGTGGTTTTGGTGGCGGTGGGGCGCCGCGCCTACACCGAGGGGATGGGGCTGGAGGAGGTGGGGGTGAGGCTGGAGCGCGGCGTCATCCAGGTCGATGAGAATTACCACACCGGGGTGGGGGGGATCTACGCCATCGGTGACGCCATCGGCGGGAAGATGCTGGCGCACAAGGCGGAGGACGAGGGAGTGGCAGCCGTGGAGATCATGGCCGGGCAGCCGGGCCATGTCAATTATGCGGCCGTGGCCGGCGTCTGCTATACCTGGCCGGAGGTTGCCTCGGTGGGACTGACCGAGGCGGAGGCGCGGGAGCGCGGAGAGATCCGTGTCGGCAAGTTCCCCTTCCTGGCCAACGGCCGCGCCAAGGCCATGGGGGAGACGGACGGTATGGTTAAGATCATCGCCGACGCGGAGACCGACCGCCTGCTCGGGCTGCACATCTTCGGGCCGCGCGCCTCGGACCTCATCGCCGAAGCGGCCTTCGCCATCGAGATGGAGGCGACCGCCGAAGACATCGCCCGCAGCGTGCACGCCCACCCCACCCTGCCCGAGGCGGTTCGTGAGGCGGCGCTGGCGGTGGACGGGCGGGTCATCCACATGTAGGCGATGGCGAGGACCCCTTCATCCGGCCGACCGACCGGGGCGGACGACCAGCGCGGCGGCCGCCGCCGCTCCAGCACCTTCTTCGTCCGGAAAGCGCACCGCTGGATGGGGCTGGTGATCGGCATCCAGTTCGCCGTCTGGACGATCAGCGGGATCTACTTCGCCTGGACCCGGCTGGAGAACATCCACGGCACCCCCCTGCGCGAAGCACCCGCCGCCATCGCCGCGGACGTCGAGCTGGCCTCTCCCCGCGCGGCGCTGGAGCGGATCGCAGAGCCCGTCGACTCCATCTTCTCCCTCGAGCTGTTGCGGGTGCTCGGAGCGCCCACCTGGCGGATCGGATATCTCGCCCTGGAGAACGGGGAAACCGAGCGGCGGACCCACCTCGCCGACGCGGCAACCGGGGAGCCACTCCCGCCGCTCTCGCGCGAGCAGGCGGTGGCGGTGGCGGAGGAGGATGCCGCCTTTACCGCGCCGGTGGCGCGGGTGGAGCTGCTGGAAAGGGAGGACATCGGACCGCACCACGAGTTCCGGGGCGGGCCGACGCCGGTCTGGGTGGTCCACTGGGACCACCGGTCCGGCGCGCGCTCCTACGTTCCCGCCGAGCACGGCACCGTCCGCACCGTGCGCAACACCCAGTGGAGGATCTTCGACTTCTTCTGGATGCTGCACACCATGGACTACCGGACGCGCGACGACTTCAACAACTGGCTGCTCCGGATCATGTCCGTGCTGGCGGTCGTCACCATCATCGCCGGCTTCGTCCTCTTCGTGCTGACCTCCCGACCGTACCGGCGATGGCTTGGGCGGCGGAAGGCGGTCGGCTGACGGCGCTGCCCGACTTTCCGTCCTACATATCGATGACCGCGGCGCCGGTGGTGTAGCCGCCTCCCACGGCGGTGAGGACCACCCGCGCCGGGCGCGGCACCTCCCCGTGCTTCCCCCGCAGCGCCTCGTCGAGGGCGATGCCCACCGTGGCCGCCGAGCAGTTTCCGTAGCGCTCGATGTTGTGGACCACCCGGCCCTTCGGAAGGGCCAGATGCTTCTCGAGCCCGCGGGTGATGCGAAGGTTGGCCTGGTGCGGGACGACGAGGTCCACCGTGCTCCAGTCCGCGCCCGCCTCCTCCAGCGCGCGCTCGGCCACCGAGGCCATGGCGTTGATGGCGCGCCGCAGCACCTTGGGACCTCCACCCATGCGCAGCTTGGGATTCGGGTCGTCTGCCTCCTCCCACCCCTGGCCCCGGATGTAGAGGTGCTCCCGGGCATAGTCGGCGCTCAGCGTCGGCGGGCCCGCAAAGCCGCCGTTCCCCGACGCGGTGAGGACGGCCGCGCCGGCCCCGTCGGAGAAGAGGACGGCGGTCGTCGGGTCCTCGTAGTTGGTGATGCGGGTGAGTACGTCACCCGCGCACACCAGCACATTCTCCGCGATCCCGCTCCGGATCATGGCGTAGCCGGTCGCCATCACATGGATGAAGCCGGTGCACGCCCCGTTCAGGGTGAAGCCTCCGGCACGCGGCGCCCCGATCATCGAGCCCACCGTGGCAGAGGCGTTGGGTACGGAGTCCGATGGCGTCACCGATCCGATCAGGATCGCATCGAGCGCATCCGGCGACATGCCGGCCGCTTCGAGCGCCCTCCGCGAAGCCTCCGCGCACATCGACTCGGTGGTATGCCCGTCCTCCGGGCGCGTCACCCTGCGCTCGATTATGCCAGTCACCTGCCGTGCCCAGAGATCGAACACCTCGACCGGGGAGCGATCCTCTACCCCCTCGATCTCCCGAAGCGAGGCGCGGGCGCGCTCCACGTCGAAGTTGCGGCGGATGCTCTCGAGGCCGTACAGATCGGCGTTGCTCTGCGCGGTGGGGGGAAGGAAGCTCCCCGTTCCGGCGACTCTGGCCGTCTTGCTCATCGCGATTTCAGGTTGGTGTCGATCCGGCGGCTACTTCCCCGGTACGCCGGGCTCCGTCATCTCCCGCACGTCCAGCACCTCGTCAAGCTTCGCCTCGTCGAGCAGGCCACGCCGCTTCACCACGTCGCGGACAGACTCGCGGTTCGCGGCCGCCTCCTTTGCCACGGCCGAGGCCTCGTCATAGCCGATGTGGGCGTTCAACGCGGTGGCGATGGAGGGGTTCTTCTCCAGCAGCTCGCGGCAGCGATCTCGGTCCACCTCGATCCCGTCCACGCACCTCGTGCGGAAGGCGTCGCACCCGGTGGCCAGGATGTGGATCGACTCCAGGAGTGCATGTGCCATGACGGGCATCATGACGTTCAGCTCGAAGTTGCCGTGCTGACCGCCCACCGTGACCGTCACATGGTTCCCCATCACCTTGGAGCAGACCATCATCAGCGCCTCGGAGAGGACCGGGTTGACCTTCCCCGGCATAATCGACGAGCCGGGCTGGACCGCCGGGAGCCGGATCTCGGAGAGACCGGAGGTGGGCCCGCTCCCGAGCCAGCGGATGTCGTTGGCGATCTTGAGGAGGGAGACGGCCACGGTGTTGAGCGCGCCCGAGGCGAAGACGTAGGCGTCCTTCGCGCCCTGCGCCTCGAAGTGGTTGTCCGCCTCCCGGAACTCGATGCCGGTTTCGTCGCTGATGTGGGCGATGGCGCGCTCCGGGAAGTCCGGGAGGCGGTTGGTGCCCGTCCCGGTCGCGGTGCCGCCGAGCGCCAGCTCCGCCATGTCCGCCGCCGCGGACTGGACCCGGCGGATGCCGTGCCTCACCTGCGCCGCGAAGCCGCCGAACTCCTGCCCGAGCCGCACCGGGGTCGCGTCCATCAGGTGGGTGCGCCCGCTCTTTACGACATCGTCGAACTCCTCGGCCTTGGCGTCCAGCGCCTCGGCCAGCCGCTCCAGCGACGGCAGCAGCTCTTCCGCGATGGCCACCCGGGCTGCCACATGCATGGCCGTCGGGATCACGTCGTTGGAGCTTTGCCCCATGTTGACGTGATCGTTGGGATGGATCCGCGCCTCGGCATCGTCGGTGATCCGGGTAGCCAGGCGGGCGATGACCTCGTTCGCGTTCATGTTCGTGGAGGTCCCGGAGCCCGTCTGGAAGATGTCCACCACGAACTGGTCGTCCCACCTCCCCTCGGTCACCTCCCGGGCCGCCCGGGAGATGGGATCTCCCAGCTTCGCATCCATCTCCCCGAGATCCATGTTCGCCCGGGCGCAGGCGTGCTTGACGATTCCGAGCGCGGCAATGAACCGCCGCGGGAAGCGCAGGTCGCTGATCGGGAAATTCTCCACCGCCCGTTGCGTCTGCGGGCCGTAGAGAGCGTCGGCGGGGACCTGCATATCACCCAGGGAGTCGCGCTCGGTGCGGGTTTCCGTGCTCATGGCGTCGGGCATCGGTGCGTAGGGTTGGGAGTGACGGGCTGAAGCCAGTATGAAGGGTGCGGAGCCTGCGGGCAAATGCCCGGCTCAGCCACTCTGACGGTCTGCGGGGGAGGCGACGTCCGATCCGTCCAAGGGGACCTCGATGACGTGGATCGGGATCCGGTCCGGAAAGGTCTTCTCGAGCACCTTCACGCTCACGTTGTAGACCGGCACGTCGTCCCTGGTGCGCCCCTCGAAGCTGCCGATGTGGGCGTGCCCGTGGAATACGGCGGAGACGGGGAACCGGCTGAGCGCGTCCTCGAGGCGGCTTGTCCCGAGGAAGGGGAAGATCTCCACCGCCTCCCCCTCGATCGTCTCCCGGATCGGAGCGTAGTGCAGGAGGGCGATGCGCGCGGGCGTCGTCAGCCGCGCGAGCGCGTTTTCGAGCTTGAGCGCCTCCTCCACCGCCTCGTCCACGAAACGCTTGAGGACTGCTTCACCCCACCCCTCCAGAACCGCGGAGCCGAACCCTCCCGCGAACCCCTTCACGCCGGCGAACCCCACACCCTCCACCTCGCACGCCTCCCCGTCCAGGAGACGAATGCCGCCGTCGGTGAGGATCCGCACGAGCTCGTCGTGCTCGCCCGCCTCGTGGTCGTGGTTGCCGAGGACGGCCAGCACGGGAAGCTCCCCCGCCTCCTTCAGCTCCTCGATCAGCGCCCGGCCCTCCGCGGGACGACCGTGGTCGGTGACGTCCCCCGCCAGGAGGAGGACGTCGGCCTCCTCGGCAGCCCTCGCGAAGAGCGGCCGCAGCGAGTCCGGCTCGCCGCGGCCGCAGTGGACGTCC
>SKRI01000239.1 GCA_007118565.1 Gemmatimonadota bacterium | reverse complement strand
CTCATGGGCCCGGAGATCAACCGCCGCACCGAGGAGAACATCCGCAAGGCGGGCCTCGAGATCATCGAGGTACGTCGCGACGGCATCTGGCGGGAGATCGTGGCGCGGGCGGGGTGAACGCGCCACGGGTCGAAGCCGGGCTCCCGGCGCTAGTCGGTGGCGATCCCCCTGCCAGCGGGTTACTCTCTCCTCCCCCCTCGCACAACGCGACCATGACCTTGCGCATCCTCCTCCCGCTCGTTCTTCTCGCCGCCCTCGCCTGTCAGCCGGCGGACGACGCTGCCACCCCGCCTACGGGGGAGGAGGCCGGCGAGGTGGACGTGACGAGGGCTGCAGTCGACCCGGAGGCCGCCCGCACCGTGGTGGAGGACTTCCACCGCGCCCTCGCCGAGGCAGACTCCGCCCGGGTGCTCGAGCTGCTCCACCCCGATGCCGTCATCTACGAGGCGGGTCACGCAGAGACGGTGGAGGAGTACCGCGCCGGCCACCTCGCGGCCGACATCCGCTTCGCTGCCGCCAGCGAGCGGGAGCTTCTGGACGAGCAGATGGTGATGACGGGCGATGCGGTGATCTACCTCTCCGAGTCGCACGTTCGCGGTACGGTGGGCGACCGGGAAGTCGATTCTCGAGGCGTCGAAACCATGGTCCTCGTGCCGGTTGGAGAGGGCTGGCGGATCCGCCACATCCACTGGTCGAACCGGTAGCAGGCCGCCGGAGCGCGACCCGCCGGTCTGACCTCCGATCCGAGCGACCCGAAGCGGACGAGCACCCGAGAACCCCGACCGATCCTCGATGAGCCCGGAAGTCCTGCTGGTGTTCGGCATACTCGCGGCGACGATCGCGCTCTTCATCAGCAACCTGCTCCGGCTCGACCTCGTCGCGCTCCTCTCCCTCCTGGCGCTCACCCTCACCGGCATCCTGACGCCCGCGGAGGCGCTGGCCGGGTTCTCGGATCCTGTCGTGCTGATGATCGCGGGGCTCTTCGTGGTGAGCGGCGCCCTTTTCAGAACCGGGGTGGCGGCGAGGCTGGGGCGGGGAATCGGGGTGATGGCGGGAAAGAGCGAGGTGCGCATGGCGGTCTTCGTGATGCTGACCGCCGCCGTGCTCTCCGGCTTCATGAGCTCGACCGGCACCGTGGCGGTCCTCCTTCCCGCAATCGTGACGCTCGCCTGGAAGGCGGGAGTCAGCCCGTCGAAGCTGCTCATCCCCCTCTCCTTCGGAGCACTCCTCGGCGGGATGCTGACTCTGATCGGCACTCCGCCCAACATCGTCGTCTCGAATCATCTGCAGGCCGAGGGTATGGCGCCCTTCGGCTTCTTCGCCTTCACCCCGGTCGGGCTGGTGATGCTGCTGGTCGGGGTGACGGTCATGACGCTGGTCGGGCTCCGCCTGCTACCCGCACGCGCGCCCGCTTCGGCGGCCCGGACCGGGGAGCCGGCCCTGACCCCCGCGGAGATCAGCGAGACGTACGGGCTTTCCGACCGGCTCTTCCGCCTGCGGGTCACGGAGGAGTCGTCGCTTGTGGAGCGAAGCGTCGTGGACGCCGACCTGAGGGGGCGTTACGGCGTCGGCGTACTGCATGTCCGCAGGGTCTCGGCTTCCCGCCGGGGTGGGGGAGATACGCGACGCCGTCGTCGGGGTCCGCTCCTCCCCGGCGACGAGCTCGAGGTGCAGGGTCCGCCCGGGGCGGTGCAGGCGCTCTGTGAGACCGAGCGGCTCGAGCGCCTCCCGGCCCGCTCGCTCGATTCCGGCGAGCCGCTCTCCGAGTTCGGGCTGGCGGAGGTTCTCCTCACCCGGCGGTCCCGGCTCCTCCGCCGCACCCTCAAGGACGTCCGCTTCCGCGAGCGCTTCGGAGTGAACGTGGTCTCGATCTGGAGGGGGGGGCAGACGCTGGACGAGGGTCTCGCCTCCGTGCCGCTGACCTTCGGGGATACGCTCCTGGTTGCGGGGCCGTGGAAGCGAATCGACATGCTGCGAGAGGAGGGGAACGACTTCGTTGTCATCTCCCGCTCTCCGGAGAGCGACCGGCCGGCACCGGCCGCGGCGCGGGCGCCGCTCGCCATCGCGGTGATGGTGGGGATGATGGTGCTCATGACCTTCGAGATCGTCGCGGCGGTCACGGCGGTCATGGTGGCCGCGGTCGCGATGGTGCTCACCCGCTGCATCGACGTGGAGGACGCGTATCGGTCGGTCAACTGGGAGAGCGTGGTGCTGATCGCGGGGATCCTCCCCATGGCGACCGCCATGGAGAAGACGGGCGCCATCCAGCTCGTCGTCGAGCAGATCGCGCCGGTCGGCGCGGCGGGTCCGATCGCCATGCTGGCGGTCCTCTTCCTGATCACCTCCGGATTCAGCCAGGTAATCTCGAACACCGCCACGGCCGTGCTCCTGGCGCCCATCGCCTTCCAGTCGGCGCTCGAGATGGGGCTGTCTCCCTACCCCTTCCTGATGACGATTGCCGTGGCGGCATCGACCGCCTTCGCCACCCCGGTCGCCTCCCCGGTGAACACGCTGGTCCTGGGGCCGGGTGCCTACCGCTTCGGCGACTTCTTCCGCGTGGGGATCATCGTTCAGGCGGCTATCCTCGTGGCCACTCTCCTGGTGGTCCCCCTCTTCTTTCCCTTCTGACCCGAAACGACGACGCCCGGCGACCCCTGCGGGCCGCCGGGCGCGGATGAAGTAAGGCCGTGGTCGGGATTACGGGATCAGCACGCCATCGATGACGTGGATGACTCCGTTGCTGGCCGCAACGTCCGTGGCCACCACGGTGGCGCTTCCCACCGTCACGACGTCCCCGTTGACGGACACTGAAAGGCTGCCGCCCTGAAGCGTTTCGATGCTGGACCGTGTCACCACCTCGGATGCCGGGATCGTCCCGGAGGCGGCGTGGTAGAGCAGGACCGCCGTCAGAGCATCGGAGTCGGCGAGCAGCGCGTCCAGATCATCCTGCGGAATCTCGGCGAAGGCGGCATCGGTCGGCGCGAAGATCGTGTATTCCCCCTCCATTCCCCTCAGGACCTCGTCCAGCCCCGCCGCCTCGAGCGCGGCGAGGAGCGTGGTGAAGTTGCCGTTCAGCCGGGCGGTGGTGACGAGGTCCACGAGCGGGGTGAGCACGTCGTCGATGACGTGGATGATCCCGTTGCTCGCCTCGATGTCGGCCTGAACGACCGTGGCCGTTCCAATCCTGACGGTGCTGCCCTCAGTCGCCACTGCTACGGACTGACCGTTCAGCGTCTCCACGGAGCTAACCCCCGCAACCTGCGCGGCCGTCACCCGTCCGGCCACCACATGGTAGGTGAGCACCTCGGCGAGCAGCTCCGGATTGTCGAGCAGGTACTCCACTACGCCGTCCGGAAGGGCGGCGAAGGCCTCGTCTGTGGGGGCGAAAACGGTGAGCTCCTCGCTGGCGAGCGTCTCTGCGAGCCCCGCGGCTTCAGCGGCGGCCAGGAGCGTCTGGAAGCTGCCGGCCTGTTCGGCGACCTCGACGATGTTCGGTTCCGGCGCGGGAGGAGTGGTGGTGGACTCGCCACAGGCGGCCGCCACGGTGATGACGGAGAGGACGGCGGCAGCCGCGGGGATTCGCGACAGTTTGAGCGGAACGTTCATGAAAGTCTCCTGCCCCGTCTCGGGGCGTCTCGGGAAGTGAGAACAGCGGTGTACAGAGTTTGTAAACCTCTGTGCTAAGATTATACAAAGATTGTACAAATTAGACAACTCCTCACCGCGCAACACCTCTGGGGCCTCACCCCCCTCCCTCACGTTTCGTCGCGGG
>SKRI01000177.1 GCA_007118565.1 Gemmatimonadota bacterium | reverse complement strand
CTGAGACGCGCCAGCGTCGCCGGCGCGTCGACGTCCCAGAAGGCGGTCCGCACCCCCCTGCCGCCGCCGCGGGCGACGGCCTCCTCCAGCTCCGCGTCCCAGACCCCCACCCCGCTGCACTTGACGACCCAATCGCTCTCGCTGAAGGCCTCCTCCAGGAGCGCGTCACGCTCCGCCTCGCTCCGGTAGACCCGCACCCGCGCGTACGGCGGATCCTCCTCCAGGTCGCGCCGCTCCTGCCTGCCGAAGGCGTCCGGCTCG
The DNA here is from genome assembly GCA_007118565.1 of Gemmatimonadota bacterium. Taxonomy (GTDB): domain Bacteria; phylum Gemmatimonadota; class Gemmatimonadetes; order Longimicrobiales; family Longimicrobiaceae; genus SKRI01. The sequence goes on along the minus strand of SKRI01000177.1, from coordinate 3,518 downwards.
CAGAAGGTGATGTCGTGTCCGCGCCCTGTCAGGGCGGAGAGGATGCCCCGGTAGTAGGTGGCCGCACCGTTCCAGTAGGAGGAGACGAGGGAGGAGCCGAAGAGGGTGATGCGGCTCATCCCGCGCTCCGGGCGGGCTGCGAGGCAGAGCCGGCGCGCCCGAGCCCGGCCACGATCTCCAACAGCTCCTCCGCCCGGTGGTCGCAGGTGTGCCGATCGTGCAGCGTGGCCAGCCCCCGCTCGGCCTGCGCCGCGGCCGCCTCCTCGTCCTCGGTCAGCCGCCGGATGGTCTCCACCATCTCGTCCGGGGTGTGGGCCACGGCGAAGTCCCCGGGGCGGAAGAGCCCCTCCACATCCTGCCAGGGGGTGGAGATGAGGGGGATGCCGCAGGCGAGCGCCTCGAAGACGCGGATCGTGGGGATGCCGGGGAGCGACTCCGTGTAGGCGCGCCGGGGGATGTGCAGCGTCGTGCGCCCGGACGCATACGCCTCCGGCACCGCCCGGGACGCCACCCACCCGCGGTACTCGACGCCGGCCCTGCGCAGCGCCTGCAGCGCCGGGCGCGGGTAGCGGGTGCCGTAGGCGGCGAAGTCGAGGTGACCGAGCTGGCGAGCGCTCGCGAGCCAGAAGGCCTCCAGCTCCCGGGTGCGCTCGCCGTCTCCCCAGTTGCCGATCCAGACCACGTCGTCCCGCTTCTCCCGATCGAGCGGGCGGAAGAGCCGGGTGTCGGCCGCCTCGTGGAAGGTCCAGCTGCGCTCCACGCCGAAGCGGTCGCGGTAGATCTTCCGCAGCACCTCGCCGAAGACCAGCGCCCCGTCGAAGGAGGCGAGGTTGAAGCGGCCGATCGAGGCCGGGTCGCTCCACGCCCGGTGATGCGTGTCGTGGAAGAGGAGGAGGAGGTCGCTGCGCCGCCGGCGAACGTCGGCGAGGGCGCCGACGATCCGCGCCGAGTTCCACTCGTGCACCACCACCACGTCGGCGTCGGCGGTGATGACCTCGAGCTTGTCGATGATCTCCGGATCACCCTCGTTGTAGACGCGCATGTCGAACTCGGGGAACTCCCGCGCCGCGTCGATCACCGGCCCGATGCCGTGCTGCGCCACGAGGTTCTTCACCGACCAGGCGTCGTCCGGCTCGTAGCTGCGGACCCGGTGCCCCGCTGCGGCCAGCGACCGCATGAGCCCGCGCAGGAAGTGGGCGTTCCCGTGGTTCCAGTCGGAGGCGGCGCTGTGGACGAAGAAGACGAAGTTCATCGGGTCGGGATCGGGTGCATGTCCGGCGCGTGCGCCGGGATGAGGGTGCGGTAGAGATCGAGGTACTCGTCCGTCATGCGCTCGACGCTGAACCGCTCACACGCGCGGCGCCCAGCGGCTCCGGCCAGCTCGTGCCGGCGATGCGGGTCACCGCCCAGGCGGCGGATCTCCGCGGCGAGCGCCCGCGCATCCCCGGGCGGGAAGAAGGCGGCGCAGCCGTCCCAGAGCTCGCGGAAGGAGCCGATGTCGCTGAGCAGCAGCGCGCACCCCTCGAGCGCCGCCTCCAGCGGCGCCAGCCCGAACGGCTCGTACCGGCTGGCGGCCACGTAGAGCGCGCTCCGGCGCATCCGTTCGCGCACCTCTGCGGAGGGGCGCCGCCCCTCGGCCCTCAGGAACCGGAAGGATACCTCTCCCCCCTGCGGATCGACGGTGTCGCCGAGGAGGACCGCCGGCGGCGCGTCGACCCCGAGAATCCCGAGGGCGCCGTCGAGCGTTTCCACGTCCTTGGCCGGGTCCCAGGCGCGTCCGGCCGTCAGGATCGAATCGTCACGCGGTTCGTTTCCCCGCTCATCCGGCGGCGGAAAGCCCACCCCGTTCGGGATGACGCGGTCCGCGCCCCGCCCGTAGTGCCGCGCCAGGAGGTCCGACTGATAGCGGCTGGGCGTGACCACGAGGTTGGCGCCCTCGAGGCCGCTGCGCACCCCGGCGGCATACGTCTCCCACTCCGCCGGCGCCGGCGTGCCCCGCACCTCGCTCCACCAGGAGAGCACGTCGCTGTGGCCGACGACCAGGGTAGGTGCGCCGAGGGGGAAGGCGGCGTATGAGTGCTGGCTCAGGTGGATGAGGTCCGCCCCCGAATCCGACGCCAACGCCGCCAGCCACTCCGCCCCGGCCGCCTGGTCCGCATTTCCCCCGGGCATCCACTCCAGCCGCAGCGGCTTCGCCACGACCCGGATCTCGGGAAGGAGCTCGCCCGCTCGCGAGGCTTCCATCTCCCCGATGACGGCGACGAGCACCGCGTGCCCTCGGGCCGCCAGCGCGTTCGCCAGCGTCACCGTGTAGCTCCAGACCCCGCCGACCAGGTCGGTGGTCAGCAGGATGCGAAGCGGCCACCCGCTCACGCCGCGTCCGCCCGCGTGGCTGCGTCGGCCGGTCGGCTCCGGCGCCCGTAGACCGCGTCGATCACCCGCGAGAGCTCGACCAGCCGCTCCGCATCCGGGTCGTACCCGGGATCGCGCGCCAGCCGCTGGGCCCAGCCCACGATGGCCCGCCCGCCCCACGCGTCCGGCGGCTCGGCGAGCACGGTTCGGCTGCGGCCGTCGTAACGCTCCGCCCGGAAATCGTAGAAGGAGCCCTCCTCGTTCCGGAAGGCGGCGGTGGCTTTCGACCCGTGAAAGGTGCCGGAGATGACGGCATCGGTGCCGGCCGAGAGGTTCCAGGAGCAGGCGATTCGCACCGTAGCGCCACCGTCGAGCTCGAGCTGGGCGATCGCATGGTCCTCCACCCGGTCAGGATCGTCGCCCAGCAGCTCGCCTCCGGCGTAGATCCGCCCGCCGATCCCGGTTACCGGCGGGAAGTCGAGCATCCAGAGCGCGAGGTCCACCAGGTGCACCCCGAGGTCGGCCAGGCACCCCCCGCCCGAGCGGACGGGATCGTAGTACCACTCCTTGTCCGGTCCGTAGGCGTTGTGGAAGACGAGGTCCGCCGCATAGACCGGACCTAGCGCACCGGAGCCCACCTCCTCCCGGATCGCGCGCGCCACGGCGGTATCCCGGTAGCAGAGGTCGAGCGCCAGGAGCCGGTCGGCCCGGCGGGCGGCCTCCACCACCCCCTCGGCCTCGGCGGCGGTCCGGCCGAGCGGCTTCTGGCAGAAGACCGCGACGCCCGCCTCCAGCGCGCGCCGGGCCTGCGCGGCGTGCAGCGCGCTCGGGGTGGCGATGACAACACCGTCGAGGTCGAGGGCCAGGAGCGCCTCGAGGTCCTCGGCCGGCTCGGCCTCGGGGACGAGATCCCGGGCGGTTCGCAGCGTTTCCGGCGAGGGATCGCAGATCCCGGCCACGGTGGCGGCGCCGCTCTCCACCACCGCCTCCATGCGCGCGCGCCCGATCCACCCCACCCCCAGGAACCCGATCCGCGGGAGTCGTCGGTCAGCCCGTCCGGTCACGGCACCACCACCGCCTTCAGGAACCCGTCCGGCCTCTCTTCAACCAGATCCAGCGCCTCGTCCAGCCGGTCGAGGGGAAGGGTGTGGGTGATGAGGGGCGAG
>SKRI01000034.1 GCA_007118565.1 Gemmatimonadota bacterium | reverse complement strand
GGCTCACCATCCGGCCCCCGGGCTCGGTGAGGCCGTGGATCGCCTGCATCTCCCCCTCGTCCAGCGCGAAGTCGAAGACCCCGAAGTTCTCCTCGCAGTGCTCCGGGCGCGCCGCCTTGGGGATGGTGGCCACGCCCTCCTGCTGGAGGAGCCAGCGGATGGCCACCTGCGCCGGGGACTTGCCGTGCCGTGCGCCGATCTCCCGGAGGGCCTCGCTCTCCATCACCCGGCCCCGGGCGATCGGCGAGTAGGCGGTCAGCCCCATGCCCGCCTCCCGCGCGGCCCGCAGCACCTTCCGCTGGTCGAGGAAGGGGTGGTACTCGACCTGGTTGGTGACCAGCGGCGCGGGGCTGAGGGAGGTTGCCTCCGCGAGGAGGCTCGGGGTGAAGTTGCTCACCCCGATGTGGCGGGTGAGCCCCCGCTCCCGGACCGCGGCGAGCGCCTCCAGCGTTTCGGTCAGCGGCAAATCCCGGCTCGGCCAGTGGAGGAGGAGCAGATCCACCCGGTCGGTCCCGAGCTTCCGCAGGCTCTCCTCCACCGAGGGAGCCATCTCCCGCCGTCCGTGGTGCTCCACCCACACCTTGGTGGTGAGGAAGACGTCGTCGCGCGCCACCGGCGACTCGGCCAGCGCGCGCCCCACCTCGGCCTCGTTCCCATAGATCTGCGCGGTGTCGATGTGCCGGTAGCCCACGTCGAGGGCGCGCACGGTGGCGCGCACCGCCTCGTCCCCGGTCAGCTCCCAGGTACCGAAGCCGAGCGCCGGGATCTCCGCGCCGTGTGCCTGCACCGTGTGCATGGGATCCGGGCCCGAGGTCATCGATCGGAGGTGCCGACGAGCCGCGACGAGAGGAGCTCGAGGATCCCGTCCGGGTTCTCCACGTTCAGCCAGTGGCCGCCGGGCATGCGGTGGAGGTGGACGCGCTCCGTCTCCTTTCCGGCGCGCTCGACCCGCTCCGCTACCTCCTCGCGCAGCGTCTCCGAATCCTCCGCCTTCACGAAGTGGATCTCGCTCCCCGCTGGCGGATCCTCCACCACGCCCCACAGGTCGCGGTCGAAGAAGTCCTCGAGCAGCGCCTCCATGGCGTCCACGTCGATCCGCCAGTGGTAGCGCTCTCCCTCATGTTCCAGGTTCATGGAGAGCCACTGCGCCATCGGCCGCGGAAAGCCGCCCGCCTCCATGACGCTCTCGACCGCCTCGGCGCGGTCGTCGTACGAGTCGGGGAGCGAGCGGAGCACCTCGATCACCTCCCAGGCGGTTCCCGACGGCTCGCGGGCCTCCGGGGTGGAGTCGATGATCCAGACCTGCGCGGGAGGAGCCTCGCTCCGCGCCGCGTGCAGGAGCGCGACCTTTCCCCCGAACGAGTGGCCGAGCACGGCGTCCGCGGAACGCTTGGTGATGCGGATCAGGTCGTCCAGATCCCCGGCCGCGGTTTCCACCGTGTGCGGCGGGGCAAAGCCCTGCGAGTCGCCGTGCATGCGCAGGTCGACCAGCACCACGCCCCAGTCGGGCCGCGCCTTCACGAGCCGCCGAGCGATGCTCACCCAGTTGCGGCCCATCCCGTAGATGCCGTGCAGGACGTAGAGCCAGCGCTCGGGGGCATCGTCCGAGGCGGTGATGAGGGTGTGGCTGAGGGTCTGGGACATCTTCGCTGTGGAATCATCGGTGAGTCCGGAGCGTGGTGCGCCACGCGTCCGGTGCGGTCAGCTGTCGGGGCGCTCCGGTGGCGGCTCGTCCGCGTACGGGTGGACGGCGCGACCGTCGGCGTCGATCATCTGGATCTGCCGGCGCGGCACGACCGAGCGGATCTTCTCCTGGTGCTCCTCGCGGTTGGTCTCCGCCATGACCGCCTTGGCCAGGCGGCTGTTCCACCGCCGACGCTCGCGCGCGGCCACCAGATACCGGATGGTGAGGTTGGTCCAGGAGTCGTCGAGGGACACGAAGACCTCGGGCTCCCGCGCCACCTCCGTCTCCAGCCGCGAGCGGCGCAGGAGCTCCTCGTACCTCCCGGCGGGCTCCCGCATCATCTCCCCCACCACCTCGTCCGCGATTTTCTTCAGGACCTGCATGGCGTAGTCTAGGTCGGAGCGGTTGCCCACCGGCACGGTCAGCTCGTCCCAGACATAGGGGAAGTCGCGGGTGTAGTTGACGATGCTGCCCGCCAGCACCTCGTTGTTGGGGAAGGTGATGAGCCTCCCCGTGGGCTGCTCGGCCGTGACCATGGCCCCGCCCGCCCGGTCCGGACCGCCGTACTCCCAGACGGTGGTGGTGAGCGCGTCGATCCGGTAGACGTCGCCGAAGATATCGCCGACCGCGATCCGGTCTCCCACCCGGTAGTAGCCGCGGGACGAGTTGAGCAGCCAGCCGGTGAAGCTCTCGATCGGGGTCTGCAGCGCCCAGGAGAGGGCCAGCCCCACCAGGCCGATGGAGCCGATCAGCGCCCGGATGTCTCCCGCGATGACGCTCACCGCGATGCCGAGCGCCAGCAGCCAGATGGAGACCGAGAGCAGCACGCCGAGGGCGTTGGCGCGCTCCCATCCCCGCGTCACCCGGCGCACCACCGGCCGGATGATCTGCGTGGCCAGCCAGGCCAGGAAGAGGATGGCGATGGCGATGAGGATTTTGGGAAGATTGCTCACCAGCCCGACCCATAGCTCCTCGAGCGTCTCCCGCGCCTCGCGAGTCGCGTCCTGCAGCGCCTCGTCCGGATCCTCGGTGGGCTCGGCCGGCTGGAGCTCCTCCACCGGGACCGGCTCGATGATCGAGACCGTATCCGGGATCTCCCGCTCCTCCACCTGCGCGGGGGCGCCTTCCTCCTGCACGGCGGGCGCCTCCTCCGCCGGCGCCAGGAGGAGCAGGAGGAAGGAGGTGATGGCGACCGCCACGATGGTCGCCTGCCGGAAGTGGCGGAGCTGGCTCTGCGCTCCACCGGTGGGCTGGCGTCGTCCCCGGCGGGGCCGCCGTCTGCGGACCTGCCGCCGCGGACGGCGCGCGCGCGGGCCGCGTCCCTTCGCTCCGGCGCGGGAGGAGGTCACCGGCTCACTCCTCCACCGGCCGCCACCGGCCCGCCACCGCGATGGCGCCCCCTGCCACCGCGCACCCCAGCCCCCAGCCCCCGATCACGTCCGACGGCCAGTGCACCCCCAGGTAGACGCGCGAGAGGCCGACCGCGAGGACGAGCCCCACGGCCACGATCCAGACGGCCCAGCGGATCCAGGGAATCGCGGTCACGCAGCTCAGTGAGAAGGCGAGGGTGATGAACCCCGCGGCCGCGTAAAGGGCGTGGCCGGAGGGGAAGGCATGGTGCCCGGCGTGCGTCAGCCATTCGAGCAGCTCCGGGCGGTCCCGGCCGAAGAGCGCCTTGGCCAGGTAGTTGACCCCGATGGCCACCACCATGGCGGCCAGCGGGAGGAGCGAGAGCCGCCGGCGGTGGTGTGCGTCCAGCAGGACGGCCGCCACCAGGGAGACGAGCAGCAGGGTCGTCGCGTTCGCCAGCGCCGTGGTCTCCCGGGCCACCGTGGTGAGGACCGTCACACGGTGGCCCTCGAGCCAGGCGATCACCGTGCCGTCCATGGCATCCACCCACGCGGTGTTCAGCGTCAGGGCGCTGACGAGGAATGCGCCGCCCCCCAGCCAGGCAAGGGTGAGCCAGAGACCATATCTTCCGGGATCGCTCCGTTCATCGTACATCGGGAGGGCGCGGCGGCACGTTCCGTTCCCGCCCCGCCCTGCGCCGGCACGATGCACGCGATGGCCGGCGGCAGAATCCATCACCCTCCACCCCGCGACGCCGCACCCCTTGATCGACTGTCACGCCGTCACCAAGCGGTACGG